>JBIOYN010000153.1:0-14293 GCA_044870155.1 Acidimicrobiia bacterium | reverse complement strand
AGCCCGAGGAGCAGGGGATCACCAAGCTGGAACAGGCCCTGGGGCGTCGGCTCGACATCAACAACCGCTACTACGGCGAGTTCGACGAGTTCGCCAAGGCGGGGAGCATGTCGTGGATGGAGACGTGGGACGTCGACCACGGCCGCATCCCCCTGGTCGGCTGGGGCTGCACCGACAGCGACAAGGTGAACAACGGGTCCCTGGACGAGGTCATCCGCAAGACGGCCCAGGTCATGAAGGCCTTCGGGCATGAGTTCTTCATGCGCTACTGCTGGGAGATGGACGGGGACCGCAAGCAGTGGGAGGTCAAGGGCCCGGAGAAGTTCATCGCCGCCTGGCGGCGCATGCACGGCATCTTCAAGGCCGAGGGCGCCACCAACGTCATCTGGGTGTGGACCCCGAACGCCGCCGGGTTCAAGGACGCCCGCAAGTACACGGGCGGCAAGCCTCCGGCTCCCTTCTTCTATCCCGGCGACGACACCGTCGACTGGATCGCCTCCGATGGCTACAACTGGGGCGTCTCCAAGCGGAACCAGGGCGACCGGTGGCGGTTCGTGGTCGAGATCTTCGACGAGTTCATGGTCTTCGCCCGCCAGCACCCCAAGCCCATCATGATCGGCGAGTACGGCGCCCAGGAGCAGCCCGACGACCCTGAGGCCAAGCCGCACTGGTTCCGGGTGGCCCACGACGCCTTCCAGCAGAAGCACCGGACGCCGGAGTGCCCCTGGTGCGGCGTCTACTCCGACGTGGCCGCGGTCGTCTACTTCGACGTCAACTACGGGAAGCACGGCGACTGGCGGATCATGTCGTCGCCCGAGTCCCTGGCCGCCTACAAGGTGGCGTCCGACGACCCCTGGTTCCACCAGGTCCACACCATCGGCTGGCCCGCCGCCGCCAACCGCACCGCCACTCCCCCGTCCTAACGTCTCCGGGTATGCCCCGGCATCCCCGCCCTCGCCACGACGTTGACGCCGGGGGGCCGGCGGACCTCCTGGATCAGAAGGCCGCCCTGCGCGAGGAAGTGTGGGCCGCTCTGACCGCGGCCCGGGTGGCCCGCTTTCCCGGCGCCGACGGGCGCATCCCCAACTTCACCGGCGCCGAGACGGCGGCCGAGCGGCTCCGGGGCACCGACGCCTGGCACGGGGCGGGCACAGTGAAGTCCAATCCCGACTCGCCGCAGTGGCCCGTCCGCCAGCGGGCGCTGGAGGACGGCAAGACCTTGTTCATGGCCGTCCCCCGCCTGGCCGGGCCCGAGCCGTTCTTCCTCCTCGATCCCGCCCACCTGGAGGGCTCGCCCCGGGCCGCCAGCTCCATCAAGGGGGCGTCGAAGTCGGCCCGGCCGGTGGCGCTGGAAGAGCTGGAGCCCGTCGACCTGGTGGTGGCCGGATGTGTGGCTGCGGGCGAGGACGGCGCCCGGCTGGGCAAGGGCGGTGGCTTCTCCGATCTCGAGTTCGCCCTGGCCGCCGAGGCCGGGCTGGTCGGCACGGCGACCCTGGTGGTGACCACCGTCCACGAGCTTCAGGTGCGGGCGGCCGGCTTGATCCCCACCACCGACCACGACGTCGGGCTCGACCTCATCGTGACCCCCGACCGGGTCATCGACTGCCGTAGACCGGGCCGGCGGCGGAGCCCGGCCGGAGTGCGCTGGGATGAGCTCACCGAGGAGAAGATCGAGGCGATCCCCCTGCTCCGGCGACTCAGGCCGGGCCCGCCGGGCTGAGCCTCAGGTCTTGCGCTGCAGGGTGTAGCGGACGGTCTGGATCTTGATCTGACCGTCGTCGCCGAAGACGAAGGTGTCGATTCCGTCGTCGGCCTTGGTGTCGGCGGCCTCGGCACTCCATTCGATGAACAGGATGTTGCCCTCGAAGACCTGGGTGGGAACCGCCCACTGGGCCTCGGGCAGGTCGGCGAGGAGCTTGGTGAAGGCCTGGCGGATCCCGTCCTTGCCCCGCAGGACCTCGGACGGGGTGATCCAGACGGCGTCGTCGGCGTAGTCGTCCACGATCTCTTCGAGCTTCCCGGCGATGAGCGCCTCGGCGTGGTGCTGGAACACCTCTTGCGGCGTGCGGGCCATGGGGCCTCCTTCTTCGGCGGTCGGGCGCGCCGGACATTACCCCAGTGCGCTCAGGCCGAACCCAGCGCAGCCGTCAGGGCGGCTTCCAGCCGCTGGGCGTACCCCTCGGCGGCCTCGACGGTGGGGGCCTCGACCATGATCCGCACCAACGGCTCGGTGCCCGAGGGCCGGACCAGCACCCGGCCCCCGTCGCCCAGCTCCGCCTCCACCGCCCGCACCTCGGCCCAGAAGGCGGCGGCATCCCCCAGACTCTCCCGCGCAGCCACGCGCACGTTGCGCAGCACCTGGGGGAACTTGGTGACCACCGATGCCAGCTCCGAGAGCTGACGGCCGGTGCGCGCCATGACGTCGAGGAGCACGAGGCCCGACAGCATCCCGTCACCGGTGGTAGCCAGGTCGGAGAAGATGAGGTGTCCGGACTGCTCGCCGCCCAGGACGATGTCCCCCGCTTCCATGGCCTCGAGCACGTAGCGGTCGCCCACCTGGGTCTCCACCATCCGGATCCCGTTGACGGCCATGGCCCGGCGGAACCCGAGATTGGCCATCACCGTCGCGACCACGGCGTCGTGGCGGAGGAGGCCGCGCTGGCGCCGGTCGAGGGCGGCGATGGCCAGCAGGTGGTCTCCGTCGACCAGCGCACCCTTCTCATCCACGGCGATGAGCCGGTCGGCATCGCCGTCGAAGGCGAGGCCGGCCGAGGCGCCGGAGGCCACGACCTCGGACTGGAGGCCGGCGGGCGAGGTGGCGCCGCAGCCGTCGTTGATATTGGTGCCGTCGGGCGAGGCGTTGCGCACCTCGACCTTGACCCCGAGCCGGTACAGGACCCAGAAGGCCACGGCGGAGGCGGCGCCGTGACCGCAGTCGACCACCACGTGGAGACCCTCGAGGCGCCGGCCCTCCAACGCCGCCTCCAGATGGGCGCCGTAGGTGGTGAGGGGGTCGTCGGCCTGCTCGACCGTCCCCACGCCGGCGCCCGCCGGCCCCGCCACCGGCGGACCGGCCAGCAGGCCGGCCAGCTCGGCTTCTATGCGGGACTCGACCTCGTCGGTCAGCTTGCGCCCGCCCCGGGCGAAGAACTTGATGCCGTTGTCGGGGAAGGGGTTGTGGCTGGCGGAGATCACCACTCCCGGCCGGTCTCCCGTCTGGGCCAGCCAGGCCACGGCGGGCGTGGGCAGCACGCCGCCGACCTCGACGTCGGCGCCTTCGGCGGTGAGGCCGGCCACCAGCGCCGCTTCCAGCATCGGCCCTGAACGCCGGGTGTCCCGGCCGACGACGAAGGGCCGGTCGATACCCAGAACGCGCGCCGCCGCCCGTCCGAGGGCGACGGCCAGCTCGGGGGTCAGATCGACGTTGGCCACACCCCGCACCCCGTCGGTGCCGAAGCGCAGGGTCATGGCGGGCAGCTCAGCGCTTGGAGTACTGCGGCGCCTTGCGGGCCTTCTTGAGGCCGTACTTCTTCCGTTCCTTCTCCCGGGCGTCCCGGGTCAGGAGGCCGGCCTTCTTGACCTGGGGTCGCAGGTCCGGGTCGAGGGTCACCAGCGCCCGGGCGATGCCGAGGCGCATGGCGCCGGCCTGGCCGCTGACCCCGCCGCCGTCCAGGGTGGCGTCCACGTCGTAGACATCGGCCGTCTGCGTGAGGCGCAGGGGCTCGGTGACGATCATGCGGTGGGTGGCGTTGGGGAAGAACCCCTCGAAGGGACGCCCGTTGCAGCGGATGATGCCGCTGCCGGGGCGGAGCCGCACGCGGGCCACCGCCTCCTTGCGCCGTCCGGTGGTCTGGATGAGGGGCTTGGGCACGATCCTCCTAGGCGGTGCGGGCGCGCCGGGCGTAGGGCAGCACCAGCGGTTGCGGCTGCTGGGCGGAGTGGGGATGGGTGGGGCCGGCGTGGATCTTCAGCTTCTTGATCATCTTCCGGCCGAGGGGGCCCTTGGGCAGCATGCCCTTCACCGCCAGGCGGACGACCCGCTCGGGGTCACGGGCCATGAGCTCGGCCAGGCTCTCGGAGCGCAGCCCGCCCGGGTACCCGGAGTGCCGGTAGTACCGCTTGTCGGCACCCTTCTTGGGATCGATGGCGATGCGGGCGGCGTTCACCACGACCACGAAATCGCCGGTGTCCACGTGCGGGGCGTAGATGGGCTTGTGCTTGCCCCGCAGGACCCGGGCCACCTCGCTGGCCAGGCGGCCGAGGACCAGGCCCTCGGCGTCGACCACGTGCCAGGCGCGGGTGATGTCAGCTGACTTGGGAGAGAAGGTGCGCACCCGCGCGGTCCTTTCATCGACTTGTGAGGAGTCCGACACCGTCGGTGTTCGAACCGACCCAAGAGGTTATCAGCGCAGCCCGGAGGAGGGGCAACGAGCAGGCCGGTCGAACCAATGAGCAGTGACCGCCGACATCGTCCCGCCGCCCCGCACCGCCGGCCCCGGCACCGCCCGGGCCCGCTCGGCCGCCGCCGCGCTGGAGGTGCTGTGCGCCCCGGACCTGTCCGCGGTGGTGGAGATGGTGCTCACCGTGCGCGACGGAGCCTACGAGGCGCATTCGGCGGAGGGGTGCGTGCGGTTCCGGCGCCGGCGCACCGGAGGGGCCTTCGCCTACGAGGTGCTCTCGGTGGAGGGCGCCGACCCACTGGCCGACCAGGCCGCCGACCGCTTCGTGGGCTTCGATGCCGAAGCTGCGGGCCGGTTCCCGTCGCGGGCTGACAACGCCTATCCCCACGGCTACGAGCAGGTGGCCCAGTTCTTCGACGGCCCCATGGCCCCCGACCTGTGCGTGGTGCACAGCGCCGCCCACAACTACGAGGACCGGGGAGGCCACCGGGGCGAGCACGGATCGCTCGATGCCGTCCAGGCCCGGGCCCCGTTCATCCTCGCCGGACGGGGGGTGCGGGCCCAGGGGATGGTGGACCGGTCCTGCCGCCTCATCGACGTCGCTCCCACCCTGGCCGCTCTGCTGGGCCTACGCCCGGGGACGGGGGTGGGTCTCGACGGCCGGCCCCGAACCGACGCCTACCTGGCCCGCCAGGACGGCGAGGCCCTGACCGACCTCCTGGAGCCCGGCGATCGCCCCCGCCACGTGGTCGGGTTCCTCCTCGACGGGTGCAATCCCAACACGCTCTACCGGCTCGCCGCCGCCGGAGGCGCCCCCAACGTCGATCGCCTGCTGGCCATGGGAACGGCCTTCCGCCACGGGGCCATGGCCGGGATGCCCACCGTCACGCTGGCCAACCACACCTCGGTGCTCACCGGCGCCTACCCCGGGCACCACCACATCCTCCACAACGCCTGGTGGGACCGGGGCAGCGGCGAGGTGGTCACCACCAACTCCCCCGCCACCTGGCCGGCGGCCATGCAGCGCCTGGCACCGGGCGTGGAGACCGTCTTCGGAGCCATGACCCGGGGCCGGCCCGGCGCCTTCACCGCCGCCGTCAACGAGCCGGTCGACGCCGGCGCCGGCTGGTCGACGTTCGACTTCTTCCGCCGGGGCGAGATCCCGCCCCTCCCCCGGGGGCCGGAGGACACGCCCCACGCCTCGCTGCGCTTCGCCGAGGGTCTGGGCGACTACCGCTTCAACACCATGATCGACCACATGGCCATGGACCAGGCGGTCGGCCTGTGGCGGAAGCGGTACCTGGGCCGCGACCACGCCCAGCTCCCGGCCTTCATGTGGGTCAGCTTCCAGCTCACCGACGCCGCCTTCCATGCCGGGGGGCCCCGGTCGGAGATCGCGGCGGCGGCCGTGGCCGACACCGACTCCCGCATCGGCGAGATCCTGGCCGCGGTGGAGGCCGCCGGCGCCTGGGACGACACCGCCTTCCTGGTCGTCGCCGACCACGGCATGGAGGAGACCAATCCCGAGGTGCAGGGCGACTGGGACGCCGCCTTGACCGCCGCCGGGATCGACTTCCGCGACGAGGGCGCCGGCTTCATCTACCTGGAACCCGGCCGCTGACGGAACGCCGCTACTCGGTGCCCTCGGCGAAGCGGAGGCCCTCGAACACCATCTCCAGGTGGGTCTTCCCCAGCGTGTCGTAGATGCGGTAGGCGCAACGCTGACCCGTCACCACCAGCACCGCCTCGTTGGCCGTCGCCTCGGGGTCGGGGTTGTCGCCGAAGGGGCCCCCCGGGCTGTCCGGTCCGTACTGCGCCACGGAGCCGTCGGCCCACGTCTTGGAAAAGGCAGCGGGCTTCTGCTCCTCGGGCCGGGCGTCCTTGTCGAAGAGGCCCAGCACCTCGACGATGGCGCCCGCCTTGCGGTAGCGGATGTTCCAGCCCGCGTCGTTCTCGACATCGGAGGTCTTGGCCAGTGCCCCCTCCAACTGCGGGCCGAGGACGGTGGGAACGAGCAGGCCGCAGGTCGAGCGGTTGGCGGCCCGCTCCCACACCTCGAGGAACTCGGCCGGGACCTGGGACCGGGGCACGGCGGGGGCCCGCCACGGTGCCGTCGGGACCTTGGCGACCGTGGTGGTGGACGAGGAGGCCCCCACCGGCGCCGACGTGGCCGTGCCCGAGCCGGTGGTGGTGTCCGGCCCGGACGAGGACGACGCGCCCGACGCCGTGGGCGACGTCGCCGCCGTCTCCTGGCCGTCGTTGCCGCCGGCGGCCATGGCCAGGGCCAGGGCCACGATCCCGGCCACGGCCAGGGCGGCCGCCACCATCCGCCGGGACGGGCGCATGGCGCTCACTCCATTCGGCTCGCCCTCGGACACCCTTCGGATGGTACCGGGGCTCTTGGGAGCACCCGCCCGGTAGCATCCGCTTCCTGGCCATCGACGCAGATTTGTCCCCCGCACCCCGCCTGGTGAGCCTGGAGGAGATCGAGGCCGCCCGGCGCCTCGTCGCCCCCGTGCTGCGGCGCACCCCGGTCGAGCGGAGCGAGCACCTCTCCCGCTTGACCGGACTGCCCCTGGTCCTCAAGGCCGAGCACCTGCAGCGCACGGGGTCGTTCAAGATCCGGGGCGCCTACCACCGCATCTGCCGGCTGACGGACGCCGAGCGGGCCGCGGGCGTGGTGGCCGCCAGCGCTGGGAACCACGCCCAGGGGGTGGCGTTGGCCGCCTCCCTGCTGGACGTCACCGCCACCATTTTCATGCCCGCCACCGCCCCGCTGCCCAAGGTGCAGGCCACCAGGGGCTACGGCGCCGATGTCCGCCTGCACGGGACGGTGTTCGACGACGCCCTGGAAGCGGCGCTGGAGCACGCCCGCCGCACCGGAGCGGTCTTCGTCTCCCCCTTCGACGATCCCGACGTCATCGCCGGCCAGGGCACGCTGGGCCTGGAGCTGGCCGAGCAGGCCCCCGAGGCTGAGACCTTCGTCGTCGCCGTGGGCGGCGGCGGCCTGATCAGCGGGGTGGCGGCCGCCCTCAAGGCCCGCCGGCCGGGCTGCCGGGTGGTGGGCGTCGAGGCGGAGGGGGCGGCGTCGATGACCGCGGCCCTGGCCGCCGGCCGGCCCGTCACCCTGCCCCGGCTCGACACCATGGCCGACGGGATCGCCAACAAGCGGGTGTCCGAGCTGACCCTCGCCCACGTGTCGGCCCTGGTGGACGAGGTCGTCACCGTGGGCGAGGAGGACATCTCCCGGGCGCTCCTCGTGCTCCTGGAACGGGCCAAGACGGTGGTGGAGCCGGCCGGCGCCGCGCCCCTGGCCGCCGCCCTGGGCGGGCTCCTGCCCGAGTCCTCGGGCGCGCCCACCTGCCTCGTGCTCTCCGGCGGCAACGTGGATCCCACCCTGCTCATGCGCGTGATCCGCCACGGGCTCACCGCCGCCGGCCGCTACCTCCTGCTCCGCATCGCCCTCCACGACCGGCCCGGTGAGCTCCACCGGCTCACCGGCGTGCTGGCCGACCTCGGCCTCAACGTCGTCGACGTCGAGCACCACCGCTCGGGTGTCGCCCTGCCCGTGGACGAGGTCGAGGTGCACCTCACGCTCGAGACCCGCGACCCCTCCCACCGGGCCGAGGTGCTCCGGGCCGTCGAGGATGCCGGCTTCCGGGTGGCGCCGCTTTAGACGTTGACGTTGGCGCCGATGAGCCGGCCGATGAGATGGCTGGCGGCGCCCACGGTGGCGGCGATGCCCACCATCCGCACCGCCCCCCGGGCGGGGCTCCGGCCCGCCAGCAGGGCGATCATGCCTCCCACCCCGGCGAGCGTGACCCCGGAGGCGACGGCGGCGCCGACGAGGGCGGCGGTCCCCGACCCGAAGAGGAACGGAAGCACCGGCACCAGCGCCCCCAGGCCGAAGGCGGCGAAGGATGAGCCCGCCGCCACCCAGGGCGACCCGAGGTCGTCGGCCGAGAGACCGAGCTCCTCCCGGGTGAGTGTGTCGAGGGCGCTCTCGGGGCGGCGCATGATCCGGTGCGCCAGCGCCGCGGCCTCCTCCTCGGAGAGGCCCTTGGCCTCGTAGATGAGTGCGAGCTCCTCTTCCTCCTCCTCGGGGAAGGCGCTCAGCTCCTCGCGCTCGACCTCGATCTCGCGCTCGTAGAGCTCCCGCTGGGACGTCACCGACACCCACTCGCCGGCGGCCATGGAAAAGGCGCCCGCCAGCAGCCCGGCCAGGGCGGCGAGCAGGATCACGTTGCGGTTCGAGGTGCCGCCGGCCACGCCCAGCACCAGCAGCAGGTTGGACACCAGCCCGTCACTCACGCCGAACACGGCAGCCCGCAGCGCCCCGCCGGCGCTGGCCCGGTGGCGACCTTCGGAGCGGGCGATCTGCGTGCCCTTGGAGTCGCCCTCCATGGCGGCCACGGCCCGGCCGTGGGCCATCTCCTCGGCGGACATGGCGTCGGGCGCCTCGGGGACATCGCGGTACTTGGCGGCATCGGCCGCCTCCAGGCGCAGCACCAGCGGCAGGACGGTATCGGTACCGAAGCGCCGGGCCAGCGCCGAGAGCAGCCGGGTCCGCACCGAGGGGCCCCGCCGGCGCAGGTCGGTGACCCCGGCCTCGCGCAGGTACTTCTCCCAGTGGGCGGCGTGGCGCTCCTCGGCTTCCGCCAGGCGGCTCAGGACCTGGGCCCGGCGGCCCCCGGCGGAGTCGGCCAGCGCCCGGTAGAGGTCGGCCGCCTCCAGTTCGTCCTCCCACATCTCGCGGTACAGCTCGAGCCGGTCACCGTCCACTGCCATGGCACCAGGGTACCGGCCGCCTTCATGTGCCCCCTTCCCATCAAGGACTGGTCAAATCGAGCCAGGGGCCATCAACCGGACTAGTCCCCGCGCCGACACCTCCTCTATGCGAGCGCGACTGGTCGTCGCCGTCCTGCTCTTCGTGGCGGCCAGCATCACCCCCGTGACCGTCGCGCCCACGGAGGCCGAGGGGGGCCCGGTGGCCAGCGGCTACTGGATGTTCGCCACCGACGGGGGCGTCTTCTCCTTCGGCGGCGCCGAGTTCGCGGGGACGACGCTCAACCCGGCGGCCGAGCTGGCGGGGATGGCGCCCACACCTTCGGGGCGGGGCTATTGGCTGGTGGACGACGACGGTGACGTCTTCGCCCACGGCGACGCCGGCAACTTCGGGTCCCGGGCCTCGGAAGCCAACGACATCAGCGCCTTCGCCGTGCGGCCCCAGGCCGACGGGTACTGGATGGCCACCCGCACCGGCACGGTGGAGGCCTTCGGCGCCGCCCCGGCGCTGGGTTCGGTGGCGGTGGGCCCCGCCGGCGGCATCGTGGGCATGGCGTCCACGCCCCGCGGCAACGGCTACTGGATGGCGGGGGTCGATGGCGGGGTGTTCACCCTGGGCGACGCCCCGTTCCTGGGCTCGCTGGGCAACGTCCGCCTCAACCTCCCGGTGGTGGGCATGGCGCCCACGCCGTCGGGACGCGGCTACTGGCTGGTGGCTGCGGACGGCGGCATCTTCACCTTCGGCGACGCCGCCTTCTTCGGCTCCACCGGCAACATGCGCCTGAACCGCCCGGTGGTGGGGATGGCGGCCACCCCCTCGGGACGGGGATACTGGCTGGTGGCATCGGACGGCGGCATCTTCACCTTCGGCGACGCCCCCTTCTTCGGGTCACTCGGCTCCATGCGGCTCAACCAGCCCGTCATGGGCATGGCCGTCGTCCCTCCCGCGGGCAACTCCTTCGGTCCGGCGGGCGGCACCGGCGGTTCCGGCGGGACGGGAACCACCCCGACCACCGGCGGTTCCACCCCGACCACGGTCCCGCCCCACGTCGACCCGCCGGTCGCCACCCTGGTGGGCGCGGGGGACATCGCCTCGTGCAGCTCCTCGGGTGACGAAGCCACCGCCACCCTCCTCGACTCCATCCCGGGGACGATCTTCACCACCGGCGACAACGCCTACGAGAGCGGCAGTGCCACGGAGTTCAACAACTGCTGGAACCCGTCGTGGGGCCGGCACAAGGCCCGGGTCCGCCCCGTGGTGGGGAACCACGAGTACGGCACCTCGGGCGCCTCCGGGTACTTCAACTACTTCGGGGCGACGGCGGGCAAGGCCGGGGAAGGCTGGTACAGCTACGACCTCGCCACCTGGCACGTGGTCGTCCTCAACAGCAACTGCAGCGTGGTCGGCTGCGCCGCCGGATCGGCCCAGGAGAAATGGCTGCGGGCCGACCTCGCCGCCTCCCCGGCGGCCTGCACCGTGGCCCTCTGGCACCACCCCCGCTTCAGCTCGGGCACGCACGGCAACGACCTGTCCGTGCAGCCGCTGTGGAACGCGCTCTACGACTTCGGCGCCGACGTCGTCCTCAACGGCCACGACCACACCTACGAGCGCTTCGCGCCGCAACGGCCCGACGGCACCCTGGACAACGCCTTCGGCATCCGGCAGTTCGTGATCGGCGCCGGAGGGAAGACCCACTACGCCTTCAACGTCATCAAGCCGAACAGCGAGGCTCGCAACAACACCGTCTTCGGCGTGCTCCGCCTCACGCTGCGAGGCGGGAGCTACGACTTCCGGTTCGTCCCCGAAGCCGGTGGGGCCTACACCGACTCCGGCTCCGGCACCTGCCACGGCCGGCCCGCGTAGCGCCTAGAGACGAGGCAGCAAGGAAAGGCGCACTGAGTGGGGCGGGGTCGGCCGACCCACGTGCCCCGGCACGCTTCCGCCAAGAGGCGGGTCCGTTTGGGAGGCAACGGGCAAATTGTACGTGGGACGTACAAAACGCCCGGCAAGGCAACAACGACCACACAAACGCGCTCGACCACACGACGCCTTCTTGATCGGGCCTTCTGGTTTTCTCCGATCGCCTCTAGTAGCCGACCTCCCAGAGGCACAGACCCTGGGGGGGCGCCACCTTGCCGGCGGCGGAACGGTCCTTCGACCGCAGCATGGCCATGATGTCGCCGGCCCGGCGGGCCCCGGTGCCGACGTCGACCATGGTGCCCACCAGGGAGCGCACCATCTGCCAGCAGAAGGCGGTGGCCGACACCTCGTAGCGCCAGATGTCGTCGTCCACCGCCACCCAGCGGGACTCGATCACCTTCCGGACGGTGGTGGACCCTTCCGGCCCGGCCCGGCAGAAGGCGGCGAAGTCGTGCTCCCCCACGAAGGGATCGGCGGCCAGCGCCAGGGTGGCCGGCTCCAGCTTGCTGGGGACCCACCAGGCGAAGCGGGCCAGGAACGGATCGGGGACCGGACGGTTCACCACCGTGTATCGGTAGGCCCGCCACAGGGCCCGGCGGCGGGCGTCGAAGTCGCCGTCGACCAGCTCGCACTCCCGGACGACGATCTCGGGGGCGAGCATGCCGTTGAGGGCACTGCCGAGCCGCCACGGGTCGACGCCGGGGTCGGCGGGAAAGCTCACCACCTGACCCCAGGCGTGCACGCCGGCGTCGGTGCGCCCGGCGCAGGTGAGGTCGACGGGGTGGCGCAGCACCTTCTCCAGGGCCCGGCCGAGCACGCCCGCCACCGTCCGCACCTGGGGTTGAGGGGCGAAGCCGTGGAAGCCGGTGCCGTCATAAGCCAGCACCAGCCGGAGCTGGGCCGGCTGCGTGGGGGCGGCGTCGAACAGGCTCACGCCGGCGCCGCCCCGGGCACTACACCAGCTCGATCCTCGCCATGGGAGCGGAGTCGCCGGGGCGGGGCCCGAGTTTGAGGATGCGGAGGTAGCCGCCGTTGCGCTCGGCGTAGCGGGGGCCGATCTCGGCGAACAGCTTGGCCGTCACGTCCCGGTCGGTGAGCACGGCCATCACCTGGCGCTTCTGGTGGAGCCCGCCCTTCTTGGCCTTGGTGATGAGCCGCTCAGCCAGCGGCTTCAGCGCCTTGGCCTTGGCCTCGGTGGTCACCATCCCCTCGGAGGCGAAGAGGTGGGCGGCCATGTTGCCCATCATCAGGCGCTGGTGGGAGGGGCTCCCCCCGAAGCGCGGGCCCTTCTTCGGCGCCGGCATCTTCCCTACTCCTTCACTCGCAGGGACAGGCCCCGCTCATCGAGCTTCTGGATGACCTCTTCGAGCGACTTCTGGCCGAAGTTGGTGATGGCCAGGAGGTCGTCCTCGGTGCGCTCCACGAGCTGGCCGATGGTGTCGATCTGGGCCCGCTTCAGACAGTTGCGGGGCCGCTCGGAGAGGTCGAGCTCCTCGATGGCCAGGTCCAGGTCGAGCGACGAGGTCCCGGTGGCGGCGGTGTCGCCCAGCTCGAGGCCCCGAGGGACCGACGACAGGTCGGCGAGCAGGCCGACGAGGTTGCGCAGCGTCTCCCCCGCCGACGCCAGCGCGTCCTTGGGACTGATCGATCCGTCGGTCTCGATGTCGAGGGTGAGGCGGTCGTAGTTGGTGGCCTGCTCCACCCGGGTGGGCTCCACGGCGAAGGCCACCCGGCGCACGGGCGAGAAGATGGCGTCGACGGGGATGACCCCGATGGTCGACGACCGCTTGGTGCGGTCCACGGACATGTAGCCCCGGCCCTGCTCGACGGTGATGTCGAGGGCGAGACGTCCCTTGCCGTTGACCGAGGCGATGTGGAGGTCGGGATTGAGGATCTCGACGTCGGCGGTGGGCTGGATGTCGGCGGCCGTCACCTCGGCCGGCCCCCGCTTGTCGAGGCGGAGGATGACGGGCTCCGGAGACTCGGACCGCAGCACCAGGTCCTTCAGGTTGAGGATGATGTCGGTGACGTCTTCCTTCACGCCCTGCACCACGTCGAACTCGTGGAGGGCGTCGTCGAAGCGCACCTGGGTGACGGCCGCGCCGGGAATGGACGACAGGAGCGTGCGGCGCAGGCTGTTGCCGAGCGTGTGGCCGAAGCCGGGCTCGAGGGGGGAAATGGTGAAGCGCTGCCGGTTGCCGTCGGGCTCGCCCAGGGGCTCAACCGTCGGGCGCTGGATCATCAGCATGAAAAGCGGCTCCCGAGTTCGTTACTTGGAGTACAGCTCGACGATGAGCTGCTCGCGGACGGGCACGTCGATGTGCTCCCGCAGTGGAAGGTCCCGCACCGTGGCTTTCATTCCCGACCCGTCGACCTCCAGCCAGGGGGGTACGGACCGGTCCAGGGTGTCGAGGTTGTGACGGATGACGATCATGTTCTGGGCCCGTTCCCGCAGCTCGACCACGTCGCCCTTGCGCACCTGGTAGGACGGGATCGTCACCCGCTTGCCGTTGACGGACACGTGGCCGTGGCGGACGAGCTGGCGGCCCTGGTTGCGGCTGGCGGCGTATCCGGCCCGGAAGACCACGGAGTCGAGGCGCGTCTCCAGCATGCGGAGCAGGTTCTCGCCGGTGATGCCCTTCTGGCGGGTGGCCTCCTCGTACATGCGGCGGAACTGCTTCTCCAGGACGCCGTAGATACGACGGGCCTTCTGCTTCTCCCGCAGCTGGATCATGTACTCGCTCTCCCGGATCCGGCCCCGGCCGTGCTCACCGGGCGGATAGGGCCGGCGCTCGATGGGGCACTTCATCGAGTCGCACTTGGGCCCTTTGAGGAAGAGCTTCATCTTCTCCCGGCGGCACAGCCGGCACACCGGGCCCGTGTAGCGCGCCATCACACCCTCCGCCGCTTGGAGGCGCGGCACCCGTTGTGGGGGATGGGGGTGACGTCCTTGATGCCCGCCACCTCGATCCCGGTGTTCTGCAGGGAGCGGATGGCGGTCTCCCGCCCCGAGCCCGGTCCCTTCACCAGCACGTCGACCTTGCGGACCCCGTGCTCCATGGCGCGCCGGGCGGCCGCCTCGGCCGCCATCTGGGCAGCGAAGGGCGTCGACTTGCGCGACCCCTTGAAGCCGACGTTGCCGGCCGTTGCCCAGGAGATGGTGTTCCCCTCCTGGTCGGTGATGGTG
>JBIOYN010000152.1:0-7943 GCA_044870155.1 Acidimicrobiia bacterium | reverse complement strand
CAGGCCCACTGGCGCAAGATCTGGAGCACCAACCCCCTCGAGCGGGTCAACGTCGAGATCAAACGCCGCGCCGACGTGGTGGGCATCTTCGCCAACGAGAACTCGGTGATGCGCCTCGCCGGCGCCGCCGGGAGTGTCCGGTTCTCTGTGTAACCCGGCGTGACGTCACTGGTGGTTGAGGTTGCTGATCCGGTCGCTGTAGTGGATGGTCAGGGCGTTGAGGATGGTCTTCCAGCCGAGGATCTGGCCGGTGGGATTGGACCGGCCTGGCTTCTTGTCGGTGGCCACGAGGTAGAGGACTTTGAGGGCGGCCTGCTCGTTGGGGAAATGGCTGCGGTGGCGGACAGCCCGGCGGAACCGGGCGTTGAGGCTCTCGACGGCATTGGTCGTGTAGACGATGGTGCGCAACTCGACGGGGAAGGCCAAGAAGGGGACGAACTCGGCCCAGGAGCGCCGCCAGGTGTCGATCATGGCCGGGTAGCGCTGTTCCCAGTCCAGGGCGAAGTCGGCGAAGCGGGCCTCGGCCGCCTCGAGGGTGGGGGCGGTGTAGATCTCTCGCATGTCCCGACACAGCGGACCCCAGTACTTCTTGGATGAGAACCGCAGTGACGAGCGGATCAGGTGGACCACACAGAGCTGCACGTCCGCTTGGGGCCAGGTGGCCCGGATGGCATCGGGGAGGCCTTTGAGCCCGTCGCAGCAGACGATCAACACGTCGGCGATGCCCCGGTTGCGGAGCTCGGTGAGGACGCTCATCCAGAACTTGGCGCCTTCCCCGCCGGTCGGGCCGACCCACATGCCCACCACGTCGCGGTGGCCTTCCAGGTTGACGCCCATGGCCACATAGACCGGCCGGTTGGCCACCTGCCCGTCGCGGATCTTGACGGTGATGGCGTCAATCAACAGCACCGGGTAGAGACGGTCGAGCGGCCGGCTCTGCCAGCTCTGCATGTCCTCCAGCACGGCGTCGGTGATCCGGCTGATCGTGTCCCGGCTGATCTCCGTCCCGTAGATCTCCAGCAGGTGGGCCTGGATATCGCCGGTCGACATGCCCTTGGCGTAGAGCGAGATCACCTGACCCGACAAGCCATCGAGACGGCGCTGGCCCTTCCGAACCGTGACCGGCTCGAAGCTGGCGTTGCGGTCCCTCGGGACCCGCAACTCCACCTTGCCGATGTCGGTGGTGACAGTCTTGGGATAGGAACCGTTGCGGTTGTTGCCCGACCCGCGACCTTCGACCCCGTGCCGCTCGTAGCCCAGGTGGTCGGTCATCTCCACCTCCAAGCCGGTCTGCAGCACCCGCCGCACCAGCGCGGTCAACAGACCGTTGTCGCCGGTGAGCTCGACTCCCTCCTCCCGGGCCCGAGCCACGAGCTGCTCAGCCCACGCCCGCATGGCCGAGTCATCGCCGCTCACACTCTCGAGGCTAGAACCCGCCGGCACGCCAGTCGCTGGCGATTCCGAACTGGTAGTAGTCATGGCTGTGATCCTCCCTGGCCCACGACCTGCAGTCGCGGACCCTCAGATCACGCCGGTTACACACTCAGTCGGACACTCCCGGGTGGCCGGCATTTCGATTGCGGGAGGCGCGGGGTCTGGTGCTCGGAGCCCGATGCTGAGTTGGGCGCGCATGAGGCGGATCGTGCGGGCGAGGATCCGGGAGATGCACATTTGGCTCACGCCGAGCTGGGCGGCGATCTCGGCTTGGGTCAGCTCGTGCTCGAAGCGCAGGCGCACGATGCGCTGTTCTCGTTGGGGAAGCCGAGCGATCAGCTTGGTGACCATCTGGTGATCCTCGACTCGACCAAAGCCGGAATCGGTGGCACCGGGGTCGATGGTGGCTCCGTCGGACCCGCTCCCGGGATGGTCGAGGGACATCGGGTTGACCGAATGGGCGAGGTCCATGGCCTCGAGGACCTCGTCTTGGCTGAGGCCGGCTCGAGCGGCCACTTCGTTGATACGGGGAGAGCGCCCGAACTCCTGGGTCAGATCGTCAGCGGTGCGAACAACCAGGAGGTAGCGCTCCTGGAGGCTGCGGACGGTTCGGAGCCGCCAGGTGTGATCGCGCACATGCCGTTTGAGTTCCCCCACGATGGTCACCCCGGCGAAGGCGAGAAACGGTCGTTCCCTCTGCGGGTCGTACCGGTCGAGGGCATGGATCAGACCCACTCGGGCGACCTGGATGAGGTCTTCGGTTTCTTCTCGCCGGGTGGAGAACCTGCGGGCAAGGTGGACGGCGAAGTCATCGTATTCAGCCAGGAGCTCGTCCCGCAGCCGCTGGTCCCGACTGAGGGAATACATGAGGTGGAGCCGGAGGACGTCATCGTCGCTGCGACGCATCTGGGATCCGGAGGCCGGGTGGCTCATGGAAGGAGCCGGTCGAACTCGGTGCGGATGATGCGGTAGCACTCGCAGGCGGCGTTCTCCAGGCCCTCCCGGTCGACGATGGTGACGTGCCCCCGGGCGTAGCGGATGAACCCGGCGTGCTGCAAGGTGCCGGCCGCCACCGTCACGGACGCTCGCCGGACGCCGAGCATCTGGGACAGGAACTCCTGGGTCAGCGGAAACTTGTTCTGGTCTACCCGGTCGGCGGTGAGCAGCATCCAGCGGCTGCACCGCTCGGTGACGGAGTGGAGGGCATTGCAGGCGACCTGCTGGCTGACCTGGGTGAACAGGGCCTGGGCGTAGCGCTGGACGAGTCCCCGGAACGGCTCGCGCCCGGAGGCCTTCAAGAACGCCTCGGTGTCCATGGTCCTGGCTTGCCCGGGGACCTGGACCTGGTAGAAATCCCTCGCACTCATGCCATGGCCACCGAGGAAGACGGGGACGCCGACGATCCCTTCGTTGCCGACCGTGGCCACCTCGACGGCACCGCCGTCGCCCATGGTCGTGAGCAGGGAAATAACCGCGCTGTCCGGGAAGTAGATGGCGTCGATGGCCTTGCCCGGCCGGAGCAGCACCTGTTTCAACTCCAACGTTTCGAGCGTGGTCTCAGCTAGGAGCCGTTCACGGTCCTTCGATTCCAGGGCGGCAAGGATCCGATTCATGCGGCCTCCCTCAGCCCCGTCCTTTCGCGCCATCGCATCCTCCGGCGGTCCAGTTCCGGCAACCGTCCGGAGCCCTGTTGCTCGTACTCCGTCCGGTAGCGTACCCTCGTTTCGTACGCTGGCGTACCCAAAAAGTGCGGTCACCAGCCCTACTCGTGGGTGCCGACCGGTTCCGGAGTGCACCCGGGGGTGGTCATGGACCAGCAGACGGGCGTCGGGCCCAGCGGCGAGAGAAGGAACCAAGAGCTTCGTCCCGGCCCATCCTCAGACCGTGGCCACCCGTCGGTGCCTTTGGGCCGCCAGGGGAGCCGGCCAGAAGAATTCTCGGTTGAGTGGCAGCTGCCTCGGACCACGGGCTCGTGAGCGCCACCAGAGAACTCGACCCCGATGTCGGACCCCCAGTGGATGTCCCGGCGCGACCACGACCGTGCCGGGACGACACCTGCTCCTCTCGCCCCGACTTCTCGGTGGCCATCAGCCGCGCCCTCGGAATGATCGTGGTGACCGTCCACGGGGCGCTCAGCGCCGGCAGCTGCCGGCCGCTCCGCTCCATCCTGTGGGACCTCATCGACCAGCAAGGCAACCGCAACGTCGTCGTTGACCTGCGGGACATGACCGTGGCGGACGGGGCCGACCTCGAGCTGTTCGTGGACGCCTCTCACCGCGTCCGGGCGGGAGGGGGACACCTGACGCTCAGCGGACCGTGCCCGGCCACCTCCGAGGCGTTCGCCCGGGCTGGGCTGACCGACGGTGTGGATCTGGAGCCGTCAGGGTTTCACCGGCCGCTCTACCGTTCGGCTCGCTGATGACGCAGGCACGGGAAGCAGAGGCCGAAGGCCAGTCGCCAGCGCTGGGCGATGACTTCACGTCCATCCTGGCCGAACTGGCTGAAGTGGCGACTGAGCAGACCCTGGTGAGCATCCTCGACCGAGTCGCCGAACTCGCCTCCACTGCGCTGGCGAACTGCTCGGGAGCCAGCGTCACGCTGGTCGAGGGCGGCCGACCCATCACGCCGGTATATACCGATGACTTCGCCCTCGAATTGGATCTGGCGCAATACGAGGCCGACGTGGGCCCGTGTCTCCTGGCACTCCGGAGAGGAAAGGTGGTCCACTTTTCGGGGCGTGACGATCGGTGGCCTGCCTTCAGCGAGGCGGCCCGCAAGCACGGCATCCACAACTCCCTGTCCGTACCCCTCGCCGTCGGTGACATCACCCTCGGCGCCCTCAACCTCTATTCCAAACTCGCTGGCGGCCTGACCAGCGAAACCGCCCGGGGGGCGGCGGCGCTTCTCGCTGAGCAGGCCGTCACCGCGGTGTCGACCGTCCAAGCCCTCGAGACCGAACGCACCCTGGCCCTCACGCTGCAGCGCAGTCTCTTACCCGACCGGCTTCCCGAAATCGCCGGCTACCAGCTCGCCGGTCGCTACCTCCCGGCCAGTTCCCGGGCCGAGGTGGGTGGCGACTGGTACGACGCCTTCACTCTTGACGAGGGTTCCCTGGTCATCGTCATCGGTGATGTCGCGGGCCACGGGATCAAAGCCGCCAGAGTGATGGCCGAACTCCGAACCGGCGTGCGGGCCTACACCCTCGAGGGCCACGACCCGTTATCCTGCCTGACCCTCCTGTCCCGGCTGCTGGATGCGAATGGCGATGACAACGACCCTCACTTCGCCACCGCCTGCTTGGTCTTCGTCGACCCCGCCACCGGGATGTGCCGCATCGCCAGTGCGGGGCACCTTCCGCCAGCTGTCCGCGACGCCGACGGAACCGTCCGGTTTATCCACGGATCTGGCAGGCCACCCCTGGGCGTCGATCCAGTGGAGCACGCCGCCGCGGACTTCGACCGGCTGGACCCAGGCGCCGCGCTCGTCCTGTTCACCGACGGCTTGATTGAGGAGCGCCACCGATCCTTAGACGATGGGCTCACCCAGTTGGCCGCGGTCCTGGCTGAAGCCGCCGGCGTAGCCGACGACCTGTGCGACCATCTCGTGAACGACATGCTGGGCGCTCGGCACCAGGAAGACGACATCGCCGTCCTTGCACTCCTGCGCCTCGCATCCAGCTGACCGGACGCCAGCCAGATCTCCCGCCAGCGCGCCGCGTGTCCCGCGCTGACACTTCATGCCAGAGTGCTGCCGAAATGAACGAGCCGGCGGCGCCCGGCGACAGGAGCTCTGGACTCCCCCCGAAGGGGACAACCGGCGAAGAGTGGGGCAGGACCGACGGGCTTCCCGGGCGATCTCTTTCCGAATCCTCCCGGGCGGGACACCGCGTTGCGTGGTCACATCCAAGCTCGGGCTGAGCCGCCGTCCATCCCGCGAGAATCCCGCGTCCGGGGCAAACGCCCTCGTGTCGCTCCGTCCCGCGAAATCCCCTGACCAGCACTCTGCGGACGAGGCGGCACTACCCGGTACGAGAAAAACGGCGCCCCGAGATCTGTTAAGCGCTTGGTCGGGAGTTCGAGTCTCCCCCCCGGAGCTCGTCAGCCCAGCCGCGCCGCCAGGTCGTCGGCCCGCCGCCGCCCGGCACCAACGAGGGCGGGCAACTGATGGGTCGCCCGCCCTCCTTGCATTAGCAGGCGAACACGATCCGGACCTGCGCCTCACCTCCTCGCATGATGCCGTGTCCGCAAACGCTCGCCGTCACTGTCGCGCCGTCGCCCTGTGGGGAGGAAGCAGGAAAACCTTGGGAAAACCTGTGGATTTCAGGATCTTTTGTCCCCAGCCCCTAGCGGTGGGCGATGTAGGCGTCCCGGAGCACGTTGGTCTCCAGCTCGAGCTCCTCCAGGCGGCTCTTGACCACGTCTCCGATGCTGACGATCCCTGCCAGCCGGGCCTCGTCCACCACCGGCAGGTGCCGGTGCCTCGTCCGGGTCATCTCGGCCATGACCTGCTTCACGGTGTCGCCGGGGCCACAGGTCGGAGCGGCTCGGGACATGATCTCGGCCACCGACATGCTCAGGACGTCGCCGCCGAAGCGGGCCAGCCCCCGCACCACGTCCCGTTCTGAGAGCACCCCAGCCACGCGATCACCTTCCGAGGTGACGACGAGGGCCCCGATGCCCTTCGACACGAACAGGTCGATGGCCATCCTCACGCTGGCCTCGGCCTGGATGGTCTCGACCTCCCGGCCCTTCGCCCGAAGGATCATCTCGACGGTCATGCCTGCACCTCCTTGCCTCCGTGCCCAGCCCTCATCGTCCGCTCCGGCGACGCGGGGCGCAACACCATCCTGGGGGAGGTACAAGGGGGAACCGACCCTGCGCCGTTAGGCTGCCATCGGGGCCTGTAGCTCAGTTGGTCAGAGCAGCGGACTCATAATCCGTCGGTCGCAGGTTCGATCCCTGCCGGGCCCACCGCCGTCAGCCCAGGCCAGATGCACTTTTTTGCTCGCCTGAGGCTGTGAAGAACTCCTCGCCGGGAGGCTCAGGCCGCGGTGAGGCCGCAAGAATTCTGAGAGTCGCTCCCGTGTCGCCGTCGAGGCGAGCGGCCAGGTCGTCGAGATCAGCGTCGAAGAGGTGCCCGTAGACGGTCAGGGTGAAGGCCGCCGAGCGGTGTCCGAGCACCATCTGGACGGCTTTCGGCGACGCGCCAGCGCCAATCATCCGGGCCGCGGCCGAGTGGCGCAGCACGTGCAGCCCCACCTCCGGGAGGCCGAGGTTGCGCAGCGTCGGGCGCCAGAGGCGGTGGTAGAAGTTGCTGTGCCGGAGCGGGCCCCCACCGGGGCTCACGAACAGCAGAGCTTCGGGCTCCGGAGCCACCCCGGCGAGGTGCGTTCCCAGCTGGGCGAGGAGCGCCGGCGTGAGCGGCACCCGGCGGACGGCGTAACTCTTGGTCTGCCCGTAGGCCAGACGGCCCCCCACCTCGGTGGCCGACTCGGCGACCCGCAGACGCCGGCGCAGGAGGTCGACCGAGCTGCGGCGCAGCGCAGCCGCCTCACCCCACCGGGGACCGAGCGTCCCGAGAATCCGCACGAGCAGGTCGTGGGGCTCAGGCATCGCGGCGACAATGCGGTCGACCGTTGCCGGATCAAAGTAGGGCGCCTCTTCCCGCGCCAGTTTCGGCAAGCGCACACCGTTGGCAACATTGCGGGCAACAACCCCGTCGCGCACCGCCGCCTGCAGGACGAGAGAGAGGACGACATGAGCCTGGCGGATGCGGCTCGGCGAGAGCCCCTCCTCAAGCATCTCCCCCACCCAGGCCTGCACATCCGACGGCCGGATCGACGCCATGGGCCAGTCGCCGAAGGCCGGCCGGACCCGGCTGCGCAACAGGCTCTCGTAGGTGGCAACCGTCTTCGGCTTGAGGGTGGGAGCGACGGCGGCCATCCACCCGCCCGCGAAGTCGTCCACCCGGGTCCGCCCAAGCCGTGGATCGATCCACTCCCCGCGGGACTTGTCCGTCTCGACTCCGGCGAGGAACCGCTGGGCATCGACCCTGCGGGCGAACGTCTTCGATCGTTCCCGCCCGTCCGGCGCCCGGTACCGGGCCCGCCACCGCCCCGACTCCCGCCGTTCGATGTGCGCCATGCCACACCTCCTGCCCTACGCGACTCCCAGCAACCCGACCCTACCGACCACCTACGACAGTCGTCGCGCCAGGCGCGCGAGCACTCAGCTTTCCTGGCCAACGAAGTCGAGCCACGCCTCCACCTCCCGACGGCGGTAGCGAACATGGCGGCCAACCCGTATCCCCGGGACTGTCCGGAACTTTGTGTAAGCGGCGTGATCTGAGGGTCCGCGGCTGAGCGCTGCGGTCCGGAGAGGATCGTGCCCATGGCGACGAACAGGACTTCGGTGGAGAGCGGGTGGTTGCCGGCGGTGGCGGGCTCGGTGCCAGCGGTGCCGGACGCGTCGACGATGCGGGAGTGGGCTGAGCAGCTCGTGACTCGGGCG
>JBIOYN010000151.1:0-9254 GCA_044870155.1 Acidimicrobiia bacterium | reverse complement strand
GAAATCGGCGGCGGCCCAGCCGTGGTGGCCGTCGCCCATGCAGCCGCCGCCCAGGCGGGGATGGATGGCCTCGGGCCAGGTGAACGTCGGCGTGGCCGCATCCAGCATCCAGCGCAGGCGCCGCCAGGCCCGGGGGTCCCCGGTCTCCAGCTCGCAGTAGGCGATCTGGAGGGTGAGGTAGGTGCCGAGGCCGGTGTGGGAGATGCTCTGGTAGAAGGCGTCACCCACACTGAAGCGCTCCCGGAGCAGATCGAGCGTCCCCTGAACCCAGGGGTCGTCGGCCGCCAGGAGTCCGAGCGGGGCGCAGGCCACCAGCGAGCCGATCATCCCTGCATCCAGCTCCCGGGTGGGGCCGGCGGGCATGGCCACGACCCCGGTGCGGGCGCCGGCCAGCACCAGGGAGGCGGTGATGGCGCCCCGCAGCTCCTGGGCCGCCCCCTCCGCCTCCTCGGCCGCCTCCACGTCCCCCGATGCCCGCAGCAGGCCGGCGGCGTCGAGCAGCCCCCGCAACGACCAGAAGTCGTCCCAGTAGTAGAAGTCGAAGGGCCCCAGGTGCTCGGCGGAGATCCCGGGCGGAAGCAGGCCCTGGACCTCGGGGGCGTTGCGGCGCCGCTCCCGGCGCTTCCGGATGATCCACCGGGCACCTTTGCGGATGCTGGGCAGCAGTTCGGCCAGCAACGCCTCGTCCCCCGTCAACCGGTGGTGCTCGGCGATGGCCCAGATGGCGGCGCCGTTGGCGTCCCATTCCCGGCGCTGGCTGGCGAAGAACCCGTCGGCCTGCTGCCGCCGGGGGTAGGAGCGGAGCACCTCGGCGGCCTCGGCGTGGAAGCCGTAGCGGTCGAGGGCCAGCAACTCGTAGGCGGCGTCGCGGAACCAGAAGCGGTGGTAGGTGAACGGCCCCGGGGTGATCTCGTCGCCGTCGTGGAACAGGAGCATGAACGCCCGGTTGGCATCCACGGCGGCCTGGAGGCGGGGGTCGGGGAGCACCAGTCGCAAGCCGCGCCGGAGCTGCGCCGTCCAGCCCCGGGCGACGTCGCCGGCACCCGGGAGGTGCCCGACGGACACCTCCGGGAACAACGCCACCCGCCGCCGGGCCAGGCCCCGGCTCCGGGTCCGGCGCTTGGGGACGAGGGGGAGCGCGACGCGCACCCGGCTGTGGTGGGGCAGCGGATACACGAAGGCGGCCTGGGCCAGGCCGGCCGGGTCCTTCACCGGGCGCAGCGGCCCCTTGCCGGCGGTGCCTGACAGCACGGCGCCGGCGCAGTCCCCGGTGGCGAAGATGGAGGCGGCCACCCCGGCCGGCTCCCGCGGCAGCAGAAGCGCGGGACGCCCGTCGGCCAGAACGGTGAGGCCGTCGGCGGCGATGCGCTCCAGGACGGCCAGGCCCTCGGGGTTGTAGGGCCGCAGGGCGAAGGCGACGGCCACCGGGACGGGCGACTGGTTCTCGATCTCCACCACCACCAGCTCCTCGTCGGCGGCGACGGCGTAGACGCGCTGGACGGCCTCGCCTCCCGGGATGCGCATCATCGTCTGGACCACCGGAACCGAACCGAAGCCCGTCCCCCCGGCAGGGTCGAGCAGCGACTGGCGCACGGCGGCCTCCCGGCTGGGCAGGTGCCAGCGGTCCTCGGCGCCGATCCACCAGTCGAGCGACCACCCGTCGTACCAGGGGGTGACGAGGCCCCGGGGATCGACGATGGCCTCCCAAGCCGAGCCCAGGTTGCCGACCATGGTCCAGTTGCGGTGGGTGACATTGGCCAGGAAGGGCAGATGGCCCCGGGGGATGAAGTCCGGGGAGCGCGGATCCAGCTGACGCTCGACCCAGAACGGCCACACCCAGTCCGGCTTGATCTGCGCCGCCCCCCGGGAGCGGATGGCCCGAAAGAGCGTCCGGGCGCCGGTGGGCAGCATCTCGCCCGGGGGCTCGACCTCGAGCGTCTCCCCCAGCCGCTGGAAGGTGGTGAGGTGGCGCACGATGTCGTCGCCGATGCGCAGCCGGCCGAGAAAACGCCGCAGCAGGAAGCCGTGCCAACGGGCCATTGCGACAGAGGCTAAACGGAAAAATGTATGAAAAATGCGGCAATCGGCGTCATGGCGGCCAATCTGCACCGTCCTTCAAGAGGCAGGCGGGCGACGAGGCCCGCCCCGGGATGGAGGACCCCCATGCGCGCCATTCCCCCCTTGCTCCGCGCGGCCGCCGTCGCGCTCAGCCTGACGATCCTGGTTCCCGGCGCCGCCCGGGCCGTCACCTCCGGTCACCACCCTTTCATCGTCAACGGTGAGCGGGGCGAGGCCGGCCGCTATCCCTACATGGTCTCCTTGCAGTACAAGGGCATCGACGGGTCGGCCCAGGAGCGCCACTTCTGCGGCGGGACCCTGGTCGACCCCGAGTGGGTGCTGACCGCGGCCCACTGCGCCCAGATCCTCGCCCCCCGGGACGTGGCCGTGATCGTGGGCCGCACCCGGCTCTCGGCCAATGACGGCGAGACACGCGACGTGGCCGAGATCTTCATCCACCCCGACTGGAACCCGGACGTCACCGCCCCCGACGTGGCGCTCCTGCGGCTCGCCGCCCCGGTCACCGGGATCACCCCCCTCGAGCCCGTCCGCCCCGACGAACGGGCCCTGTGGGAGCCAGGTGACCCGGCCACCACCATCGGGTGGGGCCTCAAGGACGAGACCGACCGCACGCCACCCGACGACCTCCAGACGGTCGACCTCCCCATCCAGCCCGACGACACCATGTCCTCGCCCGAGGTGTACGGGCGCGACTTCCTGGCCGCCGACATGCTGGGGGCCGGCCCGCTCGACGGCGGGGCGGGGTCCTGCTACGGCGACAGCGGTGGGCCGCTGATGGTGGGCGACGGCGCCGGCCGGCGCCAGGTGGGCGTGGTGAGCTGGGGCGGCGGCTGCGCCGCCGACCACGCCCCCACCGTGTACGCCCGGGTGGGCGAGGGCCGCATCCGCTCCTTCCTCGACACCCACATCCCCGTGCGGATGGCCGACATCCGCACCCCGGAGAAGGGCGTGGCCACCTTCACCCTCACGCTGTCCCGGCCCTCGACCATGCCCGTGTCGGTGACCTACACCACGGTGGCGGTGACGGCCACGTCGGGCAAGGACTTCACGCCCGCCGCCGGCACCCTCACCATCCCGGCGGGGGCGACCACCGCCACCGTGACGGTGCCCGTCCTGGAGGACGACAAGCCGGAGCGGGACGAGACGTTGCGCCTCACCATCACCTCGCTCAGCAACGCGGTGGCGGGCGACACCTCGGCCACCGCCATCATCCTCGACGACGACCTCACCTAGGTCGCCGTCGAGTGATGGGGTTCCCCGGCCCTGGGAGCCCCTGAGCCGGCCGGGCCGTCCACCCCCAGAGGCGGTCCGGCCGGCATTCTTCCGCTAGACAGAAGCACCATGAGAGCGTGGCGGGTGCACGAGCTGGGTGAGCCGATGGATGTCATGCGCCTCGACGAGGGCGTCGACCCACCCCGGCCGGGGCCGGGAGAGGTCCGGGTGGCGCCGTCCGCGGTCGGGCTCAACTTCTTCGACGACCTCGTCTGCCGGGGCCTGTACCAGCACAAGCCGGCCCTGCCCTTCAGCCCCGGGTTCGAGGTGTGCGGGCGGGTCCTCGAGCTGGGCGAGGGCGTGACCGGCTTCGAGGTCGGCCAGCGGGTGGCCGGGATGTCGGTGATGTCGGCGGGGGCCCTGGCCGAGGAGTCCATCACCGACGCCCGCCTGACGTTCGCCATTCCCGACGGCATGCCCGACCACACCGGGGCGGCGCTGGTGGTCACCTACGGCACGGCCCACGCCGCCCTCCACCGCCGGGCGGGACTGCGGGCGGGCGAGACCGTGCTCGTCCACGCCGGTGCCGGGGGGGTCGGCTCGGCCGCCATCCAGTTGGCGGCGGCGGCCGGCGCCCGGGTGGTGGCCACCGCCGGGGGCCCGGAGAAGGTGGAGGTGTGCCGGAGCCTGGGCGCCGACGTCGCCATCGACTACACCGCCGGCGACTTCGTGGCCCCCGTCCGGGAGGCCACCGACGGCCGGGGGGTCGACGTGGTCGTCGACCCGGTGGGCGGCGACGTCTTCGACCGGTCCGTGCGCTGCCTGGCCTGGGAGGGCCGGCTGGTGGTGGTCGGGTTCACCAGCGGGCGCATTCCGTCGCTTCCCGCCAACCTGGCCCTGCTCAAGAACATCTCGGTCATGGGCCTGGCCTGGGGCGCCTACCTGGGCCACGACCCGGCGCTCTTCCCCGAGATCCACGCCGACCTGATCGGCTTGTGGGAGAAGGGCCTGGTCGATCCCCTGGTCGGCGACGTCCTTCCCTTGGCGGAGGCTCCCCAGGGCATCGCCGACCTCGCCGCCAGAAAGACGGTGGGGAAGGTGGTCGTCCGGGTGGCGCCCGCCTAGAGGTCGAGCACGACGATGTGGTGGGGCATGTCGCCGGCGGGGCCGGCCAGGAAGCCGTCGCCCACGACCTCGAAGCCGAGGCGCTCGTAGAACCCGAGGGCGCGGTCGCGGGCGTTGGCCCACAGCACGTCGAACGCCTCCGCCCGGAGGCGGGTCACCGCTTCCGCCAGCAGGTCACGGCCCAGGCCCCGGCCCTGGAGGGCCGGTTCCGTGACCATCCCCCGCAGACGGGCGGCCCGGCGGCCGGGGCGGTGAGGGGTGGGCTCGGGACTGAAGCTGGCCACGGCCAGGAGCGGCCCGGCCGGCTCCGCCCGGGTCCCGAGATGGAAGGCGCCGGGCCGGTCGTCCTCGGGGAAGACGAGGTGCTCGGAGCGACCGTCCCGCAGCACCCGCCGGCGCAGGTCGTGGGTGTCCGCCGCCTCGATCTCGCCGACGAGCACGCCGCGCCTCAGCCCGCAGAGCCCGGGGCTATCCGGTGCCGGCGAACCGGGCGGCGCCGAAGGCGAAGACACCGCCATCGCCTCCCGCCAGCCAGTAGCCGCCACCCCCGGGGCTGGCGGCCATGCCCACCACGGGCAGGGCGGGAGAGGCGGTGAGGCCCCCGAACGGGGTGGCGTCGCCGAAGGGGAAGACCTTGCCGTCGGCGCTCACCAGCCAGTAGCCGGCGCCGGTGGCGGTGGGCGCCATCCCCACCACGGGCTCCGACGGCGGGGAGGAACCGAGCGAGCCCAGGTAGGGGGCGTCCCCGAAGGTGAAGACACCGCCATCGGAGCCCACCAGCCAGTAGCCGCTGCCGTGGGGGGTGGCGGCCATGGCCACGATGGGCCGGTTGAGGCGGATGGCACCGAGGGAGCCGTGGAACGCGGCGTCGCCGAAGGTGAACACCCCTCCGTCCGTGGCCACCAGCCAGTACCCCTTCCCGGTGCCGGTGGCGGCCATGGTGGTGACCGGCTGGTTGAGGCGGACCCCGCCCAGGGAGCCGAAGAAGCCGGCGTCACCGAAGGTGAACACGCCGCCGTCGGCGGCGGTCAACCAGTAGCCCTTTCCGCCCGGGGTGCTGGCCCCGCCCTTGACCAGATCGCGCAACGGGTTCCCCGACGCCGAGCCATGGTCGGCCGCCTCCCCCCGGGCGACGACCTGGCCCAGGCCGCCGAGGACCCAGTAGCCCTGCGGGCCGGCGGCCCCCGGGCCCCGGCCGGGAAGCCCGAGGATGCCGACGACGTCGGCCCGGATGGGGTCGAGGCCCATTCTCCCGCCGTCGCCCACCCACTCCCAGTGCCAGGCCTCGGGGCACTCGCTGCCGCCGGGCTCCGCCCAGCGCGGGTGGTTCCAGCCGAAGGCGGCGGCATGGTCCTTCATCCAGCGGTAGCCCGACGACGTGAACCGCAGGGTGCCGCCCCGGTCGTCGAAGTCGACGGCCTTCCCCCAGCCGTGCATGGAGCCGCCGGGGGCGGCGGCGCAGGCGCAGTTCCCGGCGGCACAGTTCCGGGAGTAGGCCGAGGCCTGGTCGCTGCGGACGCGGTAGCAGTCGTCGGGCAGGAGGGCCACGCCGTCGGCCCGGGCGACGGCCAGCATGAGTGCCAGGCTGGGCCCGGCGGCGCGGGCCGCCCGGCAGTCCCCCTCCACGTGCACCAACGCCTCGGGCCGGACCTGGCCGTTGCTCTCGCCGGCCAGCGGCGTGGGCCGGTTCTCGGGGTGGATGGCGCTCTCCCCCGCACTCACCCCCGGCGTGGCCAGGAGGGCGGTAACCGTCACCAGGAACGGCAACAGACGTCGCATGAAATCCAGTATCCCCTAGGCGGTCAGGGGATGATACGTATGCCTTCCAGCTCCGACTTGGCTTCCCGGCCCATGAGGAGGGCCAACCCCTCCGAGGGGCTGCGCTCGCCGGCCAGGACGGCCTGGACCTGGCTGGCGATGGGCATCTCCACCCCGGAGCGCTCGGCCAGGGCGAGAACGGCGGCGGTGCTGCGGACGCCCTCCGCCACCATGTGCATCTCGCCCAGGATCTCGGGCAACGCCCGCCCCCGCCCGAGCTCGACGCCCACATGGCGGTTGCGGCTCTTCTCCGAGGTGCACGTCACCACCAGGTCGCCGATGCCGGCCAGCCCGAGGAAGGACAGCGGGTTTCCCCCCAAGGCCAGGCCCAGGCGGGTCAATTCGGCCAGGCCCCGGGTGATGAGGGCGGCCCGGGCGTTGTCCCCCACGCCCAGCCCCTGGGCCACTCCGGCGGCGATGGCGACCACGTTCTTGAGCACTCCGGCGATCTCGCAGCCCACCACGTCGGGGTTGGTGTAGACCCGAAAGGCCGACGTCATGAACAGCCGCTGGAGGCACCCGGCGGCGTCGGGGTCCACCATGGCCACCACCGAGGCCGTGGGCATGCCTGCCACCACCTCGATGGCCAGGTTGGGCCCGGTGAGCACGCCGACCCGTTCCGGCGGGTGCCCGGCGAGCACCTCGGTCACCACCTCGGTCATGCGTTTGAGCGACCCCGCTTCGAGCCCCTTGGCCAGGCTGACCACGGGAACCCCCGCCGGGACCGAGCCCCGGGCTTCGTCGAGAACGCCCCGCAGACCGTGGGAGGGGACGGCCAGCACCACCGCCTCGGCGCCAGCCAGGGCCTCACCCAGGTCCGAAGTCGCCCGCAGCGAATCCGGCAACTTCCGCCCGGGCAGGTAATCGGGGTTCTCATGACCGGAGTCGATGGCCTCGGCCAGCTCGGGGCGCCGGGCCCAGAGCAGGACGGAGGAGGCGTTCTGGGTGGCGAGGGCGGCCACCGTGGTGCCCCACGACCCGGCGCCCACCACCGCCACCCTCACGGCTGGACCGGCGGCGGGGAGGTCGGGGCGGAAGCGGTCCGCGGGGACGACGGCGCCGCCTCGTCGATCATGGCCTGAGCCACCCGGCCGCGGCAGCTGCGGAGCCGCGCCGCCTCCGGCGGCCGCGCCCACCAGTCGGGACGCCCGGGCTTGGGTACCTGGGGATAGATGGCCCGGGCCCGGGCCACCTGGGCGCAGATCGCCTCCATGATCCGGTCGGTGGCCAGGCGGGGATTGTCGGTCGGTCCGATGACGAACGGCTCCCCCACCACGACCGTCACTGCCACCCCCCACCGGTACGACCGGCGCCGGCCGGCGGTGATGAGACGGTGGCCGCCCCACAGCCCCACGGGGATGACGGGCACGCCCGACGCCCGGGCCAGCCGAGCGGCACCGGTCTTGCCGGCCATGGGATCGAGGTCCCGGGAGATGGTCCCTTCGGGAAAGACCCCGACCAGCTCCCCGGCGGCCAGGGTGGCGGTGGCCGCCTCCAGCGCGCCGGCGGAATCGGCCGTCCCCCGCTCCACGGGGATGTGGCCCGCCGATCGCAGCGCCCAGGCCAGCAACCGGTTCTCGTACAGCTCGGCCTTGGCCAGAAGCCGGAGCCGCCGCCCGGCCTCACTGGTCATGTAGGCCAGGAGGAACCCGTCCAGGTAGGAGACGTGATTGGAGGCGATCAGCGCCGGACCGGTGGCCGGGATGTGCTCCATCCCTTCGAAGCGCAACCGCAGGGCGGCCCGCATCGGCGGCTTGAGCAGGAACTCCGTGAGCCCGTAGAGCTGTTCCACGGGTCACCTAGGATAGGGCCGACCATGTCCCGGAACTGCTTCCTCATCGCCCAGCTCTCCGACATCCACTGCGGTTCCCCGTTCTTCGACGCTCAGTTGCTGCATCATGCCGTGGAGGAGATCCGGGCGCTGGCCCCCGATCTCGTCCTGGTGGGCGGCGACCTCACCACTGACGGCTACGCCCACGAGTTCCGGGACGCCCAGACCCAGCTGGCGCCACTGCTCGACGCCCCCTTCACCACCATCGTCATCCCCGGCAACCACGACGCCAAGAACGTGGGCTACCTCCATTTCGTCGACAGCTTCGGCGCCGGAGACGTCCCGGGCAAGGGCGACCGGGTGCTGCGGCTTCCCGGCCGGCTCGATGACGCCGGCCCCAAGCTCATCACCGTGGTGGCGATGGATTCGACCAAGCCCGATCTGGCCGAAGGCGAGATCGGGCGGGAGCGGTACTCGTGGATCCGCCAGCAGTTCGCCTCCCCCTGCGATTACCGGGTCTTCGCCCTCCACCATCACCTGGTGCCGGTGCCGGGGACCGGCCGCGAGCGCAACACCGTGTGGGACTCGGGCGACGTCCTCACCCTGCTGGCCGAAGCCGGCGTGCAGCTGGTGCTGTCCGGACACAAGCACGTCCCCTTCGTGTGGCTCCTCAACGAGGTGCTGGTGGTCAACTCCGGGACCGTCTCCTCCCACCGCCTCCGGGGCTACGTCCGGCCGTCCTACAACGTGATCGAGGTGACCGACGACCGCGTGGTGGTCACCCTGCGCTATCCGGGCACGGGAGAGCGTCCCGCGGCCGAGCTCGACCGCCGCACCATGCGTCTGTATCCGAACCCGGAGCTGGCCGGGATGTTCGCCAAGTCGGCCTGGCATGCCTGAGAGGTCCGGCATGCGCGAGAGGGGAGCGCAACGGTGTTCCTGAGGTTGTTCTCCACCGCCGTGGACCCATCCGACCTGGCCGAGGTGCGACGCATCTTCACCGAGGACATCAAGCCCGCGTTCGAAGGCATGAACGGGTGCACGTGGCTGGAGCTCGTGGTCGCCACCGAGAAGAGCGCCGGCGGGCTCATCGACGGGGCCGTGCTCTCCCACTGGGCATCGTTGGAGGAGCTCAACGCCGCCCTCGAGTCGCGCACCGTCGCCGAGTCGATGGTGCGCATCCTGCCCTTCCTCCAGATCGAGCCCGTGACCAAGACCTTCGAGATCCTCCGTTGAGCACCCCCGCCGG
>JBIOYN010000150.1:0-6555 GCA_044870155.1 Acidimicrobiia bacterium | reverse complement strand
CGCCCGAGTCGGCGTCGACAGTGTCATCACCGGCGCCACCCTCGATGTCGTCGTCGCCAGAGCCGGCGGCGATCTCGTCGTCGTTGTTGCCGCCGTTGACCTTGTCGTTGCCGTCGCCGGCGTCGATGGTGTCTTCGCCGTCGCCACCGCAGATGACGTCGTCGCCGCCCAGGCCATGGATCTCGTCGTCACCGGCCAGGCCGCTGATCACGTCGGCTTCCGGGCTCCCGTCGATGACATCGTCTCCCGGAGTCCCGACGATGGTCGGGCTGCCACAGACGATGTGACAGCCGGCCGTCAGCCCCGCCATGAGCAACAGCACCACGGAAGCGACGCTGAATCTGCGCGCCAGGTTGAACATGACTCCCCCTCGCCTAGCGCCACCCGCTACGTCAATCTTATGCGAAGTTCTATGCCATTGGCTAGTGCTGCGAGATGCTTGCCGGTTGTCCCTGTGGGATTCGGAGCGGCAGCGTGAGGATGGCTTCCAGAGAGAAGTAGGCGAGCAGCAGGCGGTAGCCGAGCATCAGGGGCACAAACGGCAGGGCCGAGAACTCGCGCTGGGCGATCAGCAGCACGCCGGCGGCCATCAGCTGGAGCCCGACGGCGAGGCGAACCAGGGCCAGGACTCCGGCCCAGGACCATGTGCCGGGCCCCGCCAGAGCGACCATCAGGGCGCAGACCAACAGCGGGATCGTGAGGCACCGCCGGGAAGCGCTGAAGAGGGAGTAGGGCAGCATCCACAGGCCCCGGATGCCCTGGCGCATGGAGATGCTCGACAGGTTGCGGCCGGCCATGTGGAACCGGCCCCGGCTCCACCGCTGGCGCTGCTCCCGGAGCTCGCCCAGGGTGCGGGGCGCCTCCGTGCGGACCCGGACCCGGGCATCGGTGACGACCCGGTAGCCGAGCCGTCCGATCCTCATGGTGATGTCCGAGTCCTCGCCGTTGAAGCCTCGGCCGAAGCCCCCGAGCTCATCGAGGAGCCGGCGCCGGTAGGCGGCGATCGAGCCGGGCATCACCGTGATGCCGTCGAGGGCGCTGGCGGCCATCCGGTAGAAAGCGATCGTGTAGCAGTACTCGATCAGCTGGAGGGAGCGGAGCCAGCGCGGTCCCAGGGCCTTGGGCAACGGGAAGCCGCCCACTCCCCCTACCCTCCGGTCCCAGAACCAGGGGATGGCGGCCTCCAGGATCGAAGGCGCCACCATCGTGTCGGCGTCGACGCGGACGACGATGTCCTCGGTGATCAGGGACAGACCGAGGTTGAGGGCGTTCGACTTGCCCGGCGTCGGGCAGTCGAGGACCCGGCCGCGCAGGTGACGGCACCCCGCCAGCGCCCGGATCGCCACCACACCGGTCCCGTCCGTGGAGGCGTTGTCCACCACGTAGGCGGCGCTCAGACCCGGGTACCGGGCCGCCGCCGCCTCGAGTCCCCGGATGCACTCGTCAATGGCGTGGGCCTCATTGTGGGCGGGGACGAGGAAGGCGACCGAGAGCGGCGCCCCCCGGGCGGGCTTCGAACGCCGCTCGAAGCCGCTCACCATCAACAGGAGGCAGGCGGTGGTGGTGAAGAAGAGGATCACCTCGCCTCCGGCCCAGCCACGAAGTCCCAGTCCCGCCCCCCCGGAGAAGCGGCCCCGGGCATACCCCAGGGCGCCCACCACGCCGCAGGCCATCACGGCGCAGCCCGGAAGGATGACGAAGTTGGCGCGCGACGGCGGGCGGCGGGTGACGACCCTGACTCCCGCCGGGAGCCGGCGGTGGGTGAACGTGGTGACCACCACCACGAGCACACCGGCGGCGGCTGCCACCAGGCCGCCCATGGGCTCGAGCGGGGAGGCCAGGACCGACGAGCCGAACCGGGTGATCACCACGTCCAGAGCCACCACCCCGGCCCCGTAGAGCCCCCAGGAGTAGGCCAGCAGCCGGAGCCGCCCGGTCGCCGGCCCGACGGCGAAGAGGGCCAGGCAGGCCAGCAGCACCGTCACGAAGGGACGGAAGGAGACCGACGCTCCGGGAGTGAGGACGCCGGCGACGGGTGCCCCGGTGAGGCCGGCAAGACCCGTCCCGTACCAGTGGGTGAGCCCTCCCATCCACGGGAGAAGGAGGGTGCACACCAGGCCCAGCGTCACCAGGAATGCAAGGGTGACCCAGGTGGGGCGCTTCACCGCCAGACCCGCCGGCGCGGTATCGGCGGAGAGCTGGGGAGGCATGGCGGCGGGGCCGGCTGAGGGCCCTTCCCAAGAAGACGAGCCTGGCCCCCACGGGGCGGGGGCCAGGCTCACCGGAACCGCTTCCACTCGCAGGGTTACGGGTTGGCGTTCGTCGAGTACTCGCAGCTCTCGGTCACGTCGACCTCGTTCCCACCGTCACAGACGTCGTCGCCATCCTCGCCGTCGATGTCGTCTTCGCCGTCACCCCCGTTCAGGGTGTCGTCACCATCGCCGCCGTTGATATCGTCGTCGTTGTCCCCGCCGTTGACCGTGTCGCCGTCACCGCCGCCGTCGAGCTCGTCGTCACCGGCATTGCCATTGACCGTGTCGATGTCATCCCCGCCGTCCAGGACGTCGTCGTTGTCCTGGCCGTGGATGGTGTCATCACCAGAACCGCCGAACACCTCGTCTTCGCCACCGCCGGCGTTGATGGTGTCGTTGCCGGCGCCACCGCAGATGATGTCGTCACCACCCCCGCCGTTGATCGTGTCGTTGCCACCGAGACCGTTGATCACGTCGTCGGTGCCGAACCCGTTGAGGGTCTCCGCGCCGGCGGTGCCCTCGATCGTGACCGCGTGTCCCTCGCAGAACTGCTCCTGGGCCTGGGCTGCCGGGAGGGTGTACACCAGCCATCCGGCGACCCAGGCCATGGCGATGAGACGGTTGAGTTGGACTCGGGTACTTCCCGTCATGGCTAGCTCCTTCGTGTCGTGAATCGCCTGCCCAACCGGAGGCCGGTTGGTCGGCGGTGTCCCAGGTCGGCTCCGCGGCCCCATGGGCAGGGATCCGAGGCCGGGCTTCCGCCGCTGCGATCTGCCGGCGACCGACCCGGTGCCCGTGGCGGCCTCCCATGCGTAGGCGGGGGCCGGGGCCACGAAGAGGTGCCGGCGTGAACTCGAGCACCTCCGAGCACCATGACCAGGAAAGTCGAAAGCAGCATCACTGGTCACAATAGAAAGATTTCGCCGAACTAGCAAGACACTTCGCAAAACTTTTCTATATTGACGTGGCCCTCTACCGCCGAACCGGCCCCTCGGCCACCACCAAGTCCCCTGCCCTCGGAGGCCCCGCCAGGATCAGGAGCGGCGCAAGTGGGCGGCGAGCCCGGGCAGGAGCCCAAGGAGATTGTCGCTTTCGACCCTCGCCCGCCCGGGCCCGTCCAGCCCGGGAACGGCGGCCAGCGCGGCCAGCGCCTCGGGCACGTCGGCGTCGGAAGCGAACGGGAAGTCCGTGCCGAAGACCACCCGCTCGGGGCCGGCCAGGGCCAGGAGGGCGGCCAGCGTGTACGGGTTGGCCGACGCCGCCGTGTCGTAGTGGAGCTTGCCCAGGTAGCCGAGCGGGCCGGCCGGAGCTCGCAGCCGGATGGCCGGGTCTCGCAGCCAGGCCGCCTCCAGGCGGTTCGTGATGTAGGGCGCGAAGCCTCCGGCGTGGCCGCACACGAAGCGGACGCCCGGGTATCGCTCCAGGGTCCCGGTGAGGATCAGGTTGGCGATGGCCCGCGTCGTGTCGGTCACGAACTCGATGGTGGAGACGGGGATCTGCAGCCCCGGCGGGGGGCCGCCGGCCGGGGTCGTCGGGTGGAGGAACACCAGTGACCGGCGCCGGTCGAGCTCCTCCATGAGGGGATCGAAGACCGGGTCGCCCGGGTAACGGCCGCCGGCCGACGACAGCAGCGTCACCCCGTGCAGGCGGAGGACGTCGAGGGCGTGGGCCGCCTCGGTGAGGGCGGCATCGACACCCGGGAGGGGCAGGCAGGCGAGGGGGGCGAAGCGTCCGGGGTGGGCGGCGGCCAACTCGGCCAGCCACTCGTTGCACCGGCGGGCCAGTTGGCGGGCGGCGGCCGGGCTCTCGAGGAAGGCCACTCCCGGGGTGGACACGGACAGGACGGCCATGTCGACGTCGTGGCCATCCATGACCACGAGGCTGTCCTGGGGGCGCCACTCCGGGAAGCGGATGCCGCCGGTACGGTCGTAGCCCGTCGACCGGATGGCGTCCACGTAGAACGGGGGCAGGGCGTGGTGGTGGACGTCGATCCTCACGTGGCGACCCACCGTAGAGTGTCGCCGTCATCCGCGCCGAGGAGGTTCCCATGGCCGAGCCCGTGATCGTCGCCACCGCCCGCAGCCCCATCGGGCGGGCGTTCAAGGGGTCGCTGGTGGAGCTGCGGCCCGACGACCTGGTGGCGGGCATCGTGGTGGCGGCCCTGTCGAAGGTGCCTGAGCTCGACCCCTCCGAGGTCGAGGATCTGATCCTCGGCTGCGGCCTGCCCGGCGGTGAGCAGGGCTACAACATGGGCCGGGTGGCGGCCGTCCTGGCCGGCCTGCCCGAGGTGCCGGGCTGCACCGTCACCCGCTACTGCTCGTCGTCGCTCCAGACCATCCGCATGGCCGCCCACGCCATCCGGGCCGGGGAGGGCGACGTGTTCGTGGCCGCCGGGGTGGAGATGGTGTCCCGCTTCGTGAAAGGCAGCTCGGACAGCTCCCCGGACACCCGCAATCCCCGGTTCAACGAGGCCGCACAACGCTCCGAGGCCCGGACCCAGGCCGGGGCCGAGCCGTGGGCCCCCGTGGAGGACGGCCTCCCGGACATCTACATCGCCATGGGCCAGACGGCCGAGAACGTGGCTCAGCTCGAGGGGGTGTCCCGGGAGGAGATGGACGAGTTCGCCCTCCAGTCCCAGACCCGGGCGGTGGCAGCCCAGAAGCGCGGGTTCTTCGACAGGGAGATCACCCCGGTGGTGCTCCCCAACGGCAACCACGCCACCACCGACGACGGCCCCCGGCCCGACACGTCGCTGGACAAGCTGGCCGGCCTCAAGCCCGTATTCCGGCCCGACGGCACGGTGACCGCCGGCAACAGCTGCCCCCTCAACGACGGGGCCGCCGCCGTGGTGGTGATGAGCGACACCCGGGCCCGCGACCTCGGGATCCGGCCCCTGGCCCGCATCGTGGCCAGCGGCGTGTCCGCTCTCGATCCCGAGATCATGGGACTGGGACCGATCGAGGCGTGCCGGCAGGCGCTGCGCCGGGCGGGGATGGCGATCGACAACGTGGACCTGGTGGAGATCAATGAGGCCTTCGCCGCCCAGGTCATCCCCTCGGCCCGCCACCTCGGCATCCCCTGGGACAAGCTCAACGTCAACGGCGGGGCGATCGCCCTCGGCCATCCCTTCGGGATGACCGGCGCCCGCATCATGACCACCCTCCTCAACGGGCTGGAGGACGCCGATCAGACCATCGGCCTCGAGGCCATGTGCGTGGGTGGAGGCCAGGGCATGGCCATGATCGTCGAACGGGTGTGACCCGGTGACCCGGGGGCAGGGGGGTGTCCCCCAGTGACCAGAGTGGAGCCCGCCGATCCCTTTGCGGGGGCGGCGTTCGAGACGCGGGCCATCCACATCGCCCAGGAGCCCGACCCGGCCACGGGGGCGGTGGCGGTGCCCATCTATCAGACGTCGACCTTCGCCGGGGCCGATGTGGATCGCGACCAGCGCTGGACCTATTCCCGGTCGGGGAACCCGACCCGGGCGGCACTCGAAGCGTGTCTGGCCTCGCTCGAGGGGGCGGCGCACGGCTTCTGCTACGCCAGCGGCCTGGCCGCCGAGGACGCCGTCCTGCGCCTGCTGCTCCGGCCCGGCGATCACCTGGTGGTGCCCCGCGACTTCTACGGCGGGACCTACCGGCTCCTGGCCCGGGTGTGGGAGGCGATGGACGTCCGCTTCACGGCCGTCGACCTGACCGACCCTGACGCCCTCGACGACGCCTGGGAACCGGCCACGCGCCTGGTGTGGGTCGAGTCCCCCACCAACCCCCGCCTCGACATCGTCGACCTCGCCGCCGTCAGCGCCCGGGCCCACGAGCGGGGCGGAGTGTGCGTGGTCGACAACACGCTGCCTTCGCCCTGGCTCCAGCAGCCGCTGGCGCTGGGCGCCGACGTCGTCGTCCACTCCACCACCAAGTACCTGGGCGGCCACTCCGACGCGCTGGGTGGCTTCGTCGGCCTGTCCGACGACGGACTGGCCGAGCGCCTGGCGCTCCTCCAGAACGCCACCGGCGCGGTGCCGGGGCCGGTCGACTGCTTCCTGATCCAGCGGGGGGTGAAGACCCTGGCCCTGCGCATGGAGCGCCACGGCGCCAATGCCGCCGCCGTGGCCGAGATGCTGGGCCACCACCCGGCGGTGGCTTCCGTCCGCTATCCCGGCCTGCCCGACCACCCCGGCCACGAGCTCGCCGCCCGCCAGATGCGCGGCTTCGGGGGCATGGTCAGCTTCGTCCTCGCCGGTGGCACCGAGGCCGCCAAACGGTTCTGCGCCGCCACCCTGCTCTTCGCCCTCAGCGGGTCCCTG
>JBIOYN010000149.1:0-9474 GCA_044870155.1 Acidimicrobiia bacterium | reverse complement strand
GGCGGCCCGGGCCGCCTTCCAGGGGACCCGGGGCGGCTTCATGGTCAACTGGCCCTACATCTACGGCGCCGCCCAGGAGGCGGTGGCCGACGGCTCGCTCGACCAGGCCGTCCTCGACGACATCGGCTGGGCCCGCTACCCCCGGGTCACGCCCGGCCAGGAGAGCCAGCCGCCGCTGGGAGGGATCAACCTGGCCGTGAGCGCCTTCTCCCTTCACCCCGCCGAGGCCGTGGCCGCGGTGCGTTGCATCACATCGGCCGAGAGTCAGCAGGAGTACATGGTGGGGGCCAAGAACCCGGCCGCCCGGGCCGACGTCTACGGCGCCCGTGACGTCCGCAAGGTGTTCCCCATGGCCGACCTCATCCGGGAGTCGATCAACGACTCCGCCCCCCGTCCCCGCACCCCCTACTACACCGACGTGAGCTCGGCCGTGGTCCGGACCTTCCATCCCCCCACCCGGGTCCAACCGGAGCGGACGCCGGCCGAGGCCGCGCAGCTCATCGTCGACGTCCTCCACGACCGGGTGCTGCTCTAGATGGCCACCGCAGCCACGGCGGAGGCCGCCGTCGCCCCCGCGCCCCGGCTGAGTGACCGGGCCCGCACCGAACGGCGCCTGGGCCGGTTGCTGTCCGCCCCGGCGCTGGTGGTCATGGTGGCCGTCACCGCCTATCCCATGCTCAACGCCCTGTGGCTGTCGCTCTACAGCTACCGCCTCACCGACCCGGTCGCCCGGGAGTTCGTGGGCCTGCGGAACTACGGCGTCGTCCTCACCGACGCCCTGTGGTGGCGGGACGTGGTCACCACCGTGATCATCACCGTGGTCACCGTCGGCATCGAGCTGGTGCTGGGCTTCGCCTTCGCCGTGGTCATGCACCGGATCACCATCGGACGCCGCCTGGTGCGGACCTCGATCCTCGTCCCCTACGGGATCATCACCGTCATCTCCGCCTTCGCCTGGCGCTACGCCTTCGCCCTCGACACGGGCTTCGTCAACAACTGGTTCAACCTCGGCGACTTCGCCTGGTTCGACCACCGCACCTCGGCGCTGGTCATCATCGCCCTGGCCGAGATCTGGAAGACCACGCCGTTCATGTCGCTCCTGCTCCTGGCCGGCCTGGCCCAGGTGCCCGAGGTGCTCCACGAGGCCGCCGAAGTCGACGGCGCCACCCGCTGGCAGCGCCTGGTCCGGGTCACGCTCCCCAACATGAAGGCCGCCATCATGGTGGCCCTCCTGTTCCGCACCCTCGACGCCTACCGGGTCTTCGACACCATCTTCGTCATGACCGCCGGCGCCCAGGACACCGAGACGGTCTCCTTCCTGGCCTACCGCCAGACCATCGCCCGCACGGCATTGGGCCTGGGATCGGCGGTGTCGGTGCTGCTCTTCGCCACCGTCGTCCTCATCGCCCTCGTCTTCATCAAGGGCTTCAAGGTCGACCTGGCCCGGGCCCGGGGGGAGCGGTGACCGCCCGGGGGCCCGGGGGTGTCCCCCTATGAGCCGGCGCCGCAGAGACGTCGGCTGGCTCGCCGCCGGCGTGGCCGTGGTGCTCTACACGCTCCTGCCCGTGGTGTGGATCGTGTCGCTGTCGTTCAAACCCAGCGACGACATCGCCAACCAGAAGTTCTGGCCCGACGTGTGGAGTCTCGAGAACTACCGCACCGTGTTCGGCACCGACCTGTTCACCAGCGCCCTGCGCAACTCGGTGGGGATCTCCCTCATCGCCACCCTTCTGTCGGTGACGATCGCCACCCTGGCCGCCTACGCCATCGCCCGCCTCGACTTCCCCGGCAAGAAGGTCATCCTCTCCGCCGCCCTGGCCATCGCCATGTTCCCCACCATCTCGCTCGTCGGCCCCCTCTTCGACCTGTGGCGGACGGTGGGGCTCTACGACACGTGGCCGGGGCTCATCATCCCCTACATGTCCTTCACCCTTCCGCTGTCGATCTGGACGCTGTCGGCCTTCTTCCGGGAGATCCCCTGGGAGATGGAGCAGGCCGCCCAGGTCGACGGGGCCACGCCCTGGCAGGCCTTCCGGCGCGTCATCGTGCCCCTGGCCGCCCCGGGGGTGTTCACCGCCGCCATCCTCGCCTTCTTCTTCGCCTGGAACGACTTCGTGTTCGGCATCTCGCTCACGTCCAGCGGCGCCGCCCGGCCGGTGCCCGCCGCCCTCGCCTTCTTCACCGGCGCCTCGCAGTTCCAGCAGCCGGCGGCGGCCATCTCGGCGGCCTCGGTGGTGGTCACCGTGCCCGTGGTGGTGCTCGTGCTCCTGTTCCAGCGCAAGATCGTCGCCGGCCTCACCGCCGGCGCGGTGAAGGGCTGACCATGGCCGAGATCGCCATCGCCGATGTCGTGAAGCGCTACCCCGACGGGTACCTGGCCGTCAACCACGTCAGCCTCGACATCACCGACGGCGAGTTCATGATCCTCGTGGGCCCGTCCGGGTGCGGGAAGTCGACGCTGCTGCGCATGATCGTGGGCCTGGAGGACATCACCGCGGGCGAGATCCGCATCGGTGGGGGGCGGGTCAACGAGCAGGCCCCCCGGGAGCGAAACCTCTCCATGGTGTTCCAGAACTACGCCCTCTATCCGCACCTGACGGTGTTCGAGAACATCGCCTTCCCGCTGCGACTGAGGAAGGGGATGTCCGAGGACGAGATCCGGAAGAAGGTGTCCGAGGCGGCCACCACCCTGGAGCTGACCGAGCACCTGGAGCGCAAGCCCAGCCAGCTCTCCGGCGGTCAGCGCCAGCGTGTGGCCATGGGCCGGGCCATCGTGCGCGACGCCCGGGCCTTCCTCTTCGACGAGCCGCTGTCCAACCTCGACGCCAAGCTCCGGGGGCAGATGCGCATCGAGATCTCCCGGCTGCAGCGCCGCCTGGGGATCACCACCGTGTACGTGACCCACGACCAGACCGAGGCCATGACGCTCGGCGACCGGGTGGCCGTCCTGCGCAAAGGCGTGCTCCAGCAGGTGGACACGCCCCGGGAGCTCTACGAGCGGCCCCTCAACCTGTTCGTGGCCGGCTTCATCGGCTCACCGCCCATGAACTTCCTCCCCGCCGCCGTGGAGGACGGCGCCGTGCGCCTGCCCTTCGGCACCGTGACCCTGCCGCCGACCCTGAAGGAGCGGATGTCGGGCCAGCGCCTGCTGATCGCCGGGATCCGGCCCGAGCACTTCGAGGACGCCACCCTCCTCGAGCCCGAGGTGCGGTCCCGGGGCGTGACCTTCACGGCCACGGTGGACGTGACCGAGTGGCTCGGTGCCGAGCAGTTCGCCTACATCCCCTTCGAGGCGCCGCCGGAGATCACCGCCCAGCTGCGCGAGCTGGCCCGGGAGCTCGACAGCGAGTCGATGCGCACCCAGCTGGTGGTGTCCCTCGACACCGACAGCCAGATCGGCCGGGGTGAGCCCGCCGAGCTGTGGTTCGACCCCGCCCGCCTGCACTTCTTCGATCCCGACGGGGGCGAGAACCTCTCCCGGGACTAGGGCGAGACGGGCTGGCGCTGGTCGGCCCGCCACACGGCCCACTCCAGGTCCCGCACGCGGCGCGACAGCCGGCTGGCCCGGAGGATGGCCTCCTTCAGGTCGAGGCGGGCGGCGTCGAGGTCGGCGGTCAGGCGCCGGTGGTCGGCGTCCGTCGCCGCCGTGTCCGGATCGGGTTCGGGTGCCGGTTCCGGCTCTGGTTGGTCGGCCAGGTCGATCTCGGCGGTGACGGCAGGGGAGAGCCGGATGGCGAAGCACCGCTGCCGGCGCACGTCGAGCTCGCGGTGGACGAGGCCGGCCTTCTCCAGGGCGACCAGCGTCTGGCCGATGGCGGTGGGCCGTTCGCCGAGCGCCTCGGCGATCTGGCGCCGCAGGCCGAGGCCGGAGTCGGAGCGCAGCTCGCCGCCCTGGCCGGCCAGGTAGTCCAGGACCTTGGAGCGCCGGCTGTGGGCGCGGGGCAGGGTGAGGGACGGGGCGTCGGGGTCGTGGGGCGTCATGAGTCACCTCTTCGGGGCAGTGATCATTCCCGCCGTGCTTGCCCTCCCCGTCGCCCCGCCTAACGCCGGGATCCGGCAAATCTCCCAGCGGGTGCCATTGAGGGCCGGACAAAGGGTTCCGAGGGTGCGAGTCGAACCAATTGGGAGGAACATCCGAAACCGGCATGAGGCGGGAGCGATGCCGCGCCCCTGGAGACTGCGCCGTGCGAGCCCAGCCGCCGTCCTGGTGGCCATGGTCGTCATCATCCTGGCCTGGACGACGACGGTCGCCGCGCCGGAGACGAGCGAAGGCGCCTTCGACATGCCCACCCTCACGGTGGAACCGATCTCGGTGTCGCCGCCGGCGTCGATCATCGCCCCCGTCCCCGTGGTGGAGACGACCACCACCACGAGGGCACCCCTCCCGCCGCTGGTGTTCGATCCCATCGCCCCGGGGCGGGTCAACCTGGGCGGCGACCACCACGCCGAGGAGTCGGTTCCCGCCTTCGGGATCGTCGAGATCCCCAAGATCGGCCTCGTCCATCCCATCTTCGAGGGGCTCGACGAGAGCCACATCCACTGGGGGCCGGGCCACTGGCCCGGGTCGGCCCAGCCCGGGCAGGCGGGGAACGCCGTCTTCGCCGGCCACCGGGTCACCCACACCCGCCCGTTCCTCGACATCGACCTGCTCGTCCCCGGCGACCAGATGACCTTCAAGACCAACGACGGGACCGCCATCTACGAGGTGACCGAGCACCTCATCGTCACCCCTGACGACACCTGGATCTCCCAGCCCACCACCGACGCCACCGTCACCCTCTTCGCCTGCCACCCCAAGCACAGCGCCCGCCAGCGCTACGTGGTGCGCGGAAAACTCGTCGGCTGGTCGCCACGGGCCTAGCTACCATGGGCCCCATGCGACGGCGGCTGGGGTCGGTCGTGTTCATGCTGGTGGCGACGGTGGCCCTGGGGGTGCCGTCGTCCCTGCCCGCCCTGGGTGAGGCGGGTTCGACCGCCGACCGCCCCTACGGGCTCAAGGTCCCTTCCGGCTACGACGGACAGCACCCCGTCCCCCTGGTCGTGGTGCTCCACGGCTACGGCTCCAACGGGTCGACCCAGAGCACGTACTTCCGCCTGGGCGATGAGGCCGACCGGAGCGGGTTCCTCCTGGCCTCTCCCGACGGCACCCGCGACTACCTGGGGAACCGGTTCTGGAACGCCACCGACGCCTGCTGTGACTTCTACCTGCGGGGCGTGGACGACGTCGCCTACCTGGACGCCGTGCTCGACGACGTCGCCGCCCGGTACCGGGTCGATCCGGCCCGGGTCTTCCTCGTCGGCCACTCCAACGGCGCCTTCATGGCCCACCGTTACGCCTGCGACCGGCCCGGCCGGGTGGCCGCCATCGTCACCCTGGCCGGCATGCAGTGGAAGGACGCCCGGCACTGCGGGGCGTCGTCACCCGTCTCGGTCCTCCACGTCCACGGCCGCCGCGACGGGACGATCGACTACGAGGGTGGCTCCACCCCCAAGGGTCCCTATCCGGGGGCGGTGGAGACGGTGGGAACGTGGGCGGCCAAGGACGGCTGTCCCGGAAGCCTGGTCCCGACCGACCGCCGGATCGACCTCGACCGCATGGTGGCCGGCGCCGAGACGACCGTGCAGCGCTACGAGGGCTGCACCGGCGCCGACGTCGAGTTGTGGACCATCGAGGACGGCGGCCACATCCCCGCCTTCAACGGCAACTGGGCCCCGTCGATCTGGGAGTTCATGGCCGCCCACCCCAAGGCGGAACGCTCACCGTCCTCTTAACCGTTCGGCTCCACATTGGCGTTGGAGACCCGAGATCGGGAGAACGCCGATGGCGCCACGACCCCCCAGTTCCGAAGAGCTGCTCGATCTGGCCTGGATGCTCGACGCCGCCCTGATGCGCCGGCAGCGCAACCGTGCCCTCCAGGCCGCCGAACGGCTGGTGGACCGGTTGATCAGCCACGACGAGGTCATGGCCGTCCATCGCCGGCAGCTCGACCCGGAGACGGCCGTGGCTCTGGCCGACGGCTCCCTGCTGGTGCTGGCCGAGGCCGTCCAGGTCCTCGAACGGCTGCGCCGGGCCACGGTCCGGGCGCCGGCCCTGCTGCGCTTCCAGTTGGAGCGGCTGATCGACGACGAGGCCACGGCGATGGCCGGCGCCGCCATGCACCCCACCGGTGCGACCTGACCGGCCAGCGCTCATCGCCGCCCTGGCCATGCTCCTGGGCGGCTGCGGTGCGGGTTCCTCCCCTCCTCGCACTGCAGCCGCCCCGGCTTCGTCCGTGTCGGCGGGCGGCGCCGCCGCCGGCACGGTGGACCGGGTGGTCATCACCGCCTTCACCTTCCGGCCCAACCCCCTGGGGGTCCGGCCGGGGACGGCCGTGGTGTGGATCAACCGGGACCGGGTCCGCCACACGGTCACGGCCGGGACCCGCAGCTACGACGACAAGGGCAAGGTCGACGGGGTCCGGCCGTCGGGCCAGTTCGACCTCGAGCTCCCCCACGCGGGCAGCACCGCCCGCGTCACCTTCACCCGTCCCGGGCGGGTCCACTTCTACTGCGCCGTCCACCCGGGGATGGACGGGGAGGTCGTGGTGTCATGACGAGCACTACCGAAATCGATATGACCACCGAAGCCGGACCCGAGGTCGCCGACGAGATCGAGGTCCGGGTGGCCGCCGGCTCCCGGGTGCTGGTGGTGAGCGACCTCCACCTGGGCGCCACCACCGCCCCCGAGACCAGGAACGCCGTCCGGGAGCTGATCCGGATCCTCCAGGGCTGGCGAGGGCCGGGCACGGTGGTGCTGGCCGGAGACGTGGTCGAGCTCGTCGCCGGCGGCGGCGATCCCCGTCCCGCTCTGGCCGTGCACGCCGGGCTGCCCGCCGAGCTGCGGGCCTTCGCCGCCGGGCGCGACCGCCAGGTCATCTGGATCGTCGGCAACCATGACGGGCGCCTGGCGTGGGACGGCCCCGCCGCCCGCCGCCTGGCCAACCAGACCGGAGCCCGCCTCGCCCTGGCCGCCGACCTGGTGGTGGAGACGGGCCGGGGGAACCAGCGGGTGCGGGTCGAGCACGGCCACCGCTTTGATCCGGCCAATGCCTTCACCGACATCCGGGACCCGCTGGACGTGCCTTTCGGGCATCAGCTGGTGCGCCAGTCGCTGCCCGCCCTGCGGGCCGCCGACGCCACCTGGCTCCGAGGGGTGGAAGGCCTGGCCGACCCGGTGGCGCTGCCCGCCTTCGTCTGCTCCCGCCTCTTCTACCGGCGCATGGCCCGCCACCTGGCCTGGCTGGCGGTCCCGCTCCTCGTCGCCCTGGCCGTCAAGATCCCCCTGGCCCTGAGTCTCACCGCCGGGCTCAGCCGGGCCGCCGGTCTCGCGCTCTGGCCCCGCCGGCTCCTGGTGGCGACGGCCGTGCTCGTCGCCGATGTGGCGCTGGTGGCGGCCGTCGTCGCTCTCGCCGCCCGCCAGGCGTGGCAGGCGCTGGGCTCCTCGGTGCTGGCCCGCCGGGGCCGGGCCCAGAACGACGCCCCCCGGGCCGAGGCCGCCACGCTCGTGGGTGACGGCTACGCCGGGCTCATCACCGGGCACACCCACCACGCCGAGCTGAGCGAGGTCGGCGACGGGTTCTACGCCAACACGGGATGCTGCGCCGACGTGGTGGAGGAGCAGCGGGCCCGCTTCGGCCTGCCGCCGGTGTTCCTGCCCTCCCGGCGGCTGTCGTGGTTGGAGCTGGAAGCGGGGGCGGACCTCCACGTCCGCCTGCTCCTGAGCCGGAGCCCCGCGACGGGCGGAACGGTGCTGGAGCGCCTCGCCGTCGGGCCCCGCCGAGCCCGGGAGGCGCGGCCGGCGGTGGTGGCCGCCTGGCCCCACGGGCCGTCCTGGCCCCGGCCCACCGATCACCTCCGGCGCCGGCGCCGGACCCGGCGGATGGCGGCGGGAGCCCTGGCCGGCGCCGGGCTCATCAACCTCGTCTCGGCGCTCACCCCTCCGATGGCGGAGCGGTTGCGCTGGTTGCGGGCCGTCGTCCCCCTGGCCGTCCCCGAGGTGGCCGCCGCCCTCGCCGCCCTGTCCGGCCTGGGGCTGCTGCTCCTGGCCCGGGGCGTGCGCCGGGGCCAGCGGCGGGCCTGGGGCGTGTCCCTGGCCGTCCTCGTCGCCTCCGCCTGCTTCCATCTGGTCAAGGGCGTCGACGTCGAGGAGGCCGTCGTCGCCCTGGTGGTGGCCGGCTACCTGCTGGCCCACGGCCGGGCCTTCCCGGCCCCGGGATTCACCGTGTTCCGGCGTCGGCGGGAGGGCAATCCCGAGCGCGGCCTGGAGGCGGCCCGGGACATCGTGGCCCGCCACGGTGGCGACACGCTCGCCTACTTCGCCCTCCGGGACGACAAGGAGCGGTTCTTCTTCGGCGACACCCTCATCGCCTACCGGGTCGTCGGTGGCGTGTGCCTGGTGTCACCCGACCCCGTCGGTCCCCGGGGCGAGCGGGACGAGGCGTGGTCCGCCTTCCGGCGCTTCGCCGACCTGCAGGGCTGGTCGGTGGCGGTGATCGGCGCCGCCCAGGAACGCCTGCCCGGCTACCGGGATTCCGGCATGCACGAGCTCTACGTGGGGGACGAGGCCATCGTCGACTGCACCCATTTCACCCTGGAGGGAAGCCAGGCCAAGAGCCTGCGCCAGGCGGTGAACCGGGTGGCCCGGGGCGGCTACACGGTGGAGTTCTTCGAGCCGGGCGGCGTCGATGACGACCTGGCCGAGGCGCTGCGGCGGCTGGCCACCGAGAGCCGCCGGGGTGAGGAGGAGCGGGGGTTCTCCATGACCCTCGGGCGCCTCTTCGACCCCAAGGACCGCGGCCTGCGCCTGGCCGTGGCCCGCGCCGCCTCCGGGGAGCCGGTCGCCTTCTGCCAGTTCGTCCCCGCCCCCGGGATCGACGGCTACTCCCTCGACATGATGCGCCGCAGCACCGGCGACCACCCCAACGGCCTCCTGGACTTCGTGCTGGTGGAGACCATCCTCCGCCTCCAGGCCGAAGGGCGCCGGGGCCTGTGTCTCAACTTCGCCGTCATGCGGGCCGTGATGGCGGGCGAGACGGGCGGAGGCGTTGCCCAGTGGGCGCAGCGCTGGCTCCTTTTCCACCTCTCCGACAGCATGCAGATCGAGTCCCTGTGGCGCTTCAACGCCAAGTACGACCCCGACTGGCGACCCCGCTACGCCGTCTACGACACCCCCGAGGATCTTCTCCCCGCCGCCGTCGCCCTGGCCCGGGCCGAGTCCTTCTGGGAGCTGCCCGTCCTCGGCCGGCTCCTCTCCCCCCGCCCCCGCGCCGCCGGAGCGCCCTGAGGAATCTCTTTACCGTCAAGGTTTGGGTGCTCAGCCGGGATTATGAGGCTGTCGCATGAATCCCGAGTATCCCGCTCGCGTTTCGCGGCTTCGGTGATGATCGGGGTATGGCCAATTTTTTGCCGGTGGAGCGGGACCAGCTGTATCTGATG
>JBIOYN010000148.1:0-11866 GCA_044870155.1 Acidimicrobiia bacterium | reverse complement strand
AGAGGGTTACTGGCTGGTGGGGGCGGATGGCGGCCTGTTCGGCTTCGGTGACGCGCCGTTCCTGGGCTCCACCGGCGACAAGACGCTCAACCGCCCGGTGGTCGGCATGGCCGCCACCCCGAGCGGGCGGGGCTACTGGTTCGTGGCCGCCGATGGCGGCGTCTTCACCTTCGGCGACGCCCGCTTCTACGGCTCCACCGGAGCCATCCGCCTCAACAAGCCCATCGTGGGGATGGCTCCCACACCCACGGGCGCCGGTTACTGGCTGATCGCCTCCGACGGCGGGGTCTTCACCTTCGGCGACGCCGGCTTCTACGGCTCCACCGGAGCCATGCGACTCAACGCCCCCATCGTGGGTCTGTCCCCGACGCCGTCGGGCGCGGGCTACTGGTTCGTGGCCTCCGACGGCGGCGTCTTCACGTTCGGCGACGCCACCTTCGCCGGCTCGGTGGGCGGCACCGCCCTGCCCCGGCCGGTCACGGCCATCGCCGCCTTCCCCGCCACCGCCGCCCGTGCCAGTTCCGGGGTCGGGGCGCAAACACCCGTGTCCGGCGCCCCGGCACCCGAACCCGACGATCCCGACCCGGACCGCTCGGCCGAGGAGGTGCCCCCGGCGGCCCCCGCGGCCCCGGCGGCGCCGGCGCCGGTGACGCCGACCGAGCGCCGGGACACCTTCGACGTCGCCCTCATCGGCGACACGGGCTACAGCGCCAGCCAGGACGAGGTGCTGTTCGACATCCGCGGCGACATCAACACCTCCGGCGCCGCCTTCACCATCCACGTCGGCGACGTGTGGAGCGAGGCCGACGCCGAATGCGACGAGGCCGACTACCAGCGGATCCACGGGGTGTTCAACGGCTTCGCCGCCCCCCTCGTGTACACGCCGGGCGACAACGAGTGGACCGACTGTCCCGGCAGCACATCGGGAGCACTGGCCGACATCCGCCGTATCTTCTTCGGCACCAACGAGACGCTGGGCCAGCGCCGGATGGCGGTTGACCGCCAGCCCGAAATGCCCGAGAACGCCCGCTTCCGTCAGAACGGTGTGGTGTTCGTCACCATCAACGAGCCCGGCGCCACCGGCCGGGGAGGCACCCACCGGGACCGGAACCTCGAGTGGCTGAACGCCGCCTTCGACCAGGCCGAGGCCACCGGCGCGGCCGGAGTGGTCGTGGCCTGGCAGGACAACCCCTTCGAGCCCAGCGGCGGACGCCTGCTGCGCACGCTGGAGGATCGCACCGAGCGGTTCGGCAAGCCCGTCGTCCTGGTGCACGGTGACACCCACCATGGGCACGTCGACACGCCGCTGAACCTCGACAACTTCACCCGGGTGGAGGTCGAAGGCGACAGCTCGTCAGGCGAGTGGATGCGCATGACCGTCAATCCGCAGAGCCCCGAGGTTTTCAGCTTCCACGAGGAGCGGGCCTAGAGAGCGAGGACCGAAGGGCGCCGTTCGTCCCTTCCCGGGAGCCGTCCAGGGGAGGGATCGGGCGCCGCGCCGTGGAACCAGTGAGGGTCAACGACCTACGCTTGACAGGGCCCCCATGACCAACATCCCCCTCGCAGCCACCATCTCGCTCAGCGAGCATGACCTCACCCGGTTCTTCGTGGCCGTGGTGGCGCTCATGGCGTGCGCCCATCTGGCGGGGAGCCTCTTCGCCCGACTGAAGATGCCCCGGGTGATCGGCGAGATCGCCGGCGGGCTGCTGCTCGGCCCCACGGTGCTCGGCGCCCTGGCCCCTGACGCCCAGCGCTGGATCTTCGACGCCTTCCCCGAGGAGGGGAAGCTCCTGGCCCTGATGTCGACCTTCGGCGTCGTCCTGCTCATGTTCTTCTCGGGCATGGAGAGCCGGGCCCGCTTCGCCCGGGCGGACCGCCGGATCGCCATCCCCGTCCTCATCGGGGCCACCACGCTGCCCTTCCTGGCCGGGATCGCCGCCCCCTTCGTCGTCAACTTCGACTCCTACATGGGAGCCAGGGGCAACACCGCTTCGCTGGTGATCATCATCGGCATCGCCGTGGCCATCACCTCCATCCCCGTGATCTCCAAGATCTTCATCGACCTGGGGATCATGGACACCCGCTTCGCCCGCATCGTGCTGGCCGTGGCCACCGTGGAGGACATCGCCCTGTGGGGGCTGGTGGGCGTGGCCACCGCCCTGTCCGAGAAGGCGTCGCCGTCGACCTTCGAGCTGATCACCACGCCGCTCATCTCGGTGGCCTTCTTCGCCGTGGCCATGTGGGGGCTGCCCCGGGTGCTGCTGCTGGCGCTGCGCTCCCCGGCCCGGGGCCTGGTGGAGCACCGCCCGGCCCGCTTCGCCCTGCTGGCGTGCTTCGCCATGGTGACGCTCTCCAGCCTGCTCGGGATCAACCTCATCTTCGGCGCCCTGCTGGCGGGCATGGCCATCTGCCGGCTGCCCGAGCCCATCGTGGAGACGGTGCGCACCAAGGTGAAGGCCTTCGCCCTGGTGTTCTTCACCCCCGTCTACTTCGCCATCGTCGGCCTCAAGCTGGACCTCGGCCGCCAGTTCGACCCCGTCTTCTTCTTCGGCTTCCTGGCCTTCTGCACGGTGGTCAAGACGGCGGGGACCTTCGCCGCCGGCTGGTTCGCCACCCGGGACCGGCGCTCCACCATCAACCTGGCCGCCGCCCTCAACGCCCGGGGCGGGCCCGGCATCGTGCTCGCCACCGTGGCCTTCGACGCCCAGATCATCGACGAGCGGTTCTTCGTCACCCTGGTGCTGATGGCGGTGTTCACGTCGCTGGCGGCGGGCAGCTGGTTCCGTTACGTGCTGGCCCGGGGCTGGGAGCTGCTCGTGGTCCGGGGTGAGGAGCCCCCGGCCTCCTCGGGGGAGTCCGCCGTCCCGGCCGCCAACGGCCGCGTCAAGGAGCGGGTGTAGATGATCACGGTGCGGCCGAGGACCGCCCTCGGGACGGGTCCGGTGCTGATCGCCGGCATGGCCCGGGCGGGCACCAGCTGGGTGGCCGAGATGGTCAAGGCCGCCGGGGGCTTCGTCCACCTCAACGAGCCCTTCAACCCCAAGCACCCGCCGGGCCTGTCGCCCGGCATCCTGCGAGCGCCCGTCCCGTACGGCTACGTCTACGTGACCCCCGAGAACGCCGCCACCTACGACCGGGCCGTGGCCGACATGCTGCGCTTCCGCTACCACCACGTGGCCGAGGCGCGGGCCAACCACCGCCTCTTCGACCTGGCCAAGATGGCCAAGTACTCGGGCTCCTTCGCCCTGGGCGCCCTCCGGGGCAAGCGGGCGCTGCTCGACGACCCCTATGCCTCGCTGGCCGCCGAGTGGATCGCGGCGCGCTTCGACGGGCAGGTCTGCCTCCTCGTCCGCCATCCGGCGGCCATGGTGGCCAGCTACCGCAAGCTCTCGTACTCGGCCCACTTCCGCCACTTCCTGGCCCAGCCCCTCTTGATGCGCGACTGGCTGGAGCCGTGGCGGGCGGAGATGGAGGCCCTGGTCGAAACCGACGACAAGGTGGCCCAGGTCGGCTTCTTCTGGCGCATGCTCCACCACCCGCTGGCGGAGATGGCCGCGCGCTCCGACCGCATCCACGTGGTCCGCTACGAGGATCTCTGCCTCGATCCCGAAGGCGGCTACGAGCGGCTCTTCGCCCTCCTCGGGGTGGAGTACAGCGCCTACGCCCGTGAACAGGTGGTCGCCGGTACGTCGGGCGCCTCCAAGGCCAAGTCGCACTCCTGGCAGCTGACCCGCCGGGGGTTCCTGTCGCGCACCGCCTTCCGGCCCATGGACTCCAAGGCCATGGTCGGCGCCTGGCGCAAGACGGTGACGCCCGAAGAGGCGGCCCGGCTGCGGGAGCTCACGGGCCCGGTGGCCGACCGCTTCTACTCCGACGCCGACTGGTAGGCCTCGCGCCCCTTCCCGCGGTAGACATCGCCCATGGCCTCGGGGACGGGCACGACGGCGGGGCTGCTCTTGACGGGCGGCGCCAGCCGGCGGATGGGGACCGACAAGGCCCGCCTCGAGGTCGGCGGCCGCCGCCTGGCCGAACGGGCCGCCTCGGTCCTGGCCGCGGTGTGCGACCCGGTGCTCGAGGTGGGCCCCGGGGTCTCGGCCCTCGACGCCGTCGTCGAGGACCCGCCCGGGCAGGGGCCACTGGCCGCCCTCGGGGCGGGCGCCGCCGAGCTGGCCCGAAGGGGGCACGCCGGGCCGGTGGTGGTACTGGCCGTCGACATGCCCCGGGTGGGCCCGGCCCTGCTGTCCCTGCTCGCCGATCGTCCCGGGCCGGCCACGGCCGTCCCCGTGGCGGACGGGCAGCCGCAGCCGCTGTGCGCCCGCTACGGGCCCGAGGCGCTGGCCGAGGTCCCGAAGCTGCTGGTCGCCGGCGAACGGTCGCTCCGGGCCCTCCTGGCCGCCGTGGAGGTCAGCTGGGTGGAGCGGGACGAGTGGGAGCCGGTGGCGGGGCCCGGCGCCTTCTCCGACCTCGACACCCCGGAGGATCTGGCCTCCCTTCTCGGGGACTCCCCGAACCCCGGGCTGCGCCACAATGAGGACCATGACTGACTCGTCGCCCGATCCAGCGGCTCCCGAGCCGCCCGCCACCCGGCGGACGGTCACCCGGACCCGGGCGCTGGCCGTGCGGGAGAGCAGGGCCTGGGAGCGTCCCGAGCGCCTGGCCACCGAGGAGCCGATGGAGATCCGGGCCGGGGGTCCGGGCCAGGAGCCGGTGTCGGTGGCGGTCACCATGCGCACCCCCGGACACGACTTCGAGCTGGCCGTCGGCTTCCTGGCCGGCGAGGGGATGGTGGCCTCCCGGGCCGAGGTGGCGTCGGTGCGCTACTGCGAGCTCCCCCCCGACGAACCCCAGCACTACAACGTCGTATCGGTGGGGCTCACCCATCCCGTGGACGAGGACGCCCTCCGCCGGCACTTCTACGCCACATCGTCGTGCGGGATCTGCGGCAAGGCCTCGCTCGAGCAGGTGGAGATCCGGTGCGGCCCGGTGCCCCCCGGCCCGCCACTGCCCGCCTCGGTGATCCCCGGCCTGCCCGGGACCCTCCGTTCCGCCCAGCGCATCTTCGAGCAGACAGGCGGCCTCCATGCCGCCGGGCTGTTCGACCGCCAGGGTCGGGTGCTCACCGTGCGGGAGGACGTCGGCCGCCACAACGCCCTCGACAAGCTGGTGGGACGGGCGCTGCTCACCGGCGAGCTGCCGCTCTCCGACCGGATCCTCATGCTGTCGGGGCGGGTCAGCTTCGAGCTCGTCCAGAAGGCGGCGGTGGCCGGCCTGCCCGTCATCTGCGCCGTCTCCGCCCCCTCCAGCCTGGCCGTGGAGACGGCCGAGGCCCTGGGCATGGCCGTGGTCGGCTTCGTGCGGGGGGCGGGCTTCAACGTCTACTGCCACCCCGAGCGGATCGACCTCGACGCCTGACCCGGGCCGGTTCGTGGCTCGGCCCGGGACCGGGCGGACCGCTTACGCCGGCGCCTCCACCGTCACCACGGGGGCGGGCTGGTTGGAAGCGGCGTCACCGTTCCAGTGCATGGCCTTGCCGTCCGAGTACTCCTGGTCGACGGAGAAGGGGTAATCGCCCGCCTCGGCGGGGGTGTGAACGGTGAAGTGGAACATGTCCGCTTCTTCGCCGGGCCCCGGTTCGCCGGGCGGCGGAGCGGGCTCACCCGAGCCCGGCGGCGGGGGCTCGCCGTGGACCGGGACCATGGTGGCGTGGGCGCGACCGCCGCCCTCAGCCGCTCCTTCCTGGGCGGTGAACGTGACCCGGGCGGGCTGGTCGCCCACCGCCGGCTCGGCGGTGCAGCTCCAGCCCGGGGCCACGTCGCAGGAGTGGAGCTCGAAACCGGCCGGCAGCTCGACCACGACCTGGACGTTGTGGGCGTTGGGTCGCTCGCCCGGCACGTGGAGCGCCAGCTCCTGGACGGAGTCGGCCGGCACCTTGGCCGTCTCGAATTCGGCATGGGCCGCCGCCGGGCCCGCCGTGGCCAGCATCACGAGTGCGGCCAGCGCCGCGCCCTTCGTCATCGTTCCCCTGCGCATGTCCCAGCCTCCCGTTCCCGCCCCCGGCGCGCACCGGTGGTCCGTAAGAGAGTCGGGACAAAACGGACAAAAGTTCCCGGCGGGCTCAGCCTCCGGGTTCGGTCTCCGCACCCAGGATGCAGAACTCGTTGCCCTCGGGATCGGCCAGGACGACCCAGGAGACGTCGTCGCCCTGCCCCACATCGACCCGGGTGGCGCCCAGATGGAGGAGGCGCTTCACCTCGGCCTCCTGGTCGTCGGGACGCAGGTCGAGGTGGAGGCGGTTCTTCACCACCTTGTCGTCAGGCACGACCAGGAAGTCGAGGCCCCAGCCCGATCCATCGGCCGAGCCGATGGAGACCCCGTCCTCCTCGGCGGAGAGCACCCGGTAACGCAGTGCCTCGCACCAGAAGCTCGCCAGCTGCCCGGGGTTGCGGCAGTCGATGGCCACCATGCCCACCTGAAGCGCCATTGCGTCCTCCTTCCCTGGTCGCCCGCCGGGCCCGCCCCCGGTCGGCCGCCTCTTGGATCAGCTCCTGGTGGCGGCCCCGGGCCAGCTCCTCCATGACCAGCGGATGCATGTTCAACACCACCATTCGTATTTCACTGGTGTTCTCACCTTAGCACACCGGTCAACCCGTTACAGTGGTGTCGTGGCCTCTGTTCCCACCGAACTGTGGCTGGTCGAGTCCTTCCTCAACTCGGTCGACGTCGAGTCGGGCGAGGACGATCTCGACAGCCTGCCGCGCTTCCGTCGCTGGCTGGCCGCCCACCACCGGGAGGCGGCCGGGCGGCGAGCGGGCGAGGACGATCTGGTACTGGCCCGCAAGGTGCGCGACGTGCTGCGCGACGAGGTCCGCCGGCACCACCCGGGGGCCGAGATCGCGTCGGGGCACCACCGCCGCCTCAACGCCCTGATGGCCGACATCGGCCTGCGGGCGGCCTTCACCGAGGAGGGCGACGTCATGCTGCGCCCGGCGGCGGCCGGCGGCGTGGCCCGGGTGCTGGGCGAGATCCTGGCCGCGGTGGTGGCGGCGGGCCCGGCCGGGACGTGGGAGCGGCTCAAGCTGTGCACCGCCGACGACTGCCAGTACGTCTACGTCGACGCCTCCAAGAACGGCTCCCGGCGGTGGTGCTCGATGGCCGTGTGCGGCAACCGCTCCAAGACCCGCGCCTACCGCCGGCGGCGCACCGCCGACCCCTAGCGCCGGTGAGGCACTGCTAGCGCGCCGCGGCGCAGACGGCGGAGACCTCGAACTCGGTCTCGGTCTCGCCCTCCTCCTCGGCCGGCGGCGAACCCGGCACCAGCGGCGGCGGTGGCTCCGGCTCGGGCATGCGCACGAAGGCCGCCGTCCACCCTGATGGCCCCACGGGGTCGCTGGCCACCAGCGTGTAGCGCGGCGCGCCATCGCCCAGGACCCGCCCGCCCCCGCCGAGCACGAACTTCCCGGCCGTGCAGCGGGCCGTGCTCTCCGCCGTCTCGCCTTCGGCGGAGAACGTGGCCCGCACGATCTCGTAGTCGGAGGTGGCCGGCGGCGCCGCCGCCGGAGTGACAGCGCCGGCGGTCATGGCCACGCCGGCGCACAGGCCGCCGAGCACGCCGACGGCGATTCCCACGGACGAGCCGATGCGAAGCGGCATGGCGGCAGTTCCTTTCGGCCCGACTCCACGTCCGCCTCCCGGGCGTGGCCCTCCTCACGCCTCAGGGTATGCGAACCCGATCGGGGCAAAGGGGAGCCCGCGTCCTGGCGGCGGTGGGGGTCATCCCCTGAGTCCGGCGGCGGCGTCGTCGACGCATTCCCCGCGCCAGTCGATTCATCCCACTTTCACGATGAAGGCGTCCCGGTCACCCGCCGACCTCCCCGACAGGGCGCCCCAGGTGCTGCCCACCAGCCGCGCCCCGGCATCGTCGACCGCCACTGCGAAGGCGAGGTCGCTCTCCTCGGTGCCGAACTGATGCGTCCAGATCTCCCTGCCGCCCGAGTACCGGCGCACGAACACGTCGCTGCCCCCGGCGGCGTGCTGCCCGGGAAGCTCGCGCTCGGTGCTGCCCACGACGTGAGTGAGACCGGCTCCATCGATGGCCACCGCCCAGGCGGCGTCGGTGCTGGCGGTTCCGAACTGGGTGGTCCACAGCGTGGTGCCGCCAGTGTCGAACGAGCGCAGGAAGGCGTCCGTCCCCCCGGCCCAGGTCTGGCCGGGGAGTGCATGATCGGCGCTGCCCACCACGACGGCGTCGCCTTGGGCATCGACAGCCACGCCGACACCGAAGTCGTCGGCGGCGCTGCCGAACTGGCGGGTCCATCGTTCCCGGCCGGTGCCGTCGTACTGGCGCAGGTAGGCATCGAAGCCCCCCGCCGACGTCTCACCGGGCAGAACCAGGTCGGTGCTGCCCACGACGAGGACGTTCCCCAGCCCGTCCAGCGCCACCGCTCGCCCCCCCTCGTCACCCGGGCTCCCGAACTGGCTGGTCCAGCGCTCGTTGCCGGCGGCGTCGTACCGACGGACAAAGGCGTCGAAGCCACCGGCGTGCGTCTGTCCGGGGAGGGCGGCCCTGGTGGTTCCCACCACGTAGGCGCCACCAACCGGATCGAGCGTCACCCCCCAGGCTCCCTCGCCGCCGCGCCCGCCGAACTGGCGGGTCCAGATCTCGGTGCCGGAGGAGTCGTACTTGCGGACGAAGGCGTCGTACCCGCCGGCCGTCATCTGCCCGGGCAGCGTGCCCCAGGTCTCGCCCACGACGTAGGCGTTGCCCGCCTCGTCGGCGGCCACGGCGCGGGCGAAGTCCCGCTCCGAGCTGCCGAACTGGCGCGTCCACAGCTCCTGGCCGGTGGCGTCGTACTTGCGGACGAAGGCATCGACGGTCCCCGCCGACCGTTGCCCGGGCAGGGTCCCGAAGGTCCAACCGGCCACGTAGGCGTTCCCCTCCGGGTCGAGCGCCACCCCCAGGGCCTCGTCAGAGACGGTGGTGCCGAACTGGCGGGCCCAGCCGGCCGTCGCCTCCGATGCCGCCGCCGGCTGCGCCGAGACGGCGGCCAGCATCAAGGCGACGACGGCGATGTTCCTGGTGATGGCCTTCATCGGGGTCCCTCCTTCTCCCGTCCGGCCAGCTGCGCCGGCTCACGGTCTGACCCTGCGAGGTTCATCCGCAGCGGTTGCAGTTCCGGTGACAGTTCGGCTACTGGGATCTGGGGCCCAGCCATGCCGTCGACCTCGATGGTGAATGCCTGGGCGCCGATCGAACTGCGCTGGGTTGACGCCGGCAACATCAAACCCACGACATTCGGCCCAGGTCCGGCAACGGGTCGCGGTGGGGTCACCGGTGACCGGCCGGGGTGGTGGGCCTACGCTTCCTGCCATCTGGGAGGGGGTGAGGGGGCCTGTGGAGTTCCGCATTCTCGGTCCCTTGGAGGTGGTGCACGACGGGCGACCCGTCGCCCTCGGCGGGAGCCGGGAGCGGGCCCTGCTCGCCCTCCTCCTGCTCTCCGCCAACCGGGTGGTGTCCTCCGAGCGACTGGCCGAGGACCTCTGGGCCGGACGGCCACCCGAGGGAGCGACCCTGGCGCTGCGGGTCTATGTGTCGCGCCTGCGGAAGTCACTGCGGGAGGCGGCGGGCGACGGCATGCTCGTCACCCGCGCCCCCGGCTACCTCGTCCAGGTGGAGACCGACGCCTTTGATGCTGCCCGGTTCGAGTGTCTCCTGGCCCAGGGGCGGGCAGAGGCGGGCCAGGGCGATCACGGGGCCGCGGCGGCCACCCTGGGCCAGGCGCTGTCGCTGTGGCGGGGCCCGGCGCTGGCCGACGTGGCCGACGCCCCCTTCGCCCGGGCCGAGGCGGCCCGTCTGGAGGAGGCCCGCCTCGCGGCCGTGGAGGAGCGCGTCGAGGCCGACCTGGCCTGCGGGCGCCACGGCGAGCTTGTCGCCGAACTCGATGCCCTCACCCGGGCCCACCCGTTGCGGGAGCGCCTGTGGGCCCAGCGGATGCTCGCCCTCTACCGGTCGGGCCGCCAGGCCGACGCCCTGCGCTCCTACCAGGAGCTGCGGGCTCTCCTCGGCGAGGAGCTCGGCCTCGAGCCCAGCGCCGCCCTGGCCCGCCTGGAAGGCGCCATCCTGCGCCACGAGCCCGAGCTGGACGGGCCCACGGCGGCGCGGCCCGCGGGATCGTCGCCCGCCCCGGGGGCGGCCGCCGCCCTGGAGGGCGTCGTCACCTTCCTCTTCACCGACCTTGTGGGATCCACCGAGTGGCTTGATCGCCTGGGCGAGGACGCCGCCGAGGAACTGCGCCGCACCCACTTCTCCCTGTTACGGGATGCGGTGGCCGAAGCCGGCGGCCAGGAGGTGAAGAACCTGGGTGACGGCCTCATGGTGGCCTTCGCCAGCCCCCTGGCCGCTCTGGGCTGCGCCCTGGCCATGCAGCGGGGCACGGCTGAACACAACCAGGCCCATCCCGAGCGTCGCCTCGGCGTGCGGGTGGGACTCCACTCCGGGGAGGCGGTGCGGGCCGAGGACGACTTCTTCGGGACGGCCGTGGTGGTGGCCAAGCGTCTCTGCGACCGGGCCGAGGGGGGCCAGATCCTGGCCGGTGAACTCGTGGCCTCCCTGGTCGGCTCCCGGGGCGACTTCCGCTTCCGGCCCCTCGGCCCGCTCCCGCTCAAAGGATTGGCCACTCCGGTCCCGGCCGTGGCCGTGAGCTGGCAGCGGCCCGAGGACGCCGAAGCCAGGGGAGGCGAGACGAGCCAGCTTCCGCCGATCCCCCTGCCCCCGTTCCTCACCGGCACGGGGCGCATCTTCGTGGGCCGGGAGGACGAGCTCGACCGCCTTCGGATCGCCTGGAAGGAGGCGCGGGCGGGCCAGCGGCGGGTGGTGGTGCTGGGGGGCGAGCCAGGGGTGGGCAAGACCCGCCTGGCCGCCGTCCTGGCCACCGAGCTCCACGCCGACGGGGCGACGGTGCTGGCCGGGCGCTGCGACGAGGACCTGGGCGTCCCTTACCAGCCCGTGGTCGAGGCCCTCCGCCACCTGGTCGATCACACGCCCGCCGCCCACCTGGTCTCCCGCCTGGGTCGCTTCGGCGGCGAGCTGGCCCGTCTGGTCCCCGAGCTTCCGGAGCTGGCCCCGGGGTTGAGCGCCCCCCTGCGTTCCGACCCCGGGACCGAGCGCTACCGGCTCTTCGACGCCGTGGCCGCCTGGCTGGGCGCCCTCTCCGCCGACCAGCCCGTCCTGCTCGTCCTCGACGACCTGCAGTGGGCCGCCAAGCCGACCCTCCTCCTGCTCCGCCACGTCGTCCGTTGGGCGGCGCCCTTGCGGCTCCTCGTGCTGGCCACCTGCCGCGACACCGAGCTCGGGTCCGGCCACCCCCTCGTCGAGCTCCTGGCCGACCTGCGCCGGGACGAGGCGGTGGAGCGCCTCTCCCTCTCCGGCCTCGACGAGGGCGAGGTGCTGGCCGTGGTGGAACAGGCCGCCGGCCATGACCTGGACGAGGAGGAACAGGCCCTGGTCCGCACCATCCACCAGGAGACCGAGGGCAACCCCTTCTTCGTGTGGGAGGTCGTCCGCCATCTGGCCGAGACGGGCGCTGTCGTCCGGCGGCAGGGCCGCTGGGTGGCGCAGCGGTCCGAGCTGGGCATCCCCGCGGGGGTGCGCGACGTGGTGGGGCGCCGGCTGTCGCGGCTGTCGGAAGCCGCCAACCGGGTGCTGACTTCGGCGGCCGTGGTGGGAGCCGACTTCGAGGTCGCCGTCCTGCGCGCCGTCTGCAACATCGACGACGGAGAGCTCGTCGTCGCCCTCGACGAGGCCGCCGGCGCCCGCCTCGTGGAGGAGACGGGCGCCGGCGCCTACCGCTTCGTTCACGCCCTGGTCCGC
>JBIOYN010000147.1:0-2374 GCA_044870155.1 Acidimicrobiia bacterium | reverse complement strand
TGGTGGGCAAGCTCGAGGGTGACCCCAACATCATCCGGGGCTACTACGACACGCTGCGCCTCGACCACGTCCCGGCCAACCCTGCCAACGGCATCTACTTCGATCAGGACTGGGCGTCGATGCCGGGCGTCATGCCGGTGGCGTCGGGCGGCATCCACGCCGGCCAGATGCACCAGCTGCTCCACCACCTCGACGAAGACGTCGTGCTCCAGTTCGGCGGCGGCACCATCGGTCACCCTATGGGCATCGCCGCCGGCGCCACCGCCAACCGGGTGGCCCTGGAGGCCATGGTCAAGGCCCGCAACGAGGGCCGGGACTACATGGCCGAGGGCGAGTCGATCCTCAAGGCGGCGGCGGCCCGCAGCCCCGAGCTGCAGATGGCCCTCGACACCTGGGGCGACATCTCCTTCAACTACGAGTCCACCGACACGCCCGACGTCGTGGCCACCCCCACGGCCTGATCCCGAGCCGGGAGCCCGCCATGCACCTCACCCAGGGAACGTTCTCCTACCTGCCCGAGCTGACCGACGAGGAGATCGGCCTCCAGGCCGCCTACGCCATCGGCAACGGCTGGGCCATCGCCGTGGAGTTCACGGACGACCCCCATCCCCGCAACAACTACTGGGAGATGTGGGGCCTGCCCATGTTCGACATCACCGACTCCGCCGCTGTGCTCTACGAAATCAACGCCTGCCGCAAAGCGTTCCCCAACCAGTACGTGCGGGTGAGCGCCTACGACGCCTCCCTGGGCCGCCAGACCACCGCGCTGTCGTTTCTGGTCAACCGCCCGCAGCACGAGCCCGGGTTCAACCTGGTGCGTCAGGAGTCTTCCGACCGCCAGATCCGCTACACCCTCCACTCCTACTCCACCGACCGCCCGGCCGGGGAGCGGTACAGCAACGGGCGATGAGGGTGGCCGGCGACAGCACGGCCAACGGCGGCAGCGCCAAGTTCGGCTTTGCCGTTCCCGTGCCCGGGGGCAAGCCACCCGAGGTCCGCACGGAGCCTGAGAAGGACGAGAACGGCGAGGGCGAGGAAGAACCCGAGGACGACGGCCCGTTGGCCGCCGATGCCGTCGTCGACATGGACGCCGAGCGCCGGTCACTGGAGGTCGACGCCGTTCTCGACCGCCTCGACCGGGAGCTGGTGGGCCTGGTGCCGGTCAAGACCCGCATCCGGGAGATCGCCGCTCTCCTGCTGGTCGACCGGCTCCGCACCCGCTTCGGGCTCGACTCGACGCGGCCCACACTCCACATGTGCTTCACCGGTCCGCCGGGGACGGGCAAGACCACGGTGGCCATGCGCATGGGCGAGCTGCTCAACAGCCTGGGCTACCTGGGCAAGGGCCACCTGGTGTCGGTGACCAGGGACGAGCTCGTCGGCCAGTACATCGGGCACACCGCCCCCAAGACCAAGGAAGTTCTCAAGCGGGCCATGGGCGGGGTCCTGTTCATCGACGAGGCCTACTACCTGCACCGGGCCGAGAACGAGCGGGATTACGGCCAGGAGGCGATCGAGATCCTGCTCCAGGTGATGGAGAACCAGCGGGAGGACCTGGTCGTCATCCTCGCCGGTTACAAGGACAAGATGGACGGCTTCTTCTCGTCCAACCCGGGGATGAGCTCGCGCATCGCCCACCACATCGACTTCCCCGAGTACGACCTCGAGGAGCTCATCGCCATCGGCGACCTCATGCTCGACGAGCAGCGCTATCGCCTCACCCCCGAGGCCCAGGAAGCCTTCCGGGAGTACCTGGAGCTGCGGCGGACCCAGCCCCGCTTCGCCAACGCCCGCTCCGTCCGCAACGCCCTGGAGCGGGCCCGCCTCCGCCACGCCAACCGCCTCGTCACCGGCGACCGCCGCCAGGTGGGCCGTGACGACCTCATGACCCTCGAGGCCGAGGACCTGCTCAAGAGCCGCGTCTTCGACAGCTAAGTGCGGCGTCGGGGTCGGAGGGGGCTAATCCCCGTCCTTCTTCTTGTCTCCCCCCCGCAGGGCGATCGCCAGACCTACGGCCATCACCAGGAAGGAGATGAAGAGCAGCGCCGCGGGCGGGATGCCACCACCATGTTCCACGGCACCAGGCTATCTAGGCCGGCAGCCGGATGGCGATGTCGTCCACGGGAACAGCCGTGCAGCTGAGGCAGACGCCGGCGGCGCGCTCCTCGTCGGTGAACAGGCGGGGGGGAGAGGCCGTCGTGTAGACGACGTGACCGGCGATCAGCTCCACCTTGCAGGCGGCGCACCGGCCCCGGCGGCAGACCCACGGGGAGCGGAAGCCGGCCCGGATGATGGCGTCGAGGACGGTCTCCCCCGGCCGGAGGGCGACGGGGACCCCGTCGACGGTGACGGTCACCCGCCGCTCCGTAGCGTC
>JBIOYN010000146.1:0-43168 GCA_044870155.1 Acidimicrobiia bacterium | reverse complement strand
AAACGCCGGTTGTTCTGTAAGCCGCGTGTTCCTCGAACCGGCGCTGTTCAACCCCGGCAGGTGGGGCTGAGAAACGCCGGTTGGCGAGGGGACCGGTGATGACGCCGGGGCGGGAGGACCGGTGGCCACGGCGGGCGGACGGGGCCCCGCGGCACTCGCGCCCCCGGTCACCCTCACTGCGTCTTTGACGTTCACCCTGAACCCGGCGCGCCCGCCCGGTCACTCCTCCCAGCGGAACAGCCGGGCGGCGGCGACGGGGGTGACGACGGCCCAGACGGCGAGGAGAGCGAGGTCCCCGGCGGGAACGCCGGTGCCGGTGAGGGCGCCGCGCAGGCAGGCGGCCAGGGGCGCGGCGGGGAGGGCGCGGGCGACGGCTTCCAGGGCGCCGGGCAGGCGGTCGAGGGGGAAGGCCATGCCGCCCAGGAGGAGCAGCAGGAGGTAGGCCCCGTTGGCCAGGGCCAGGGTGGCCTCGGCCCGCAGGGCGCCGGCCATGAGCAGTCCGAGGCCGGCGAAGCCCACGGTGCCCAGTGCCATGATCCCCACCGCCGGCAGGAGTCCGCCGGCGCCGGCGCCCGGCGACCAGCCGAGCGCCACCCCGGCGAACACCAGGACGGCGGCCTGGATGATCTCGAGGCCGACGACGGTGACCGTCTTGGCCACCAGCAGCCCGTCGCGGCCCAGCGGGGTGGGCCCCAGCCGCTTGAGGACGCCGTAGCGGCGCTCGAAGCCAGTGGCGATGCCCAGGCTGACCATGGCCGTCGACATCACCGCCAGCGCCAGGACGCCGGGGACGAGGAAGTCGAGCGGCTCCTCGAATCCGGTGTCGACCAGGTCGATGGTGCCGAAGAAGACGAGGACCCCGATGGGGATCCCGAGGGTGACGAGCAGGCTCTCGCCCCGGCGCAGGGTCAGCACCGTCTCCACCCGGGCCTGGGCGGCCACGGCCCGGGCTCTCACCGGCGCCGCCCCCGGCGGCCCCGGGGCCCGCCGTCCTCGTCCGAGTGCCCGCCGTCGGGGGCGGATTCGGCGGTCAGGGTCAGGAACACCTCTTCCAGGCTGCGCCGGCCGGCCTGCAGGTCACCGAGGGCCACGTCGTGGTCCGCCATCCAACCCGCCAGACCGGCGATGAGCGCCGGCGTGCCCGCCGCCTCAACCAGGTAGCGCCCGGGCCGCTCCTCGGTCACCGCCCCCGGCGCCAGCCCGACGGCGACGGCCAGGGCGGCGCAATCCAGGCCGGGCACGGCCGAGAAGCGGGTCTCGCCCCCGCCCGCCCCGGACGTGAGCTCGTCGGGGGAACCGAGCGCCACCAGGCGCCCGCCGTCGAGGATGGCCACGCGGTCGCACAGGCGCTCGGCCTCGTTCATGCCGTGGGTGGTGAGCAGGACGGTCGTCCCCCGGGCCCGCAGCCCACTGATCACCTCCCAGGTGGTGAGCCGGGCGTGGGGATCCATCCCCGCCGTGGGCTCGTCGAGGAACACCAGGCGGGGCCGGCCCACCAGCGCCAGGGCGAGGGAGAGGCGCTGGCGCTGCCCGCCCGACAGCCGGCGCACCACCGTCCCGGCCGCCGGGCGCAGGCCCACGAGGTCGAGCAGGGCGTCGGGGTCCTCGTGGTCGTCGTAGTAGGCGGCGAAGAGGCGAAGCACCTCCGGGGGCCGGATCCCCGGGTACAGGCCGCCGTCCTGGAGCATGACCCCGATGGCGGGAGCCAGCGCCGCCCGCTCCGTCCGGGGATCGCGGCCCAGCACCCGCACGGTGCCGGCGTCGGGCCGGCGGAAACCCTCCAGCGTCTCCACCGTGGTCGTCTTCCCTGCCCCGTTGGGGCCCAGCAGCCCGAACACCTCGCCTTCGGCCACGGTGAGCGAGAGGCCGTCGACGGCCACCGTCGCCCCGTAGGCGACCCGCAGACCGTCGATCTCGACCGCCGCCTCCACCGAGGTCAACGGGTGAGGACGAGCACGACGGCAACGAAGGCGTAGAGCACGGCCAGGCCGGCCACGATCCGCCATTTCGTGGCCCGGGGAAGGTCCCGGGCGGGGTGCATCCCGCACGCCGGACAGCGCGCCGAGGGATCGGGTAGGGCCGTCCCGCACAGGCGGCAGGCGACGGAAAGGCTCTCGGGAGAGTCGATCCGGTCACGGTACCCGGCCGTGGGATACCGGCGAGTAACGTCACCGGACATGATCAGCATCGACGATTTCCGGGCCGAAGCCACCGCCTTCCTCGACGCCAACGCCGAGCCCAGGCCGGAGGTGCGCCTCGTCTGGGGCGAGGGGTCCGACGATGTGGCCCTCTTCGCCGAGCAGAGCCCGGAGGAGGAGGCGGCCCAGGTCGAGCGGGCCAAGGAGTGGCGGGCGAAGATCTACGACGCCGGCTTCGGCTGGATCAGCGGGCCCGGGGAATACGGCGGACGGGGGCTTCCCCGGGAGTACGAGCGGGTGTGGCAGTCGGTGGAGTCCGGCTACCGGACGCCGTCGCAGGGCCCCTTCGGCATCGGCCTGGGCATGATCGCCCCCACGATCCTGGCCCACGCCGTCGAGGCGGTGAAGGCCCGCTATCTGCCTGCCCTGTACCGGGGCGACATGATCGCCTGCCAGCTGTTCTCCGAGCCGGTGGCGGGCTCTGACCTGGCCGGGATCCAGACCCGGGCCGTGCGCGACGGCGACGAGTGGATCCTCAACGGCCAGAAGGTATGGACGTCGGGTGCCCAGTACTCCCACATCGGCGAGATCATCACCCGCACCTCCACCGACCCCGACAGCCGCCACCGGGGCCTGACCATGTTCGTGGTCGACATGCACGCCCCCGGCGTGGAGGTCCGGCCCCTGCGCCAGATGACGGGCGGAGCGAGCTTCAACGAGGTGTTCTTCACCGACGTGCGGGTGCCGGCCGAGTTCCTCCTCGGTGACGTGGACCAGGGCTGGACGGTGGCGCTGACCACGCTCATGAACGAGCGGCTGGCCATCGGGGGCGGCTCCATCGCCCCGGGGCAGGGGGCCTTCACCCGGCTCCAGCAGCTGGCCCGTCACCTCGACCGGGCCGCCGACCCCAACGTCCGCCAGGCCCTGGCCGACATCTACATCAACTCGTCCGTGGCCCGCTTCACCACCATGCGGGCCATCGCCAAGCTGCGGTCCGGCCAGCTGCCGGGCCCGGAGGCCTCCACGCTGAAATTGGCCCTGACCAACAACCTGCAGCGGGTCTCGGCCGCCGTCACGGGCCTCCTCGGCCCCCGGCTCACCGCCGACACCGGCGAATGGGGCACCTACGCCTGGGGGGACCTGGTGGTCGGCGTCCCCGGCCTGCGGGTGGCGGGCGGCACCGACGAGGTCATGCGCAACATCGTGGGCGAGCGGGTCCTCGGCCTGCCCAAGGAGCCCCGCGGCTGACGGGATCAGGGCTTGACGTCCCAGCGTGTTTGAGCGTACGCTTAAAACGGTCGATCAAAGCGATCGGTCAAAGCAGATGCTCAAGCGCAAAGGAGCGTGGAGCGCCATGTCGTCGGATCGCTACGTCATCGCCGTCTACGTGATCTATTCGGCCACCAGCATCGGGCTGGTGGTGTGGCTGGCCCGCACCCTCTTCCGCAACGGAGCGGTGTTCCTCGAAGACGTGTTCGCCGACAAGCCCCAGCTGGCGGAATCGGTCAACCGGCTGCTGGTCATCGGGTTCTACCTGTTGAACCTGGGCTTTGCGCTGCTCATCCTCCAGGCCCGCTCGGCCGTCGACGCCCTGTCGGCCACCGAGGTCCTGGTGCACCGGCTGGGAACCCTGCTCATGTCCCTCGGCGTCCTCCACCTCCTCAACATGTTCGTCTTCTACCGCATCCGCCGCCGGGCGGAGATGGGCCCCGTGCCCCCGAAGGCGCAGCCGGTCCCGCCGATCAACTGGGGCCCGCCCGCCGGCCAGCCGGCCTCGTGAACCCGACGACGTCAGCCGACACCCGCCAGCGCATCATCGACGCCGCCATGGAGACGGTGCGCAGGGAGGGCATCGTGGGGACCAGCGCCCGGGCCATCGCCCGCACGGGCGGCTTCAACCAGGCGCTGATCTTCTACCACTTCGGTTCCGTCAACGATGCCCTCCTGGCCGGGCTCGACTGCATCTCCGACGCCCGCATGGCCCGCTACCGGGAGCAGCTGGCGGAGGTGTCCAGCCTCCCCCAGCTGGTGGAGGCCGGCCACATCCACGTGCTGTCCCAGATGCTGGCGGGGGCGTCGTCGTCACCCGAGCTGGCCGTCGAGGTGCTGCGCCGCTTCGAGCCGTGGACGGAGATGGTGGTGGTGGCCATCCGCCGGGTGGTCCAGGGCACCCCCTACGAGCAGCTCGTCCCCGTCGACGACCTGGCCTTCGTCATCAGCGCCCTGTTCGTGGGCATCGAGCTCATGACCCATCTCGATCCCGACCGCGCCAAGGAGCAGTCGCTCTTCGCCACGATCGGGCTCATGGCCCGGCTCCTGGAGGGCGTCCTGGGCCGGCCGGCCGGCGGCGGGAAGAAGTCCTGATGGAGTTCGCCGAGGCCGTGCGACGGCGGCGGATGGTGCGCAACTTCACGGCCGAGCCCGTCGACGGCGCCGTCCTCGATCACATCCTCGACCTGGCCCGCCGGGCGCCCTCCGCCGGCTACACACAGGGCTTCGCCTTCCTGGTGCTCCACGGGCCCGATCAGGTGGGCCGGTTCTGGGACGCCACCTTCCCCGTCCCCGAGCGGGAGGGGTTCCGCTGGCCGGGTCTGTTCACCGCCCCCGTGATCGTGGTGCCGTGCTCCTCGAAGGAGGCCTACCTCGACCGCTACGCCGAGCCGGACAAAGGGTGGACGGACCGGGACGAGGCCCGCTGGCCCGTCCCCTACTGGGACGTCGACTGTGCCTTCGCCACCATGACCCTCCTCCTCGGGGCGGTGGACGCCGGGCTGGGGGCGCTGTTCTTCGGCATCTTCGCCGGCCTGCCCGAGTTGCGCGCCACCTTCGGGATTCCCGAGGACCACACCCCCATCGGCGCCGTCGCCCTCGGCCACCCCGCCCCCGACGAGCCGTCACCCTCCCTGGCACGGGGCCGGCGTCCGGTGACCGAGACCATCCATCGCGGCCGGTGGTGACGGGCAGGGCCCGGGGTCCGGGGTGTCCCCTCAGGACATGACACGATGTCGGCGTGACGGGCGCCGGCGGCACCATCCTGGTGGTGGACGACGAGCCCAACATCGCCGACCTGGTCGAGCTCTACCTGCGCAAGGAGGGCTTCCGGGTGCTCAAGGCGGCCACCGGTGAGGACGGGCTGAGCGCGGCCCGGCGGGAGCGGCCCCGGCTGGTGGTGCTGGACGTCGGGCTGCCCGGCATCGACGGCCTCGAGGTGTGCCGCAAGCTCCAGGCGGAGAGCCCGATCCCGGTGATCTTCCTCACCGCCCGGGACGCCGAGATCGACCGCGTCCTGGGCCTGGAGATGGGCGCCGACGACTACCTCACCAAGCCCTTCTCCCCCCGGGAGCTGGTGGCCCGGGTCAAGGCCGTCCTGCGTCGCACGGAAGCGGTCGCCCCGGCGGTCACGGTCATCGAAGTCGGCGGGGCCGTGATCGACCTGGGCCGGCGGGAGGTCACCGCCGGCGGCAGCGTGGTCGATCTGACGGCCAAGGAGTTCGAGCTGTTGCGCTACCTGGCCGAGCGGCCGGGGCTGGCCCTCTCCCGCCAGCAGATCCTCGACGGGGTGTGGGGCTACGGCTGGTACGGCGATCCCCGCACGGTCGACGTCCACGTGGCCCAGGTGCGCAAGAAACTGGCCGGGACCGTGGCCCTCACCACCGTGCGGGGCCTCGGCTACCGCCTGGACAAGTGAGTCGCACCTCAACCACATCGGGCCCGGGATCGCTGCGGCGCCGGCTGGCCGCCTGCCTGGTGGCGATGGCCGTGGGCTCGCTGCTCGCCGCCGTGGTCATCACCGGCGCCCTGGCCCGCTCCACCGCCCGGGCCGACGCCCGCCGCGACCTGACCGACACCGCCGCCGGGCTGTCGCAGCTGGTCGAGGACGGAGTCGGAAACCTGGCCAACCTCAGCCGGCGGCTGGGCCGGGTCCTGGACGTGAGCGGGATCGGTGTGGTCTACGTCACTCCCGACGGCCAGGTGGTGGGCGACGCCCTCGTCTCCCGGCTCCGGGCCCGGGACACCCTCCTTCCCCGCCGCCAGGTCGCCGGCCTGCCCACCCTGCCCCACGGCGTCGGCGTCGACGACCTGGACGGCGCCGCCCTGTGGAGCGGCGCCACCCAGACGGGCGGCAGCCGCCGCCTGGTGTTCGTGGCCCACCCGCTGGCGCCTCTGGCCAGCCGCGATCTGCGGCCGGTGGTGGTGCTGACCCGGCAGGTGGGGCTGCTGCCCCTGGGCCGGAGCGGGCCCTTCCTGCTCGTGGCCACCGGCGTGGCCGCGGCGGTGGCGGCGGCGGTTGCCCTGTGGCTGGCCCGCAGGCTCACCAGCCCCCTCCAGGCCATGGAGCGCACCACCCGGGCCATCGCCGGTGGCGACCTCGGGGCCCGGGTCGGCGGCCTGGTCGAGGCCGACGACGAGCTGGCCCGCCTGGGGGCCGCCATCGACACCATGGCCGCCGAACTGGAGCGGGCCGCCGGGCAGGAGCGGGCCTTCCTCATGAGCGTGTCCCATGATCTGCGCACCCCGCTCACCTCCATCCGGGGCTACGCCGAGGCCGTGGCCGAGGGGACGGCCGACGACGACGAGACCCGCCGGCGGGCGGCGGCCATCATCGGGTCCGAGGCCCGGCGCCTGGAGCGGCTGGTGGCCGACCTGCTCGACCTGGCCCGCCTCGACACCCGGGAGTTCTCCCTTCACCCCCGGCCCGTCGACGCCGGCGAGGTGGTGGCCGGCGCCGTGGAGGCGCTCCAACCCGCCGCCGCCGAGGCCGGCCTGGCCCTGGTCGCCCTCCCCGCCCCGGGACCGCTCCCCGCCGAGCTCGACCCCGAGCGGCTGGCCCAGGTGGTGGCCAACCTGGTCGAGAACGCCATCAAGTACGCGGCGACCGCGGTGGAGGTGGGTGTGGTGGCCACCCCGCCGGGGGTCGAGATCTCCGTGGTGGACGACGGGCCGGGCGTCGCCCCTGCCGACCTGCCCCACGTCTTCGAGCGCCTCTACACCTCGGGCCGCTCCGCTTCCGGGGCCACCCCGAACCCCCGGGCGGCCCGCAAGGTGGGTACCGGACTGGGGCTGGCCATCGTGGCCCAGCTGGCGGCGGCCATGGGTGGGACGGCCACGGCGGGGCGCACCCCGGAGGGCCGCACCCGCTTCACCGTCAGCGTGGCTGCACGCCCGCCCGGGTGGAGCTCGTCGTCGGCCGGGTCGTCGTCGTCGTCTTCGTCTTCGGCTTCGGCTTCGTCGAGCTCGTAGAGGACGACGGGTTCATCGTGGTGGCGGTGGTGGTCGACGCCGGCGACAGGCACGACGGCGACGTCACCGGGAACTCCCGGGGCGGCGACGTCGCCGGGGTCACCGTCGCGGTCAGGGTGTGGACGCCCTCGGAGCCACACGTCACGGTCCACCGCACGGTACCGTCCTCCTCGGTGAGCTGGGTGGACGATGGCGACACCGAATAGGCGCCATCGCTCGAGACGGTCACCGAAACACCGCCCAGGGGGGTGCGGACCACGCGTCCCTCCGGGTCCACGGTCTGAGTGACGACCAGCACCGCCAGCTCCGCCAGCCACCCCACCAGGGGCGGGTCGGGAGCCATGGTGGACGTGAGGTCCATGTCGGAGACGGCCTTGACCTTGAGGTCCACGACCTTCTGCTCGGCGGCGCCGAGGAAGAAGGCGGGCTGCTCGAAGGTGGCCAGCGTCGGCGCCAGCCAGGCCCGGATTCGCCACCGGCCGCCGTAGAGCCTGTCGAAGCGGTAGCCGCCGTCGGGCCCGGAGATGGCCTCGATGATCTCGGGTTTGGCCGGGTCGAAGTAGTACGCCGCCCGCACCATGGCCCCGGGGACGGGCGTGCCGACGGTATCGACCACCTTCCCGGCGATGGACGCCCTCGGCGGACCCGGCGGCCGGGTGACGGGAGGCTGCTTGCCCGGGGCGACGGGAGACAGCGCCACCTCGCTGAAGTCGAGGGGTGCGGTCGTGGTGGTGGTGGACGACGAGCCGGGGGTGGGCAACGACTGCCCGTCGTCCGACGAGCAGGCGCCGGCGGCCAGGCACAGCGCCAGCACGACGGCTCCCGCGGCCCGGCGTGCGCTTGCGCTCACGGCCGCTCCGGGAGGGCATCGGCCCGGGCCGTGACCTCGCCGCCGTCCCAGCGCACCAGCACCTCGGCCGGCACTTCGATCTCCCGGCGCAGGTACCCGAGGGCCCGGGTACCACTCGCCGATCGCGCCACCGTGGTCAGGGATCCCACCTCCTTGTCTCCCCACACGATGCCTGCTCCCGGCGGCGGAGTGGTGTCATCCCCCCCTCCCGTGATGACGAAGCCGCGCAGATAGCGGTTCACGTGGCCCCGGGTGTCGATCCGGCACACCAGCTCCTGGCCCAGGAAGCACCCCTTGGTGAAGGACACGGCGTCGAGTTCCAGGAACGCCTCCTGGGGAATCGTCCGCTCGTTGGTGTCGATTCCCTGACGGGGGACGCCCGCCGCCACCCGGGCCGCCTCCGACGCCCCGGGGCCCACCGGCGTCGCCCCCGCCGCCACCAGCGCTTCCCTCGCCCCGTCCAGGGCCCCGATGGGCCCGACGACGTCGACTCCGCACCAGCCCCCGGGCCAGTCCGCCCGCACCAGGCGGAGCTCCCCGCCCGGCCAGGCGACATGGGCGTGCTGGTCGGCGGGGACGGCCACGCCTCCCGCCGCCTCCGCCACCTCCGCCGCCCGACCGCCCCGGAGCATGAGCACACCCCAGGTTCCGGTGGTGTCCTCCACCTCGGCCTTGACCCGCAGCTTGAAGCGGCGCAAGGAGGTGGCCAGGGCCCCACCCTGGCCGGGGTCACAGTCGAGGCGCATCTCCTCGGGCCCGAGCACCAGCAGGCGCAGATCGCAGTCGAGCTTGCCCTGGGGTTGGAGGAGCAGTGTGTGGGCACCCTGACCGGGAGCGAGCCCGGCCACGTCCTGGGACAACAGGCTGTGCAGGAAGGACTGGGCGTCGGGACCGCTCACCAGGACCGAGCCCCGGTCCCGGGCGTCGATGAGGCCGGCGCCGTCCACCAGCGCCCGGTCCTCCGCCTCTGACAGCGTCACCACGCCTCCGTGGGCTGGGGCCGGACCCCGAGGTGGCGGGCGGCGGCCACCGAGGCCAGGACGGCGCGGGCCTTGTTGCGGCACTCGAGCTCCTCCTGGGCGGGGTCGGAGTCGGCCACGATGCCCGCCCCGGCGGACACGGACGCTCGGGGGACACCCCCGGCCCCGGGCGCGCGATCGCCCCCCACCACCATGGTTCGGATGGCGATGGCGGTGTCGAGGTTGCCGGAGAAGTCGAGGTAGCCCACCACCCCGGCGTAGGGACCCCGCTTGGCCGGCTCCAGCTCGTCGATGATCTCCATGGCCCGGACCTTGGGCGCACCCGAGACGGTCCCGGCCGGGAACGTGGCCCGCAACACGTCGACCGGCCCCTGGCCGGGCCGCAGCTCGCCCGAGACCTGGCTGGTCAGGTGCATCACGTGGCTGTAGCGCTCCAGGGTCATGAGCTCGTCCACCTGCTCGGTGCCGAAGCGCACCACCCGGCCCACGTCGTTGCGGGCCAGGTCGACGAGCATGACGTGCTCGGCCCGCTCCTTGGGGTGCTCGGCCAGCTCGCCGGCCAGGCGCCGGTCGGCGGCCTCGTCGCGGCCCCGCCGGCGGGTCCCGGCGATGGGCCGGCTGATCACCCGGCCGTCGAGGAGCTGGACCATCGGCTCGGGCGACGACCCGGCCACGATGATGTCGCCGGCGGCGCCGCCCGCCGCCGGCTCCCGGCTGCGCAGGAAGTACATGTAGGGCGACGGGTTGACCTGGCGCAGGACCCGGTACACGTCGAAGGGATCGCACTCGAGGGCGAAGTCGAAGCGCTGGGCGAGGACGACCTGGAAGATGTCGCCGGCCAGGATGTGCTCCCGGGCCGCCTCCACCGCCACCTCGTACGAGCCCTTGGCGAAGCTGGACCGCACCTCGGGAATGGGGGCCTCCTCGCCCGTCTCCGACGGCGGGGGGGCCGGGAGGTAGGGCAGGGGCCGGGCCAGGTCGTCGACCAGGGCCTCGAGCCGGACGGCGGCGGCGGCGTAGGCGTCCCGCAGCTCGACCTCTCCGGCCACTGTCTTCCCGGGGACACCCCCTTCCCCGGGAGGGACGAGGACGTTCTCGATGAGATAGAGCCGCTGGCGGAAGTGGTCGAAGGCGGCGACGTGCCCGGTGAGCGACATCACGGCGTCGGGCAGGCCCACGTCATCGGGGGGGCTGTCGGGAAGGGACTCGATCTCCCGCACCACGTCGTAGCCCAGGTAGCCGACGATGCCGCCGTGGAAGGGGGGCAGCTCGGGGAGGCGGGGAGCCCGGAAGCGGGCCAGGAGCGCCTCGACGGCGCCGAGCGCCCCCCGGTCGGTGGGGAGCCCGGCCGAGAGGTCGGGGGAGGAACCGGACCACGCCACCGTGCGGCCCCGGGCCACCAGGGTGAGGGCTGGGTCGCGCCCGATGAAGGAGTACCGCCCCCAGCGCTCGGCGTGCTCCACCGATTCCAGCAGGAAGCCCTCTCCGGACCCGACGAGCTTGAGGAACACCGACACCGGGGTCTCGAGGTCGGCCAGGACCTCGCGCCACACCGGCACCACCGTGTGGGTGGCGGCCAGCTCGACGAAGGCTTCCGGGGTGGGGTGCAGCGCGGGCTCGGCCATATCGTGACCCGAGCCCGGCTAGTCGGCGAAGCTGCGGTAGAAGCAGGTGCGGTGGCCGGTGTGGCACGCCCCCCGGCCCTCCTGTTCCACCACCACCAGCAGCGTGTCGCCGTCGCAGTCGTAGTAGGCCCGGCGGACCCACTGGCGGTCCCCCGACGTCTCCCCCTTGCACCAGTACTCGGACCGGGACCGGCTCCAGAACCAGGTTCGGCCCGTGTCCAGGGTGCGGCGCACCGCCTCGGCGTTCATGTAGCCGAGCATGAGCACGTCGCCGCTGCCCTCCTCCTGGATGATGGCGGGGACGAGGCCGGCGCCGTCGTAGCGGATCCGGTCCAGGTGCTCGGCCGACGTGGTGATGGGGGTGAGGGCGGGAGCCACGGCCGTCATGCTACCGGGGCACCCTCGGCGATTCGGCAGGAGCGAAGCGGGCCGAAGTCGAACTCACCACGGTCGGGTGTTCGCGCCCGTTCACAACTATCTCACAGGTGGACAATTGCGCCATCTGTGACAAGACTGACCACGAAGAGTAGGGCCAAACCCCCGCCCCAACCCCCTCAGGAGGACCGCAATGCGGCCGAGCCTTGACCGGTGGACCGCTCGCTCGATGGCGCTCGCCGCCCTGCTGGTGGCGGTGGCGGCCCCGCCCGCCGGTGCCGCCGTGCCCGACGGGGTCCTCTCTCTGGTGAGCCCCTCGGGCGCCAGCTCGGACGCCGCCATCGACGACACCGGGACGATCGTCGCCTACCTGCAGGGTCCCAGCGGCCACGTCATGGTCAACGACCGGCCCGTGGTGGCCGACGCCGGCGCCAAGGAGATCGAGATCTCCGGCGACGGCAGCACCGTCGTCTTCTCCACCGACCGGGCCCTGGCCGGCGGCGATGGCAACGGCCTCTCCGACGTCTACGCCGTCGGACGTGACGGCGCCGGCCTGCGGCTGGTGAGCACCGGTGCCGCCAACAACGTCGCCTTCTCCCCCACGGTCAACGGCAACGGGGGTGTGGTGGCGTGGTCGGGCGGCACGGCCTCCGGCCCCCGCAAGATCGTGGTGCGCAACGCCGGCGGGCCGGCCGAGGTCCCCTCGGGGGCGCAGGGCGACGCCGTGTCCCCCTCCCTCAGCCACGACGGCGGTACGGTGGCCTTCGAGGTCACCATGATCAACGGCGCCACCTCCGACGACGACGGGTCGGGCATCTACGTGTGGCGGGGCGGCGGCAGCGCCGAGCGGGTGGCCGGCAAGGGCTCGGCCCACCCCTCGCTCAGCGGCAGCGGCCGCGTCGTGGCCTACCAGTTCCAGAACAACATCAACGTGTTCAACCTCGACACCCACGAGAGCACGCTGGTGCCCGCCGACGGCATCAACCCCTCGCTGTCGGCCGACGGCAACGTGGTCGCCTTCCAGGCGTCGGGCATCCTGGCCAATGACACCAACGGCAAGGACGACGTGGCCGTCTGGGAGATGGCCGGCCGGCGGCTGCTCAACGTGAGCACCCGCTCCGACGGCATGACCGGCAACGGCGGAAGCTTCCAGCCCTCCATCAACAGCGACGGCGGCCGGGTGGCCTTCGAGTCGCTGGCCGGCGACCTCGTGGCCGGCGACGGCAACGGCCTGCGGGACATCTTCCTGCGGATCCCGGGTACGGGCGCGGTCGCCCCCGTGTGCTGCTCGCCCGGGCCCGACGGCTCGGGCGCCGTCCCCGACCTTCCCGACATCCCCGGCGAGTACTGGCTGGTCGCCTCCGACGGCGGGATCTTCTCCTTCGGTGGGCCTCCGGGAGTCCGGGCCGGCCGGTTCTTCGGCTCCACCGGCAACATCAAGCTCAACTCGCCCATCGTGGGCATGGCGGCCACGCCGAGCCGGAACGGCTACTGGTTCGTGGCCACCGACGGTGGCGTGTTCACCTTCGGGGACGCCAAGTTCCTCGGCTCCACCGGCGCCATGAAGCTCAACAAGCCCATCGTCGGGATGGCTGCCACCCCGTCCGGAAACGGCTACTGGCTGGTGGCGTCGGACGGTGGCATCTTCACCTTCGGCGACGCCAAGTTCCTGGGCTCCACCGGTGCCATCAAGCTCAACAAACCCATCGTGGGCATGGCGTCGACGCCCAGCGGGAACGGCTACTGGCTGGTGGCCACCGACGGCGGCATCTTCACCTTCGGCGACGCCAAGTTCATGGGCTCCACCGGGGCCATCAAGCTCAATCAGCCCATCGTGGGCATGGCTCCCCGCCCCCAGGGCGACGGCTACTGGCTGGTGGCGTCGGACGGCGGCATCTTCACCTTCGGCAACGCCACCTTCTACGGCTCCACCGGTGCCATCAAGCTCAACCAGCCCATTGTGGGGATGTCGCCCACCAGCACCGGTACCGGATACTGGTTCGTGGCCTCCGACGGCGGCGTCTTCACCTTCGGCGACGCCGGGTTCTTCGGATCGACCGGAGCCATGAAGCTCAACAAGCCGATCGTGGGGATGGCGGGCCTGAACTAGGCCCGCCGGCGCTGGGGCGGCCGGAACTACGAGACCTGGACCCCGGGGGCGATCCCCCGGCGCTCCAGGAAGGCGAGCTTGCGGCCCAGCACCTCGCGCCAGGCGGCGAAGTCGGCGTCGAAGTGGGCCCGGTCACCGTCCTCATAGGCGTGCTCGAGCTCGTCGAAGGCGCTGTCCTCGGCGTCGAGCAGCTCCCGGTAGCGCCGCATGAAAGCTTCGTCGAGCACCGGGTCGGCCATGGCCACCTCCATGTCCGGCGCCGGCCTCTCCGGCCGACGCTCCACCCCACGACTGGCCGTGGAGCGAGGGCCTATCGTCGCACGGGAACGCCGCGGGCGGCCAGGTAGTCCTTGGCTTGCCCCACCGTGTACGTCCCGAAGTGGAAGATCGAGGCGGCCAGGACGGCCGAGGCGCCCCCCACCACCAGACCCTCATAGAGGTGCTGGAGGGTGCCGACGCCGCCGCTGGCGATGACGGGCACGGGGACGGCGTCGGCCACCGCCTTGAGCAGGTCGTTGTCGTAGCCGGCCTTGGTCCCGTCCCGGTCCATGGAGGTGAGCAGGATCTCCCCCGCTCCCAGGCGCACCGCCTCCTCGGCCCAGGAGATGGCGTCGAGGCCGGTGGGCTTGCGGCCCCCGTGGGTGTACACCTCCCACGACGTTGCTCTCGGGGCCGCCCCGTACCCCGGGTCGGCCCGCCGGGCGTCGATGGCCACCACCACGCACTGGGCGCCGAACTCGCCGGCACTGGCCGCCACCAGCTCGGGGTGGGCCACAGCCTGGGTGTTGAGCGACACCTTGTCGGCCCCCGCCCGCAGCAGCCGGCGCACGTCGTCGACCTCCCGCACGCCGCCGCCCACGGTGAAGGGGATGAAAACCTCTTCCGCCGTGCGGGCCACGACGTCGACGATGGTGTCGCGGGCGTCGGAGGAGGCGGTGATGTCGAGGAAGACGAGCTCGTCGGCACCCTCGGCGTCGTAGCGGGCGGCCAGCTCCACGGGGTCGCCGGCGTCGCGCAGGCCGACGAAGTTGACGCCCTTCACCACCCGGCCGGCATCGACGTCGAGGCAGGGGATCACACGGGCGCCAAGCACGCCAGCGCCTCCTCCACCGAGAAACGGCCCTCGTAGAGGGCCCGGCCCACGATCACCCCGGCCAGGCGCCGCCCCGGCACGGGCTCCAGGGCGGAGAGCGAGCGGAGGTCGTCGAGGCTGCCGACGCCACCGCTGGCCACCACGTCGACGGCGGTGGCGGCCAGCACCGCCGCCAGCTGGTCGAGATCGGGCCCGGCCATGGTCCCGTCCCGGCCGATCTCGGTCACCACCAGGGCCCCCACCCCCATCTCCTCCAGGCGCCGGGCGGCGTCGGTGAGGTCGGTGGCCGAGGTCTCCGTCCAGCCCCGGACGGCCAGCTGGGAGCCCCGGGCGTCCAGGCCCGCCGCCACCCGCCCGGGATACCGCGTGCACAGCGTCTCCACCACGGCCGGCTCCTCGACGGCCACGGTGCCCACCACCACCCGGGTCACGCCGGCATCGAGGAGCCGGGCGGCCGCCTCGGGGCTGCGGACCCCGCCCCCGGCCTGCACCGGGCAGGACACGCCGGCGGCGATGGCCGCCACCAGGTCGAGGTTGACGGGCACCCCGGTGCGGGCGGCGTCGAGGTCGACCACGTGGATCCACCCCGCCCCCGCCGCCTGGTAGGCCACCGCCACCGCCACCGGGTCGTCGGAGTAGACGGTTTCGGCCCCGAACTCGCCCCGTAGCAGACGGACGGCCCGCCCGTCCCGCAGATCGATGGCCGGGAACAGCTTGACGCCCATCACTCCCCGGTGCCGTCGGGGACACCCCGCACCCCGGTAGCCCGGACGAAGTTGGCCAGCACGGCCAGCCCGTTGGCGGCGCTCTTCTCGGGGTGGAACTGGGTGGCCCACAGCCGGCCGGCCTCCACCGCCGCGCACAACGGGCCGCCGTAGTCGGTGGTGGCCGCCACCACGTCGGGGTCGGCGGGCACCGGGACGTAGGAGTGCACGAAGTAGACGTAGGGGTGCGAGGGCAGGCCGGCGAAGAGGGCCGAGCCGTTGCGGACCTCGAGGTCGTTCCAGCCCATGTGGGGAAGCCGGAGCCCGTCGGACAGGCGCCGGACGGTGCCGGCCAGCAGTCCGATGCCGGGGACGCCGGGGGCTTCCTCGCTCCCCTCGAAGAGCATCTGCATGCCCACGCAGATCCCCAGGAAGGGCTTGCCCTCCTCCACCGCCCGGTGCACGACGGGGAGCAGGCCCGACGCCGTGAGCGCCTCCATGCACGGCCCGAACGCCCCCACGCCGGGAAGGACGACGGCGTCGGCGGCGGCGGCCTCGTCAGCATCGGCGGTGAGGCGGGCGGGCGCACCGAGGTGCTGGAGCGCCTTCTCCGCCGAGCGCAGGTTCCCGATGCCGTAGTCGAGGACGGCGATCACGGGACCTGCGCCAGCAGGGACCGGCGGCTGGGGCAGGGGCCCCCGGCCGCACCGCGATGAGCCGCCAGGCGAAGAGCCATGAGCACAGTCACAAGGTGCCCTTGGTCGAAGGGACGCCGTCCCCGTCGACCCGCACGGCGTCGCGCAGCGATCGGGCCACGCCCTTGAAGCAGGCCTCGAGCACGTGATGCCCGTTGCGGCCCGAGAGGGTCTTGAGGTGGAGGGTGATGCCCGCCGAGGTGACGAAGGCCCGCCAGAACTCCTCGGCCAGCTGGGGATCGAAGGTGCCGATGCGCTCGGGCGACGTCTCCACCTCGTAGACCAGAAAGGGCCGGCCGGAGAGGTCGAGCGCCACCTGCACCAGGGCTTCGTCCAGGGGATAGAGGCCGGAGGCGAAACGGCGCACTCCCGCCTTGTCCCCCAGCGCCTCGGCCAGGGCGGCGCCGAGGACGATGCCGGTGTCCTCCACCGTGTGGTGGGCGTCGACCTCCAGGTCGCCCCGGGCCGAGAGGGTGAGGTCGAAGCCGCCATGGCGGCCGAGCTGGGTGAGCATGTGGTCGAAGAAGGGCAGGCCGGTGGAGACCTCGGCCTTCCCCGACCCGTCGACGTCGATGCGGACGTCGATGTCGGTCTCCTTGGTGGCCCGCTGGCGGGAGGCGGTCCGAGCGCTCATCAGGCGAGCACCTCCTTCATGGCGGTGAGGAAGGCGTCGTTCTCCTCGGGGCGGCCCACCGTCACCCGCAGGCAGCCGTCCAGCCGGGGCCAATGGGAGAAGTCCCGCACCAGCACGTCCTTGTCCAACAGGCCCTGCCAGACGGCGTGGGCGCCGCCCACCCTGATGAGCACGAAGTTGGCCCCCGAGGGGAAGACCTCCACGCCGTCCATGGCCCGGAGCGCTCCGGTCAGGCGCTCCCGCTCGGCCACGATGGCCTCCACCCGGGCCCGCATCTCGTCCACGAAGCGCAGCGCCACCGTTCCCGCCACCTGGGTGGGGACGGACAGGTGGTAGGGCAGCACCACCTTGTCCAGGTCGGCCACCACAGCCACCGGCGCCACACAGAAGCCGAGGCGGAAGGCGGCCATCGACCACACCTTGGAGTAGGTGCGCACCACCACCAGTGGCGTGCCCTCACCCACCAGCTCGAGGGCGCTCCAGGGCGCGAAGTCGGCGTAGGCCTCGTCCACCACCAGGAGACCGGGGGCGGCGCCGAGGATGGCCTCCACTGTGGCCCGGGGCTCGACCATGCCGGTCGGGTTGTTGGGGGTGGTGAGGAACACCACGTCGGGCGCCTCGGCGGCCACGAAGGCGGCGGCACCGGCGGCGTCGAGGCGGAAATCGCCTCCCCGCTCGCCTGTCACCATCCCCGTCCCCGTGATGTTGGCGATGTGGGCATGGAGGACGTAGGTCGGCTCGAACACGGCGGCGCGCCGTCCCGGCCCGCCGTAGGCCAGAAGAATCGTCTGGAGCACCTCGTTGGAGCCGTTGGCGCAGAAGATCCGCTCGGCGGGTTGGTCCAGGAAGGCACCCAGGGCGGCCCGCAGCCCACCCGCCCCCCGATCCGGGTAGCGGTTGAACGACGCCGCCGCCACCCCCGCCTGGAAGGCGGCCACGAACCCGTCGGGCGGCGGGTAGGGACTCTCGTTGGTGTTGAGGCGGACGGAGACCTCGACCTGGGGCGAGTGGTACCCCCTCAGCTCGGACAGGTCGTCGCGCAGCCTCACGTCCGGGCCCCCCGGATGCGCACCGACCGGGCGTGGGCGTCGAGGCCCTCCACCTCGGCGAAGGCGGCCACATAGGGCGCCACCCGGGCCAGGGCGGTCTCGTCCAGGCCCACCACGTGGACGTGCTTCTGAAAGTTGGCCACCCGCAGGGCGGAGGAGAAGCGGGCCGTACGGGCGGTGGGAAGCACGTGGTTCACCCCGGCCACGTAGTCGCCCACCGGAGCGGGGGCGAAATGGCCGCAGAACACGGCGCCGGCGTGGCGCACCAGCGGGACGAGCGCCACGGGGTCGGTGTTCATGAGCTGAAGGTGCTCGGGGGCGACCACGTTGGACACGGCCATGGCCTCCTCGGGCCCGTCCACCAGCACCACCTGGCCGCCGGTGCCGAGGGTGGCCTCGATGTCCCCCCGCCGGGGCGAGGTCTCGAGCAGGCGGGCGATGGCCTCCTCCACCGCCTCCGCCAGCTGCTCCGACCAGGTCACGAGCAGGGCGGCCCCGTGGGGACCGTGCTCGGCCTGGGCCATGAGGTCGATGGCCACGTAGTCGGGCGGGGCCGACTCGTCGGCCACCACCACCAGCTCGGAAGGCCCGGCCATGGACTCGATGCCCACCACGCCCGCCACCTCGCGCTTGGCCAGGGTCACGTACACGTTTCCCGGGCCCACGATGACGTCGACGGGAGCGATGGTCTTCGTCCCGTAGGCCATCGCCGCGATGGCCTGGGCGCCGCCCACCCGGTAGACCTCGTCCAGGCCGCAGAGGGCGGCGGCGGCCAGGGTGGCGGCGGGCACCGCCCCGTCGGGGCCGGGCGGGACGCACAGGGCGATCTCGCTCACCCCCGCCACCTGGGCGGGGATGGCGGTCATGAGGACGGTGGAGGGGTACACGGCCCGTCCGCCGGGCACATAGCAGCCGGCCCGGTCCACCGGGCGGGCCATGGTGCGGATGACGATGCCCTCCCGCTCGTGGCGGGTCTCCTCCTCCAGCTGGGTGCGGTGGTAGGCGGTGATCTGGGCCTTGGCGAACTCCAGCGCCTCCCGGAAGGCGGGATCGAGGCCGGCCAGAGCACTCGAGAGGTCGCCCTGGCCCACCCGCAGATCGTCGAGTTCCACGCCGTCGAAGCGGGCGGTGAGGTCCCGCAGCGCCTCATCACCCCGGGCGCGCACGTCGGCGATGATCTCCCGCACGGCGGCGAGCGGCTCCTCGCCCCCCGGGTCGGGACGGGCGAGGACCGAGGCGAGGTCGCCGGTGAAGCCGCGCAGGTCGAGACGGGTGAGCATGGGAATCCCCAATGCTACTGACCCGCCTGGAATTTGGCCCCTCGATTGCCGCGCTCACCTCGTGGGGTAGAGGCTGTGCCCATGAGCACCGCCGAGAGCGACCTGGCCGAGCTGTCCAGCCTGCGCGCCCAGCTGGAGGAGCTGAGCCGGCGGGTGGAGGCGGTGGCGCTCCGGTACGAGGAGACACCCGACTCGGCCGTGGCCAGCGAGCTGTTCGAGGCGGAACGGGCGCTGCGCAGCGCCGGCCGGATCGTGGAACGCGCCCTGGGGACGCTGGGCGAGCTCACCGGGGCGTGACCCCCCGAACCTGAGGAAGGCGGCGCCGGAGCGCCGCCTTCCCTCGCCACCCGGGTCGGCGGATCCCCGGCGGCGGTCGGGGCGGCCGCTGGGTTTTCCCGCCCCGTGCCAGGGTCAACGCCACAGGTGGGCAAAACGTTCCCTGAACACCTTGCGAGACCCCGCTCTGGAACCAAAACTGCTGGAGAAGCGACAATTGCTGGACAACAGGTACGTCGCCTGTTGTCAGAGGGGGGAATTCGCCGCACGATGCTCACCCGTAGCAACGACGTCTCCATCCCGCTCGACGACGTGGAGCTGATCGTCGAGGGCATGACGTGCGGCGCCTGCTCGGCCCGCATCGAGAAGGCCCTTCGCCGCCATACCGGCGTGGTCGATGCCGCCGTGAACTTCGCCACCGGCCGGGCCCGCATCGCCTTCGACGGCGCCGCCACCACCGGGCCCGCCCTGGCCGACGTGATCACCGCCCTGGGCTACCCGGCCGCACCGCTGGTGCCCGAGTCCCTCCCCGAGCTCCCGGCACCCAAACAGGAGTGGAAGGGCTGGCTCGTCCGGGCGGCACTGGCCTGGCCGCTGGCCGTCACCCTCGTCGCCCTGCCCGCCCTCCGCACCAGCCGCGCCGGCCAGGTGGGCGCCATCGCCATCGCCGCCGCCGTCGTCTTCGGCTGCGGCTGGCCCTTCCTGCGGGGGGCGGCGACCGCCGCCCGACACCGCACCGGCACCATGGACACCCTGGTGGCCACGGCCATGCTGGCCGCCTTCGCCTCCGCCATCTGGCACGTCGTCACCGGGCCCGCCCCCGGCCACCACGGCCAGGTCGTCCACGTCAGCGGACACCTCCAGGCGGTGTCGGTCGTGGTCGCCACCCTGCTGATCGGGCGGGGCCTCGAAGCCCGGGCCCGCCAGCGCACCTTCGGCGCCATCGCCCGCCTCTTCGCCCTCGGCGCCCGCAACGCCTCCGTCGTCCTGGGCGATACCGAGGTCGAGGTTCCGGTGGGTTACGTCCGGGTGGGCGACGTGGTCCGGGTCCGCCCCGGCGAGAAGATCCCCGTCGACGGTGTGGTCCTGTCCGGGGCGTCGGCGGTGGACGAGTCGATGCTGACCGGCGAGTCCCTGCCCGTGGAGAAGACGGCCGGCGACCCGGTGGTGGGCGCCACCCTGAACTGCGCCGGCCGCCTCGACGTCCGGGTCACGGCGGTGGGGGCCGACACCGTGCTGGCCGGCATCATCCGCCTGGTCGAGCAGGCCCAGTCGGCCAAGGCCCCCGTCCAGCGCCTGGCCGACCGCCTCGCCGGCGCCCTCGTCCCCGTGGTGCTGGGGGTGGCGGCCGTGACCGTGTGCGCCTGGGCCCTGCTCGGGCACGACGCCGGTGCCGGCCTCATGGCGGGCATGGCCGTGCTCGTGGTCGCCTGCCCGTGCTCGCTGGGGCTGGCCACGCCGGCCGCCGTGCTGGTGGGGACGGGCCGGGGCGCGGCCATGGGGGTGCTGGTCAAGGGCGGCGAGGTCCTGGAGCACGCCTGGACGGTGAACACGGTGGTCATGGACAAGACAGGGACCCTGACCGAGGGCCGGATGTCGGTGGCAGACGCCATCCCCGCGCCGGGACAGACCGAGGAATCCGTCCTCGCCGTGGCGGCGGCGGCCGAGACCGGCTCCGAGCACCCGATCGCCCGGGCCGTTGTCGACCGCGCCCGGCGGCTGGAGGTCGAGGCCCCGGTCGCCGAGCTCTTCCGCGCCACCGCCGGGGGTGGCGTGGAGGCGGTGATCGAGGGTGACCCGGTGGCCGTCGGCAGCCCCCCGTGGGTCTCCTCGGCCGGCATCGTCCTTCCCGCCCCGCTGGTCGAGGCGATCGTCGCCGCCGAAGCCATGGGCTGCACCGTGGTGGTGGTGAGCCGGGGCGGCGTGGCGCTCGGGGCGCTGTCGCTGACCGACACGCTGCGCCCCGGCGTGGCCGACGCCGTGGCCGGCCTCAAGCGCCACGGGATGCAGGTGCTCCTGGTGAGCGGCGACAATCCCCGGGCGGTGGACGCGGTAGCCCGCGAAGCGGGGATCGACGACGCCATCGCCGGGGCCACCCCGGCCGACAAGGTGGAGATCGTCGCCGGCCTCAAGGCCGCCGGCCGGGTGGTGGCCGTGGTCGGCGACGGGGTCAACGACGCCCCGGCGCTGGCCGCCGGCGACGTCGGGATCGCCATCGGCACGGGCACCGACGTGGCCGTGGCTTCGGCCGGGATGGTGCTCATGCGCAGCGACCCCGCCGCCGTCGGATCGGCGCTGGCCCTGTCGCGGCGGACGTTCCGCACCATCCGCCAGAACCTGGTGTGGGCCTTCGCCTACAACCTCATCACGATCCCGCTGGCCGCGGCGGGCGTGCTCAGCCCGGCGGCCTGCGGGATCTCGATGGCCCTGTCCAGCGTGGCGGTGTTGGGCAACAGCCTGCGGCTGTCGCGGTTCTCCGGCTCGTAGCCGGCCGCCCTCCCGTTGGTTATTCGGAGACGGGCGTCAGGGGCGAGCCGCACTGGCACATGTAGGTGCCGTCGCCACCCTCGCAGTGACACTCTTCCTTGATCTCCACCCGGCAGCCGCACCCCTCGTGCCCACAGGTCAGCACGGTGCCCTTCGCGACGGTCGTTGCAGCCATGAGACTCCCTTTTCAGTCGACGGACTCGCTCAACCTATTGCCCACACGGCTTCGATCCCAAAACCTGGAAGGAAATCAGGCCGGGATCCGGGACGACGGGCAGATGTCGGCCAGCAGGCACTCCTCGCAACGGGGCTTGCGAGCCAGGCACACCTGGCGGCCATGGAGGATGAGGCGCAGGGAGAAGCCGCCCCACTCCTTGGCCGGGAGCATCCCGGTGATCTCCTTCTCGACCTTGACCGGGTCCTCGGAGACCGTGAGTCCCAGCCGGCGGGTGAGGCGGCCAACGTGGGTGTCGACGGGGAGCCCGGGGAGGCCGAAGGCCACGGAGCGGATGACGTTGCCGGTCTTGCGACCCACGCCCGGGAGGGTGACGAGATCCTCGAGCTTCTTCGGGACCTCGCCGCCGAAGCGCTCCTCGAGGGCCTGGGCGAGGCCGATGATGCTCTTCGTCTTGTTGCGGAAGAACCCGGTGGGGAGGATGACCGACTCCACCTGCGCCGGATCGGCCTTGGCCAGGTCGGCCGGGGCCGGCCAGCGCCGGAACAGCTCGGGGGTGACCGAGTTGACCCGCTCGTCGGTGGTCTGGGCCGACAGCACGGTGGCTACCGCCAGCTCGAAGGCGTTGCGGTGCACGAGGGCGCACTCCGCCGGGTACTCGCCCGTCAGACGGCGCGCCACCTCCTTCGCCCGCCCCTTGATGGTCCTCGGCTTCACGCGCCGGAGGTTACCGGCGCCTCCCTCAGGGGGCGTCGTCGCTGACGAACACCAGGCCCTGCATCCCGGGGAACTCGGGGTGCTGGTTGCAGCGGTAGGTGAAGTGGCCGGGGGTGGTGAAGGTGAACTGGGCCGTGTCGCCCGGGCTCTTCAGGTAGGCCGAGAAGTCGACGGAGTCGAAGGCCACGTCGTGGGAGACGGGATCGAGGTTGGTCCAGAACACGGTGTCGCCGGTGCGGACGTGGAAGGGCTGGCCCGGCGTGTTGAGGCTGGCTGAGCCCTGCAGGAAGGTGAACCCGGCGATGGCGTCGTGGACGTGACGGGATTCCGCTTGAGCTCCCGCCGGGAAGACCGCCAGGAGCACGATGAGGAGGAATCCCGTCACGATCGTTCCGTCCCGCTCATTTGAGGAACGGGATCGGGTGCAGGCCCGCCGACGACGAGTACCGGAGCACTTCGTTGGAGGACGCCCGGGCGAAGAAGCGGTCGAGGATGGTGGCGTAGACCTCCCGGAACTCGACGGTGCGGATCATGTTGCCGTTCTTGTCGAGGCCGGCCTTCTCCAGGACCGGGTGCTCGCCGTGGAGGCCGCCGGCCACGGCGTCGCCGACCACGAACATGGGTGCCGCCGTGCCGTGATCGGTGCCGGCGCTGCCGTCCTCGGCCACCCGCCGCCCGAACTCCGAGAACGTCATGAGCAGGTAGTCGGACGGGTTCGCCTTGGCCGCCGCCTCGGTGGCGAAGCGGTCGATGGCGGCATCCACCTCGGCCAGCAGCTTGGGGTGGTTGTTCTCGGTGGCGGCATGGTCGTCGAAGCTCCCCAGCTTGAGGAAGGCGATCTCCACGCCCAGGTTGGACGACAGCAGCGTCATGGCCATGCCCATCTGCTCGGCGAGGTTGGCGGGCGGCTTGGACTCCGGCCCGGCCAGGCTGTTGATGGCCCGCACGGCGGTGACCGTCCGGCGCTGGGAGCTGAGCAGGGCCTTGGCCGGGATGGATTCCATCGGGGCGTCGGCGCAGCGCAGGAAGGTCTCGTGCAGGCGGTGGGGCTCGGAGGCGGGGTCGGCGTCGCCCCCGTCGTAGAAGGTGAAGCCCCCGAAGGAGGGGACGGCCACGCCTTGCTCCTCGGCGCCGATGAGGGCCGTGGGCAGGTCGTTGCCGATGGCCACGGCCCGGACCACCGATCCGGTGGCCGGCGAGGCGTCCATCCACCGGCCCAACCAGCCGGTGGACATCTCGTGCGTCGGGCTGCCCGACTGCCAGATGTCCATGGAGCCGAAGTGCGACAGGTCGGGCTCGTCGTAGCTGACGCCCTGGACGATGGCCACCTTGCCGGCCCCATAGAGCCCGTGGAGCTTGGCCAGCGCCGGGTTGAGGCCCACGAACGTCGAGTCCGCCAGCTTGAGGACCTCGGCCTCCGGATAGGCGATGGTCCTGCGAACGTCGTAGTAGGTGGGCGAGCCGTAGGGGATGACGGTGTTGAGGCCGTCGTTGCCGCCCACCAGGAGGATGACCACCAGCTTCTTGCCGCCGGTGGACCCCTCGGCAAAAGCCGGGCCCAGGCGGAGCCACATGGGGCTGGTGCCATAGGCAGCCAGGCTGCCGCCGGTGAGTTGGAGGAAGCGTCGCCGTGTGAGCATCGCCCTCACCTCAGGTTGTAGTCGGGAGAGGCCAGCAGGAGGGTGAGCACACCCCGGGCCCGGGTGGGTGGGTCAGCCCCGGCGGCAGCGGACTCGTCGAGGTAGCGGGCCAGGGCGGCCTGGGTGGAGGGGACCAGCTCCAGGAGGCCGAGCCGGGACATCCACGGCGCCGTGGTCTCCCGGGGCTCGCCCCCGGCCAGTTCCAGCGCCCGCCCCACCACGTCGTCGGTCACGACCTTGGCGATCCGGGCCGAGAAGTTGTACCGGGACAGCGTGGTGGCGGTGTTGGCCCACGTGGCCCCGCCCTTCCAGCCCGCCACGTTGGGCGGGTTGTAGAGCTCCTGGCCCATGTAGGCGCAGAAGGCGGCGAACTGGTCGAGCTCTCGGAACTTGCCCTGGGTCATGGGGGTGGCAGCCAGGTCGAGGGCCCGCATGGCCCCGGCCACGAACTCGGCCGGCGCCTTGATGGTGACGCCGGGCCCGTCGGTGAACTCGGGCCGCAGCAACAGGGCCCGCACCATGGGCTTGATCTCGAAGCCGCTGCCGGCGAAGGCGTCGGCCATGGCGGCGACCACCTCGGGCTCGGGGTCCGGGCGGTACAGGGAGGTGGCCAGGCGGGCGGCGATGTAGTGGGCCGCCACCGCACCGTCGGGATGGTGGTCCAGGACCACATCGGCCACGTCCAGGGGCCCGAAGTCGCCCCGGTTCCCGAGGATGACCTTCTCACCCGGGTCGTGGAGCTCGGGCCGGAAGGTCACCGTCCCCTGGCCGTCGACGGTGTAACCGGTGAAGGCCCGGGCCGCCTGGCGCACGTCCTCCTGGGTGTAGCGGTCCCTCCCCAGCGTGAAGAGCTCCATGAACTCGCGGCCGTAGTTCTCGTTGGGGGCGGCGAGCTGGTTGGTGTTGCCGTCGAGCCAGTAGAGCATGGCCGCGTCGGCGGTGATGGCCTTGGCCAGATCCCGGAAGTTGCCGCCGGCGTGCGCCCGCAGCAGGCGGTTCTGGGCCACCATCAGGCGCGGGCGCTTCACCTTGGCGAAGGCCGTGGCGAAGTGGTTGTGCCAGTAGAGGGTGAGTTTCTCCTCCAGCGGGTACTGCGTGGCCGCCATGCGGTTCAGCCACATGCGGGCCAGCGGTGTGAGGTCGTAGGCCTCCAGCTCGTTGACCGGCTGCGACCCTTCCTGGGCCACCCGGACGGCCTCGTCGGGCCGGCCCGAGGCGGGCGCGAACGACAGCAGGTGGTCGACGGTGGCCACGTAGCCCTTGGCCGCCCACTCGTCGATGACCTCCACCGTGTCGCCGAAGCCGGCCCGGTGGAGGAGCCGGGCCACCCGCCGGCGCTCGGGCTCGGGGGCGGCGGGGCCCGGAACCGCGGCCGCCCCGGCCGGGATCGTGCTCACCGACAGCTGCGCCATGTCGCTCCTCTCCTCGGCTCAGTGGATCTCTCAGGGGGAGAACGGAGACGGCGGAGGATTTCTCGCGTCAGCCCCCGCGCTGCCCCTCCCACGTGTCGTGGCCCTGGCGCCGGCCTTCGGACCAGATGGCCTCGGCGCCCGACCAGGTGGCCTCAGCCCGCTCCCGGCCGGCGTTCCACATCCGCTGTCCGGGGCGGCGTTCGCCGTCGGGCGCGGGCCGGTTCTGGTCGACCGGGGCGAGCCCGGTGCTCGGGGCCTCCGGGGCGAAGGGCAGCGAGATGCCGGTGAAGCGGGCCTCCAGGTCGAGCAGGGAGAAGACATGCCCGACGGGATTGGGCCGGGCGGGAGGCGGTGACACCGGGGCGCCGGGCACGGCCGCCTCCGGCGGTGCCGGGGCGGGAGGGGTGGCCGGGGTGGGCGCCATCAGCCCGGCGTCGGGCACGGGAGCCAGAGCATCCGCCGGCCCGCCGGCAGGCCCGGGCCGGACCGGGGCGGTCAGGGCCGGGCGCCCGTCGCTGGTGCCGGCGGCGGCACTCGCCGGGATGGCCCCGCCGGCGGCCGGGCCGGCCAGAGCCACGACCACGACGGCGCCGGCCACCAGGTCCAGCCCGCTTGCGGGCAGGGTGGCCAGTCGCCCGCTGAGCCGTGAGACCGCGCCGAGGACGGCGTCGAAGCCGTTGGTCACGGCCCGGACGAAGCGGCCGGGGTCGGAGGCCACGCCTCCTCCGACCACGGCCGCTACCGCCGTCGATGCCGTCTGGGCCATGCCGCTCTCCGCCGCCATGGTGCGGTAGCCGGCCGCCGCAGCCTTGCGGGCCCGCAGCAGCAGCGAGTCGACGGCGCCGAGCGACAGGCCGAAGGCGGCGGCGATCTCGGGCGGTCGGCGGCCCTCGACGTCGCGGGCATAGAGCACCTCCCGCTGGCGCCGTGGCAGGCGGCCCATCACCGAACGCAGCGTCTCGACCCGCTCCTGGCGCAAGGCGTGCTCCTCGGGCCAGTCGGCGCTGGCCGTGGGGAGGACGGCCACCGCCGGCCGGGCCAGGTCCCGGGACCGGGTGCGGGCCACGTCGACGGAGACGTGGCGGGCGATGACCTGGACCCAGGCGCCGAAGCGGGCGTCCCCCTGGCAGCGGTCGATCCGCTCGAAGGCGCGCAGGAAGGCGGCCTGCGCCACCTCCTCGGCGTCGGTCGTGCGCCGGCGGAGGCACGTGGCCACCACCGCCGGATAGTGCCGCCGGTACAGCTCGGCGAACGCCTCCGCACTCCCCGCCTGGGCCAGTTGCACCAGCCGGGCATCAGCCAATTCCCCCAGCGCCCCCCCGGACATCGTCGTCCCCCAACTCTCGACGCCCCAGAACCCAGATACTTGTCCCCTACAACCATCTCTGGCAAGTGCAACCAGCCCGGCGAGGGGGTGCGCTTTCGATTCTGGGAACGGATGTTCTCAGCTTCCGAGGAAATCCGTGCCCAGAACGGAACGGGCCCGCCACCGGGACGGTGTCGAGCGGCGACCGACGCCGGTAGCCTCGGAGCGTGATCAAGGTGCGGGTCCTGCGCGACATCTCCGACGCCGAGCTGGCCGAGGTGCGCGACCTGCTCGACGCCGTGGAAGCCGCCGACGACCACGCCGCCCTGGGCGAGCACAAGTGGCTGGACCTGGTCAACAGCTCCGGCCGCTGCTACGCCGGCATCGTGGCTGAGGACCCGCCCCATCCCCATCCGGTGGGCTACGCCCACCTGTCGGCGCAGCCGGGGACGCCCCGGGCGCCGGGCAGTGTCGGCCATTTCGGCCTCGAGGTGGCCGTCGATCCCCAGCACCGGGGGGTGGGCGTGGAGGTGGCCCTTCTCGACGCCGCCCTGGAGGTGGCCAGTGCCGAAGGCGGCGGGCAGCTGCACTTCTGGGTGTTCCGCCCCACGCAGATCCACGACGCCCTGGCCCACCGCCTCGGGTTCACCCGGGGCCGTGAGCTGTTCCAGATGCGCCGGCCCCTGCCCCACCCCGAGGCGGCCCGGTGGCCGGCGGGGGTGCGGGTCCGACGCTTCGTGCCCGGCCAGGACGAGGAGGCGTGGGTGGCGGTCAACAACGCCGCCTTCGCCGGCCATCCCGAGCAGGGGGACTGGGACGTCGAGACCCTGCGGAGCCGGGAGGACGATCGCTGGTTCGACCCCGCCGGCTTCCTGCTGGCCGAGGACCAGCACGGTCTGGCCGGCTTCTGCTGGACGAAGGTCCACGAGGGCGGCAAGGCCGGCGGGCGGGCGCGGGAAGCCATGGGCGAGATCTACGTCATCGCCGTCGACCCCTCCCGCCAGGGAACGGGCCTGGGACGGGCGCTGGTGCTGGGTGGCCTGGCCAGCCTGGCCGAGCGGGGCTGCGGCACCGGGATGCTCTACGTCGACGCCTCCAACCAGTCCGCCGTCGGCCTCTACCGCGCCCTGGGGTTCGACGTCCACCACATCGACCGTGCCTACGTGGCCGACGTGGCCGCCGCCCAAGGATGAGCCGCACCCGCTACGGCGCCGGCCCCGGGGAGATCGAGGACCTCCTCGGTTCCTGGGACGAGAAGCCCTACCGGACCCGCCAGCTGTGGGACGGCCTCTACCGGCGCCGGGCGCCGCTCGAGGAACTCACCGACCTGGGCAAGGCGCTGCGCGACCGGCTGGCCGAGGCTCTCCCACTGGAACTGGCGCCGTGCACGACCGAGACCGCCGACGGCGGGGAGACGGCGAAGTGGTTGTGGAGGGCCACGGCGGGCGCTGAAGTCGAGACCGTCCTCATGCACTACCGGGACCGGGCCACGGTGTGCGTGTCGTCCCAGGCCGGGTGCGCCATGGGGTGCACGTTCTGCGCCACGGGCCAGGCCGGCTTCGAGCGCCACCTGACCGCCGGCGAGATCGTGGAGCAGGTGGCGCGGGCCCAGCACGCCAGCCCGGCGCGGGTCTCCAATGTGGTGTTCATGGGGATGGGCGAGCCGCTGGCCAACTTCGACGCCACCTGGGCGGCCGTCGAGCGGCTCCACCACCACTTCGGCATCTCGGCCCGCCACCTCACGGTCTCCACCGTGGGCGTCGTCCCCGGGATCCGGCGCCTGGCCGAGCAGACCCTCCCCGTCACCCTGGCCGTCTCCCTCCACGCTCCGGACGACGACCTGCGCGACCAGCTGGTGCCACTCAACCGGCGCTATCCCCTCGACGAGGTCCTGGCGGCGGCGGGCGAGTACCTCGACCACTCGGGACGGAGGGTGTCGTTCGAGTACGCCATGATCGACGGCGTCAACGACAGCCCGGCCCAGGCCACCGCCCTGGCCCGCCGCCTGGCCGGGCTGGGGGCCCATGTGAACCTCATCCCTCTCAACCCCACCGCCGGCTTCGGGGTGCCCGCCAGCCCACCGGAGCGCATCGCCCGCTTCGCCGAACGCCTGCGGGCCGGGGGGGTCAACGCCACCGTGCGGCGCAACCGGGGGACCACCATCGACGCCGCCTGCGGCCAGCTCCGCGCCCGCCACCGCCACGCACCGGTCACAATGGTAGGAGCGACCAGGGAGGAGTGATCGTGGCCGGACCGCAACGTTTCTTCGACCCGTCCCAACCCCAGACGCTCCAGATCGCCACCTTCCTGCTCTATCTCGACGCCGTCTTCCTCGTCCTGCGGGGCGAAGTCTTCGCCTCCGGCTACGGGCTGTTGCTGACCGCCGGCTCGGTGGGGGGTGCCTACGGCATGGCCAACAGCAAGAAGTGGGGCTATGGCCTGTCCGTGGGAGTCGCCGGCTTCGCGCTGCTCTACCCCTTCCTCCGAGGCGCGAGCCTCGCAGGATGGGTGCGCTTCGACCCCGTCGGGCTGATGCTGGCCGTGGCCCTGGTGGCGCTGCTCGTCCACCCCCAGAGCCGCGAGTACCAGAAGATCTGGTTCTCCTAGCCCCCGGCAGGCATCCGCCACGGCTGTGAGGCGCGGGCCTAAATTACACGTTTGTGATTTATGGGGCCCGTCCCCTCCCGCCCCCTCGGGGGCACCCCGCACCCCGGGCGCGTGACGCCCGAGGCCGCTTCATCCGGGTCGTCTCTCCGCCGCCGCCGCCCCCGCAACCCCCGGGACTGTCCATCAGCGCCCTGGTGGCGCTGGCGGCGGTGCTGCTGGTGGGGGCGGTTGGTGTCCGCACCACCAGCTGGCTCCCGGTTCCGGCCGGAGCAGCCGTGCCGGCGGGAACGGCAGGCGAGCTGGCCGCCGCCCTCCCCGTCCCCCCGGTGCCGGAGCCGCCCCGGGTGCCGGCCCTGCCCCGGGGCAAGGGGATGTGGCTCCACCGGCTGGAGTGGGCCGCCGGCGGGGACCCCGCCGCCCTCGTCACCCAGGCCCGGGCCGCCGGCCTCACCCATGTGTACCTGCGCCTGGGTTCCTCCAAGAGCGGGTTCTACGGCCAGGGCGACCTCGACCGGCTCCTGCCCGCGGCCCACGCCGGCGGCCTGTCCGTGGTCGGCTGGGACTTCCCCTACCTCTTCGAACCCCGGGCCGACGCCGAGCGGGCGGCGGCCGAGATCGCCTACACCACCCCCGACGGGCACCGCATCGACGCCTTCTCGGCCGACGTCGAGACCGCCCACGAAGGCGTGCGGCTGACCCACGACGGCGCCATCGCCTACGGGGCCCGCCTGCGGGAGCTGGTCGGTGCCGGCTACCCGCTGATCGCCACCATCCCGCCCCCGCCCCGCTTCGCCTATCCCTTCGACGAGGTCACCGGCGCCTTCGATGCCGTAGCGCCGATGGTGTACTGGATGAACCGGGATCCGGCCGCCGACGTGGCCAAGGCCATCGACAACCTGGCCCACTACGGCAAGCCCATCCTCCCCGTGGGGCAGGCCTACGACGGCGCCATCGACGGCGGGCCGGCCGGGGCGCCGACCCGGGACCAGCTCGACCGCTTCATGCAGACGGCGGCGGGAAAGGGTGCCGCCGGCCTGTCGTTCTGGGTGTGGCACACCGCCACCGCCGAGCACTGGGCCGCCATCGCCGAGGCCCGGCTCTGAGCCGGATGGCCACGACGTCGTCCGCCGGCGCCGTGCTGGCCGCCGTGGCCCTCACGCTCTCCGCCTGCAACCTGGCGCAGGGACAGGAGACGGCCCGGGCCGTGGACGCCCCCGAGGCGCGGCCCGTGACCCCGGCCCTGGGGCCGCCGGCGATCGCCCCGGGCCCGTCGGCGGTGGCGCCGGCGCCTTTCCCGCCTCTCCCCACCGACGGCCTCGGCCCCGGCGCCGACGGTGAGCCCGTCCGCCTGCTCCAGGAACGCCTCGCCTCCCTGCGCTACGACCCCGGGACGCCGAACGGGCACTACTCGGCCGGCACCGCCGCCGCCGTCATGGCCTTCCAGAAGGTCGTCGGCCTCCCCCGCACGGGGGCGGCCACCCCCGAGACCATCGCCGCCCTCAACCAGGCCCGGGACCCGAGCCCGCTCCTGCCCGCCGGCGGCGCCACCCGCATCGAGGTCGACCTCGGCCGCCAGGTCCTGTTCTTCTATTCCGCCGGCCTCCTCACCCGGATCCTCCCCGTGTCCACCGGCAGCGGGAAGCGCTACTGCGCCTCCGCGGGGCGGGGTGTCCCCGGACACCCCGGGGAAAGGGGTGTCCCCAAACGCAAGGGCCGGTGTGGGGTGGCGGTGACGCCCAGCGGGTCGTTCCGGGTGGAGCGCAAGGTGGGCGGCAGGCGGACCAGCTACCTGGGCGTGCTCTACAACCCGCTGTACTTCAAGGGGGGCTACGCCATCCACGGCGCCCCGTCGGTCCCCGGCCACCCGGCCTCCCATGGCTGCGTGCGCATTCCCATGCACTCGTCCCGGTGGCTGCTCGACACCGTCGAGCGGGGCACGCCCGTCTACCTGATCGGCGGGAAGTACCCGGCCGTCCCCTTCCCGCCCGACGCCTAGGCCGTTTCGGACCGGCGGACTGGCACACCGGTAGGGCTTGGCCACCCGGGCCCCGGGTAGGGTGGAGGGGCGATGGACCAAGTCTCCTGGCAGGACCGCCCCACGTTGCGACGGCCCGTGATGGTGGCCGCCTTCGAGGGCTGGAACGACGCCGCCGACGCCGCCTCGGGCGCCGTGACCTGGCTGCGGGCCCGGTGGCGGGCCCGGAAGGTGGCCTCCATCGAGCCCGAGGAGTTCTTCGACTTCCAGGTCTCGCGCCCTCAGGTCAGCCTGGTGGACGGGGTCACCCGCCAGATCACCTGGCCCGCCAACGACGTGTTCTGCGCTCACGTCGAGGAGGTGGGCCGCGACGTCGTGCTGGTGGCGGGCGTGGAACCCAACCTGCGCTGGAAGACCTTCTGCGACACGGTCCTCGGCGTGGCCCGGGACACGGGCTGCGAGATGGTGGTGACACTCGGCGCCCTGCTGGCCGACGTCCCCCACACCCGGCCCATCCGGCTCACGGGCACGGCCGCTGACCCCGAGCTGATCGACCGGCTGGGGCTGTCGCACTCCCGCTACGAGGGCCCCACGGGGATTGTCGGGGTCCTCCACGACGCCTGCCGGGGCGCCGGCGTGCCGTCCGTGTCCCTGTGGGCCCCCGTGCCCCACTATGTGGCCAGCCCGCCCAACCCCAAAGCCACCCGGGCGCTCATCGAGCGCCTCGCCGAGGTCATCGACGTGCCCGTGGGCGTGGGTGACCTGGCCGAGGCGGAGGCGGCCTGGGAGGACCGGGTCAACGAGTTGGTGGCGTCCGACCCCGACGTGAGCGCCTACGTGCGTCAGCTCGAGGAGCGGGACGACGATCAGATCGACGAGGGTGACCTCCCCAGTGGGGAGACCCTGGCGGCGGAGCTCGAGCGCTTCCTCCGCGACCAGCGCGGCAGCTGACTCAGATCAGCCGGAGGTCGGCACGAGCGGGACGACGCGCTCGTCGTTGTCGGCGAGATGCGCCTCGATGGAGCGGACGAGCTCGGCCTGCAGCTCGGCGAGCTCCTCGGCCTCCCTCTTGCCGGCCTGGAAGCCCAGCGCCGATCCGAGGGCCCAGCCCAGGGAGAAGACACCCGACAACAACAGAAACACAAGCCACAGATCCACTCGTGAATCCCTTTCTTTCGACATCCGGACCATAAATCACAGGTCAAGCATTCGACCACGACCGTAGCCAAGGGGGGCCAACCGGTGGCTCCGCGCCGGTAGCGAGAAGGGAAAGGCAATCTGAACACTGTGCATGTTCAGTCCGTGCTGGACTCGCCGAAGACGGTGCCGAAAGACCGCAATGAGGCGGACGGCGTGTGGGCGAAGCATCGGCGTGTGGTTGGTGTTGCGCCGCGGGAAGGTAAATCCGGGGAATTTGTACGTCCCAGGTACAAATTCCCCGTTCCGGAGGGGCAGGGCACCGAATCACGGCGGGCGCGCGCCCGGACTCCTTTACTGCGTCTTCTTCTCCCGCCGCTCCCCAGCTTGAAGGCCGGGCGCGTCTACGACAGCCCGAATCGGGCCAGCACCGGGCGGGGATCGACTCCCGTCTGGCGGGCCAGGGCATCGAAGAGGTCGGCAGGCCGGGAGAGCGTGTAGGCCCGGTCCCGGTGGTAGCGGCGCAGGGCGCAATCCAGGGCGTCGTAGCCGCCGGCGGCGTCGGCGTAGGCGGCCAGGGCCTGCATCCCACCGATGTAGATGGACAGGAAGTAGGTCCGTCCCTGGCGGTTCCAGTAGGCCATCGACTCCCCCAGGCGGCTTCGCCCGGCGGCGGGGACGGACCGGGCCCGCTGGGACGCCACCCGGCCCACCACCCGGGCCTCGGCCCAGGTCGCCAGCGCCTCGTCGAGGAACGGATGGGCGTACTGGTCGTTGCCGGCCACGCCGTAGAACCACTGGTGGGCGACCTCGTGGACGAGGTGGATGTTGGGGACCCCGGAGCCGAGGTGGATGTAGGTGGGGAACTCGACGCCGCCCGACAGGCTCCCGGTGACGGCCATGCTGAGGCGGGGATAGGGGTACTCGCCGTAGCGGGCGGCCAGGCCGTCGATGGTGGCCGCCACCCGCTGGGCGAGGACGAGCGGGTCGCCCGCCGCTCCCTCGGCCACGCCCACCACGGCCAGGGTGCGCCCGCCCTGGGCCGGTGCCTCGGCCGTCCGCATGGGGGCCACGGTGGCGCCCCAGTCCCGCACCGCCTCGGCCACGAACCGGCCGGGCTCCGACTCCACGCCGGTGGCCAGGGTGGTGTAGCCGGCGGGGGCGGTGACGGTGACGTCCCAGTCGGCCACCTCGGAGGCGGCCGCCTCGGCGAAGGCGTCGACAGCGGGCGAGGTCTGCCAGCCGCCGCCCCGCACCCAGGAGAGCACGGGCAGGACGGATCCGAGCCGGAAAGCCCGGCCCACCAGCGCCACCCGGTCGTTGACGGCGCCGGGCATGAACAGGCGGAAGTCGATGCGGGCCGAGACCGCCTGGCCGGCGGGGAACGAGCCGGGGAGGAAGTACAGGGTGCCGGGCTTCCCGGCGGCGGCGCCGGCGGCCTCGTAGGTGCCGGCGATGGGCACGTCGCCGAGAAAGGCGGTGATGACCTCGAAACGGCTCCCGGCCCGGCCCAGGCGGGGGGCGTTGGCCCAGAAGCGGAAGACGAGGCGGTCGGTCGGCGCGTCAGGGGTGAAGCGGACCGAGGTGGTGCCGGTCACCATCCGGGCCTCCGGGTCGACGTTGAGCCGGGCGGTATAGCGGGGCCGCTCCGGCCAGGGGGCGGGATAGCCGGCGGGGACCTCGCAGGGGGCTCCGGGCGGTGGCGCCGGCCGGGGCGTCGTGACGGGCGCCGAGGTCGCCGGCGGCCCGGCAACGGTCGTGGTGGTGGCCGGTGCCGCCGCCGTCGTCGTGGTGACCGACGTGGTGGTCGTGGCCGTCGAGGGCGACGACGGGGTGGCCGAGGGCACCCCGGAACCGTTCCCGGAGCAGGCCGGGGCGAGCAGGGCGAGAGCGAGGGCCGCCGCTCGGCGGGAGATCATCAGCACGGGAGGCTAACGGCCCCTAGGTTGAGGACATGCCGCTCGCCACCACCGTCTGGCGCATTCGTCCCGAGGTCGTCGCCGCCCTCGACGGGCAGCTGGGCCCGCCGGTCGACTCCTACCTGAACGGGTCCCAGACGTGGTTCACCGAGGCCAAGGGCGAGGTGATGCTGGAGTGGCGGCTCCATCCCGTGGCCGGCTACCGGCCGCCGGCGGGCCTCTCCCACTACGACCTGTGGGAGACGGTCGTGGGCCGGCTGGCGTCGGCTGCGGCCCCCGAAGCGTTGCCGCTCGGGTCCGAGATCCGCCCGCTCGAGACCCTGTGGGACGGGCTGGAGTGCTTCCCCGCCCATGGCGAGGACCTCGAGCCCGCCACGCTGTCGGCCGCCGCCGTGGCCGCCCTGGGGCTGGCTCCGGATGCCGCCGGCCTCGTCGACCACGAGCGGATCGGCGACGCCTGGGAGCAGAGCCGGGGGGCGGTGTCGATCGTGGCGCTGCTCCTCGAGCAGCTCGGCGTCTCCCCCTAGCCCGGGTCCGCCCGCCACACCTCGGGCCGGGGCGAGTCGAAGTAGGCCCGCTCCACCTTCCCGTCGATGGCGGCGAAGGCCAGATCCACCCAGCGGGCGGCGCCGGCCAGGGGCTCGGGCAGAGCGTCGCGGGCGAAGAACCCGACGTCGAGTGTCTCCAGGGGATGGGGGCGGAGCTCGCCGCCCACCGCCCGGCAGTGGAAGACGAGGGAGTAGAGCGGGATGGCGTGGAACCCGAGGCGCAACCCGTCGAACACGCTGATGAGGGTGAGCGGCTCGGCCTCGATGCCGGTCTCTTCCTGGACCTCCTTGACCGCCACTTCGGAAGGCGAGTAGCCGATGTCGGCCCACCCCGTGGGATAGAGCCACACTCCCGTCCCCGCCCGCTGGACGAGGAGGATCTCGCCGGTGTCGTTGCCCACCACGGCGCCCACCGCCGTCTTGGGGGTGACGTAGCCGGGTACACCCTCCCCCACGCTGGCCAGCCACTCCTCCACCAGGACGGCCGATTCCACGTCGGTCACCGCCGCGCAGCGGATGTCGGCGGCGATCTTGAGGACCTCCTCGAAGCGCTCCCGCTCGTAGAGGTTCTGGGTGAAGCCGAGCCCGGTGCGGGCCACACCGGCCAGGGATTCCGCCCAGCGCAGCAGGTGCGACGTAGAGACATCGGTCATGGGCGGCAGCCTAATTGCGGGCCCGGAGAGCGGCGCCAGCGGCTCCCTGGATCAGCGCGGGAGGGACGTCGTCGACCGAGCAGGAGATCACCAGCCCTTCGGGAACGGGGCGGACGGCGGCGGAGCACGGCAGCAGCTGCACCCCGGGGATGTCGTAGGCCACCGTGAGACGGGAAGCGGGGACCGGCAGCCCCTGGACGGAGATGGGCACGACCCGCAGCCTGTTCCCCTCCAGCGTCACGCGTGCCCGGGCCGACACGTCGACGCCGGCGATCTCACGGTGGACCTCCACCTCGCCATCGGCGAAGCGCACGTCGAGGCCGACGGCCCGGGTCACCGAGCTGCCGTCCACCAGCGCCTCCATCCGCCCGGCGCCGACGTCGAGGACGCGCACCCGCCCCGAGAACAGCTCGGTGCGGTCGACCTTGACGTCGTCGAAGTCGAACCGCAGGTGACGGAGGGCGAGGACTCCGGCGGTCACGTTCTCCAGGCGCAGCGACACGGCGGAGACGTCACCGCCCACCAGCAGGCGCCCGAGGAAGGGGAACGAGTGGATCTCGGCGGAGGAGGCCGACGACGGCGGGTAGTACGCCGCCGCCCGGGCCGCCAGCTCGGACTCCGCCCACCCCCGGGTGAGGACGTCCGCCGCCACCAGGACCACGGCCAGGAGGACGAGAGTGACCAGCTTGCGCATCAACTCTCGAGGACGTCGCCCTCCATGCGGTTGACGGACACCCCGATCTCGGCGAACCACGCCACGGCGTCGTCGATCGCCTGCTGCTCGCCGGACAGCTCCAGGATGACCCAGCCGGAGTGGGCCTCCACGTTGGCCCGCCGGATGTTGGGCATGACCCCGAAGCGGTTGGCCGCCTCGAAGATCAGGGGGCGCTCGACCAGCGTCTCGGGAAAGGAGAGATACAGGCGGGCCCGGCTCATGTGCCCTCCCGGTCTCGGAGCGCGTCGTTCAGGTTCCCGGACCGTAGCCCGTCCGGATCGAGGGTGACGGAGCCGTAGCCGGCGGCCCGCACGGCCGCCACCACCTCGCCCTCCCGCTCCCGGGCCCGGGGCAGGTCGGCCAGGGGCAGCTCCACCCGGGCGGCGTCGCCGTAGTGGCGCACCCGCAGATCGTTGAACCCCAGGGCCCGCAGGGCGGCCTCGGCCCGGCCCACCCGGCTGAGCGTCCCGATGGTGACGGGGGTGCCGTAGGGGATCCGCGACGCCAGGCAGGGGGCGGCGGGCTTGTCCCACACCGCCAGGCCCAGGGCCCGGGCCGCGGCCCGGACGTCGGCCTTGGTGCAGCCGGCGTCGGCCAGGGGGGTGAGCACCCCGTGCTCGGCGGCGGCGCGTTGGCCGGGGCGGTGGTCGGAGAGGTCATCGGCGATGGTGCCCACCGCGATCACCGCCCCCTCGGCCTCGGCGATGGGGCCGAGCACGTCGAAGAGCTCGGAGCGGCAGTGGTAGCAGCGGTCGCCGGCATTGGCCACGTAGCCGGGGCGGTCCAGCTCGGCGGTCCGCACCCCCTGCCACCGGAACCTCCACTGGCGGGCCAGGGCGGCCACGGCCGCCACCTCCTCGGCGGGCACGGCGGGGGACACGGCCGTCACCGCCAGGGCGCCCGAGCCGAGCTCCTGAGCGGCCACCACGGCCAGGAGCGAGGAGTCGACACCGCCCGAGCAGGCGACCACGACGCGCCCCAAATGTCGCAAACGGGCGCGAACGTCCCGCAGCTTGTCCGCGGCCGCGCCGGTGTCCGCTAGGGGAGAACGCACCTTGGGTACCCTATCGCCGCGTCCGTATTTCACCCACGAGTGACGGACGGACGGGACGAGCGAGGAGGCTCTGCATGACCAGGTCCCGATGGAGCCGGTGGGCGGCCGGCGTGATGGCCGCCTCCATGGTGTTGGCGGCATGCGGCAGCGACGACAACCAATCCAGCTCGGGCGGCGAGACATCCGGCGATGGCAAGAAGACGGTCGCCATCGGCTTCGTCGGCCCGCTCACGGGTGACAACGCCAACCTCGGGATCAACATCCGGGATGGGATGACAGTGGCGCTCGAGGAGTGGAACGCCAAGAGCACCAAGTACACGTACGAGATGAAGCAGTTCGACACCCAGGGCCTGCCCGAGCAGGCGCCCGGACAGAAGGACAAGTACGTCCCGGACGAGTCGATCATCGGTATCGTCGGGCCGACGTTCTCGGGTGAGACCAAGGCTGTGCTGCCCGACCTCGACGCCGCCGGCCTGGTCATGATCAGTGCCTCCTGCACCAACGTCGCCCTGCCCGACGTCGTCCCCGGCACCAAGGTGTTCCATCGGGTCATTCCTGACGACGGCGTGCAGGCCAAGGGCGTCGCCGACTACGTCCTCAAGTCCATCAAGCCCAAGAAGGTCGCCCTCATCCACGACAACAGCGAGTACGGCAAGGGCCTGTGGGAGGGCGTGCTGCCGCTGCTCAAGGAGGGCGGCGTCGACACGTCGACCACTGACGCCATCGACCCCAAGGGTCAGGACTATTCGGCCGCCGTCAACAAGGTGCGGGCGGGCAAGGTCGACATGGTGTTCTACGGCGGCTACTACAACGAGGCGGGCCGGTTCAAGAAGCAGCTCACCGACGCCGGCGTGACCGCCAAGTTCATCAGTGGTGACGGTTCCCTCGACCCCGGCTTCGTGACCAGCTCCGGCGCCGCCGGCGGGGAGGGCGCCCTCCTCACCTGCCCCTGCCGCCTGGCCACCCCCGAGCTCGAGGGGAAGGGCGGCGCCTACGCCACCAAGTACAAGGAAGTCATCAAGCGGGACCCGGGCACCTACTCCAGCGAGGGCTATGACGCCATCAACATCCTCATCCAGGGCATCGAGGCCGGGAACGACACCCGGCCCAAGCTGCTCGACTACGTGGAGACCCTGGACAGCTACGACGGCGTGTCCAAGACCATCCAGTTCGAGGACAACGGCAACGTCAAGGCGGGCGACGTGTTCGTCTACGAGGTGAAGAACGGGAAGATCACCGAGCTGGGGAAGACGTCGGAGCTGGCCGGTAGCTGAGGCCCTGCGCATGGGAAGCTGGGACGGGGGGCGTCAGGGACGCCCCCCGTCCCCATGAGGAGCCACCATCGAGCACTGCTTCAGCTGCCTGAAGGACCAGTTCTGGCCTCAGACCCTCGATGGGCTGACGCTGGGGGCCATCTACGCCCTGATCGCCCTGGGCTACACGCTGGTCTACGGCGTGCTGCGCCTCATCAACTTCGCCCACTCCGAGATCTTCATGATCGGGATCTTCACCTCGCTCTTCGCCATGCACGGCCTGGGCATCGAGATCGCCGACGACCCCCGTACCGGGCTGGGCCTCGCCGTCACCGTGATCGTCGTCATGGCCATCGCCATGGCCGTCTCCGGCGGCGTGGCCGTGGCCGTGGAGCGGATCGCCTACCGGCCCCTGCGACGCCGGGGGGCACCCCGGCTGGCGGCCTTGATCACCGCCATCGGGATCTCCCTGTTCCTCCAGGAGCTGTTCGCCGCCCGCTACGGCCGGGACTTCCTCGGGTTCCCCCGCATCCTGGCCAAGCGGGAGCTGGTCGACTTCTTCGGCGCCAACGTCCGCGCCGACAAGGTGCTGGTGATCCTCGGGGCCCTCGTTCTGATGATCGCCCTCGAGCGCTTCGTGGCCAAGTCCCGCCTGGGTCGGGGCATCCGGGCCACGGCCCAGGACGCCGAGACCGCCGCCCTCATGGGCGTCAACATCGACCGGGTGGTCATGCTCACCTTCCTGCTCGGCGGCATGCTGGCGGGGGCGGCGGGGACGCTCTACGGGATCTTCTTCGAGGCGGCCCGCTACAACATCGGCTTCCTCCCCGGGATCAAGGCCTTCACCGCCGCCGTCCTCGGTGGCATCGGCAACATCCGGGGCGCCCTCGTCGGCGGCCTCGCCCTCGGCCTGCTGGAGAACTACGGGGCCACGGTGCTGGGCGGGGAGTGGAAGGACGTCTTCGCCTTCACCATGCTCGTCCTCGTGCTCATGTTCCGCCCCACCGGACTGCTGGGCGAGTCGCTGGGGAAGGCACGGGCGTGACCCCGACCGCCGCCCGACGCCAGCGGCTGGCCGTCGTCCGCTCCCATTTGGCGGTGGTCGACCCGGTGAGCCGCTGGTTCGCCCGCCAGCCCCGGTGGACGCGGATGGTGGCCGCGGTGGCGATCCTCGCCTTCTTCGTCGTCCTTCCCCTGCTCATCACCGGGCCCCGGGAGCGGTACTGGCAGAGCATCCTGTTCTTCCCGGTGTGCGTCTACATCCTCCTGGCCCTGGGGCTGAACATCGTGGTGGGCGCGGCCGGGCTCCTCGACCTGGGCTACGTGGCCTTCTACGCCGTGGGGGCGTACTCGACGGCCATGCTCACCACCAAGGCGCACTGGACGGCATGGGAGGCCCTCCCCGTGGCCGTGGTCATCGCCATGGTGGCGGGGGTGACGCTGGGGGCACCAACGCTGCGCCTCCGGGGCGACTACCTCGCCATCGTCACCCTCGGCTTCGGGGAGATCGTGCGCATCGTGGCCCAGAACAGCGGGTCGCTGGGTGAGGCCCGGGGCATCACCGGGATCGCCCACCCGGGCAAGCTCCTCGGCGCCAACTTCGCGCTGCTGCCCCTGCCCTACTACTACCTGACGCTGGTGGCCGTGATCCTGACCATCGTCATGGTCCTCCGCCTCAACCGCTCCCGCGTCGGCCGGGCATGGTCGGCCATCCGGGAGGACGAGGACGCCGCCGAGGCCATGGGCGTCCACACCTTCACCATGAAGCTGTGGGCCTTCGCCATGGGCGCCTCCACCGGTGGGCTGGCGGGGTGGATCTACGCCAGCAAGGTCGCCTTCATCAACCCCGACAACTTCCCGTTCTTCTTCTCCGTCATCATCCTGGCCGCCGTGGTGCTGGGCGGCATGGGCTCGATCCCCGGCGTGGTGGCCGGCGCCTTTGCCATCGCCTTCCTGCCCGAGTACCTGCGGGACGCGCCCGCCGGGGCGTGGCTGACCGACCGGCTCAACGACCTGACCGGCGGCAACGTGGGCACCATCACCGAGTACCGGGTGCTGCTGTTCGGGGCCGCCCTGGTGGCGATGATGGTGTTCCGGCCCCAAGGGCTGATCCCCAGCCGCCAGCGGGCCGCCGAGCTGGCCGAAGCGGGCGGGGCGGGCGGCCTGGCCGGCGCCGTGGTCACCACCACGGAGGTGGTGGAGGAGGAGCCGGCCGAGGTCCCCGCCGTGCGGGGCGGGGCCGACGCCGGGGGTGGGAGCGATGGCGATGCCGCCGCCGAGCTGCCCGTCGACATCGAGGCCGCCGAGACCGTCCTCGAGCTGCGCGACGTGACCATGGCCTTCGGCGGTGTGGTGGCCATGAACCAGGTGTCGGTGTCGGTGCGCCGGGGTCAGATCTTCGGAATCATCGGGCCCAACGGCGCCGGCAAGACCACGCTGTTCAACTGCGTGACCGGCTTCTTCCGCCCCACCGGGGGCGAGATCCTGGTCAACGGGCACTCGGTGGTCGGCAAGCGGCCGCACGCCATCACCGAGGCGGGGGTGGCCCGCACGTTCCAGAACATCCGCTTGTTCCCCAACGTCACCGCCCTGGAGAACGTGCTGGTGGGGGCGGACGCCCGTCACCACACCAGCGTGCCGGGCGCCCTTCTGGGGCTCCCCCGCCACCGCCGCGAGGAGCGCGACGGCCGGGCCGAGAGCCAGCGCCTGCTGCAGTACGTCGGCATCCCCCAGCGCTCGGACGACCTGGCCCGCAACCTCCCCTACGGCGACCAGCGCCGCCTGGAGATCGCCCGGGCCATCGCCACCGGGCCCAGCGTGCTGCTCCTCGACGAGCCGGCGGCGGGCATGAACCCCTCGGAGAAGAAGGCGCTGGTGGGCCTCATCCGCAAGATCCGCGACTCGGGCCTGACCGTCGTCCTCATCGAACACGACATGGGCCTGGTCATGGGCGTGTGCGACCGGGTGGCCGTCCTCGACTTCGGCGAGAAGATCGCCGAGGGGCCGCCCCAGGAGATCCAGGCCGATCCCCGCGTCATCGAGGCCTACCTGGGGACGACCGATGCTGCTTGAGCTGGAGAACGTCCGCGTCCGCTACGGCAAGGTGGAGGCGCTCAAGGGGATCTCCCTCGACGTGGACGAGGGCGAGATCGTCACCCTCATCGGCGGCAACGGGGCCGGGAAGTCCACCACGCTGAAGACCATCTCCGGCCTGCGCCCGGTGGCCGAGGGGTGCATCCGCCTGGGCGGCCGGGACATCGTGGGCGCGGCCCCCCACCGCCTGGTGGAGATGGGCGTGGCCCATGCCCCCGAGGGGCGGGGCATCTTTCCGGGCATGACGGTGCGGGAGAACCTGGAGATGGGCGCCTACGGCCGGCGGCGGGCCGACCTGCGGCCCGACATCGAGCGGGTGCTGGGCCTGTTCCCCCGTCTGTCGGAGCGCATCAAGCAGGCCGGCGGGACGCTGTCGGGGGGCGAGCAGCAGATGCTGGCCATCGGGCGGGCGCTCATGGCCCGTCCCCACCTGCTGCTGCTGGACGAGCCGTCGATGGGCCTGGCCCCCAAGGTCGTCTCCCAGGTGTTCGACACCATCACCGAGATCAACCGCCAGGGCACCACCATCCTCCTGGTGGAGCAGAACGCCGCCCAGGCGTTGCAACGGGCGCACCGGGCCTACGTGCTGGAGACGGGCCGCATCGTCAAGACCTCCGAGGCCCGATCCCTCCTGGAGGACGAGTCGGTCAAGGCCGCCTACCTCGGCGGTGACGTCACGAAGGGGTGAGTTCCCGGCCCGCGGGGGGCGTCGGGCATTCTCTGGGGGTCGTGGCCGCCCACAAGGGACTCCTCGCCGGCTGTGCCGTCACGCTGCTCGTGGGCGCCGCCTGGGCCATCGGGCCCTACGTGTTCGAGGGCCGGGACGACGCCAAGTCGCTGGACAGCACCCCGGTGCGGAATGAGGCCCTGGCCGCCTGCCAGGAGATGCGGCGCCAGGTGGCGGCCACCGCCGATGACGAGGCCCGGAACCGGGCCGTGGAGGCCATGGTGGCGCGCCTGCGGGCGCTGGGGCCCGAGACGCTGCAGGGTGACCGGCCGGCGGAGGCGTGGCTGGCGGACTGGGACCGGGTGGTGGCCGCCCGCCGGGCCGGCGCGCCCTGGCCCCGGGCCGGCGACGCCCCCATCCACCGGCGCATGGACGACCTGGTGAAGGACCTGCGCCCGTGCCAGATGCCGGCGGTGCTCATTCCCGGGCGGGAGTGATGCGGCGTTGCCGCCGGGTGGCGCTGCTGGCGGCGACGCTGGCCCTCGCCCTCCCGCCCCCCGTGCGGGCCGCGCCGCCCGGGGACAAGGAGGTCACGGCCACGCTGTTCCAGTGGAGCTTCGACTCCGTGGCCACGGCCTGCACCGACACCCTGGGCCCGGCGGGCTACGGCTGGGTCGAGATCTCGCCGGTCCACGAGCACATCGCCGGTCCCCAGTGGTGGACCGTCTACCAGCCCGTCCGCTACCGGATCGCCGGGCGC
>JBIOYN010000145.1:0-7845 GCA_044870155.1 Acidimicrobiia bacterium | reverse complement strand
GGGCGCGGCCTCCTGCACTTTGGTGAGTGTGATTCGCTTGGCTACGGGCAGGCGGTGGGGCCGCTGGTGCCGGCGCAGGTGCGCATGTCCCGCAGCTTGGTGGAGAGGGCGTTGACGTCGGGGTCGTTGGCCGGGTTGCCGTCCGCCAGCAGGTTCTGCAGCTGCCAGGGGTCGTTGACCAGGTCGTAGTACTCCTTGCCGTTGACGGTCTGGAGCGTGGTGTTGTCGGTCTCGTACCACTCGATGTACTGGTAGGTCGGGGTGCGCATCGACGCCCAGGTGGGGATGCCCCGGTGGGCCTGGTAGCAGCTGCCGCCGGCCGGCTCCGTGCAGCCCGCGCCCTCCCGGGTGGGGTTGGTGCCCACGCGGGGACCGAACTCGAGGAGCTTGAACTCCTTGCCCGCCTGAGCCGGGAGGAAGGAGCGGCCGTCGAGGGGGTGGCCGTACTGGGCCGGGGTGTACTGGGCGGCGTCGAGCAGGGTGGGGAGGATGTCCTCGCCACCCGCCGGACGGGAGTCGGTGACCCCCGCGGGCACCACCCCGGGCCAGCGCACCAGGAAGGCAACGTTGGTGTCCTCGGCCCAGGGCCAGCCCTTGGAGTCCACGCCCCGGTCGCCCCACGAGTAGCCGTTGTCGGAGGTGAAGATGACCAGCGTGTTGTCGAGTTCGCCCTTGGCCTCGAGGTTCTTCATGATCTTGTCGATGGCCTCGTCGGCGGCCAGCAGGGTCTTGAGCATGCCGTCGTGATACGTCAGCACCGACGAGAGCTCGATCTGCTTGCTCTGGATGGCCTTGACCTTGTCGGCCTTCTGGGCCTTGGCGTCGGGCGCCTGCAGGCCCTCGACGCTCTGCGGCGGGGTGGGCTCGAAGGACGACACCGGCGTGTCGTTGAAGCGGGCCGGCCACTTGAAGAAGGGCTCGGTGGTGTCGTCGTGGGGCGCGTGCGGGGCCACGTGCACGTACCACGGCTGGGCGTCGTTGACCTCGTAGGCGTTGACGAACTGGTTGACCTTGTCGCCGATGTAGTCGCTGGAGTCGTCGCTGGCCGAGTCGGCGGGGTCGCTCGTGCGCTCGAAACCCTTCGTGCCGTCGGGGTTCTTCACCATGAAGGGCACGTCCACGTACCCGCCCTGGAAGGCGGCGTAGTCGTCGAACATGGGGTCGAGGTCGTATCGGCCCTCGGCGGCGGTGGCGTAGTGCCAGTCAGTCATGAACTTGCCCACCAGGGCGGTGTGGTACCCGGCGCCCTTCATGTAGGTGGGGATGACCCAGTCCCGGTCCAGGGTGTCACCGTCGTAGTTGTCGACGATGCCGTGGTTGTGGGGCAGGCGGCCGCTCCAGATGGTGCCCCGCTCCGGGCAGCACAGCGGCGTGGTGGCGTAGCCCTCGGTGATGGTGGTACCGCCACTGGCCAGCCACTGCTTGGTCTTGGGCAGCACCGTGGGGTCGTCCATGATCCCCTGGACGCGCATGTCGTCCATGACGATGACCATCACGTTGGGCTTGCCGCTCTGGGCCACCTTCTGGGCCGGCGTGAGCAGCCCGGTGGCGGGCGGCGCGGTGGTCGGGGTGGTGTCCGGGCCGGTCGAGGGAGTGGGGCCCCCGGGGACGGTCGTGGCCGACGGGTCGCCCACCGGCTTGTGGGCGGCGGCCACGCCGATCATCTTCTGGTTGAGCTTGGCCGCCGGCGCCGAGAGGTAGGCGTCGCCGAAGCCGATGACCTCGCCGGCGTCGGTCACCTGGTAGTAGCCGAGGCCGGTGGGCGTGGGGATCATGCCCACGATCGTGCGGCCGGTGCCCGCCGCCGCCCCATAGAACTGGGCGTCGCCGAAGGTGAACATCCCGCCGTCGGCGGCCACCAGCCAGTAGCCCTTGTTGGTGGCGGTGGTGGCCATGCCCACGATGGGCTGGTTGAGCTTCAGCGCACCCGTGGAGCCGTAGAAGGCGGCGTCGCCGAAGGTGAAGATCCCGCCATCGGTGGCCACCAGCCAGTAGCCCTGGCCCGTGGGGGTGGCGGCCATACCCACCACCGGCTTGTTCAGCTTCATCGCCCCGGTGGAGCCGTAGAAGCCGGCGTCACCGAAGGTGAAGATCCCCCCGTCGGTGGCCACCATCCAGTAGCCCTTCATGGACGGCGTGCCCGCCATCCCCACCACCGGCTGGTTGAGCTTGATGTTGCCGGTGGAGCCGTAGAAGGCGGCTTCACCCTGGGAGAAGATCCCGCCGTCCTGGGCCACCATCCACATTCCGTGGCCGGCGGGCGGGGTGGCCGCCCCCGAGGGGGACTCGGCCAGCACGGGCAGCAGGCCGGCCAACAGGGTGGCGGCCAGCAGTAGGAGGAGCGGGCGCCGGCGAGCGCGGTCGCGGCGCACAGAGAGAGCAAACGAAGACACAGCCCAGCCTCCGAGGGGAAGGTGACGGCGCGGCACCGCGCCTGATGGTCGGGATTGGATTTGACCCCGAAGGGTCGGATTCCTGTTTTTGCGCTTAAGGACACCCCTGTGGGAGTGCAGTTCCCTTGCAGTGGCGGGCGGCGGCCAGTTGGGCGGCGAGCACGCCGACGTCGGGGTCGTTGGCGGGGTCGGCGTCGGCCAGCAGGTTGTCGAGCTGCCAGGGGTCGGCGCTCAGGTCGTAGTACTCCCGGAAGTGCACCGTCTCGGTTCCCACCTCGTAGTACTCGATGTACTGCCAGCCGGGAGCCCGCAGTGAGGCCCAGGGCGGGATCTCCCGGTGGTCGGCCCGGAACTCGAGGAGGATCCGGTCGCGGCCGGGACGCCCGGGCAGGAAGGACCGCCCGTCGAGCGGATAGCCCAGGATGGGGGGGACGGTGCCGCTGGCGTCGAGCAGGGTGGGCAGGAGGTCGACACCGCCGACGGGGCGGGCGTCGATGGCGCCGGCGGGGAACACCCCGGGCCAGCGCACCAGGAAGGGCACCTTGACCGACTCCACGTAGGGCAGGCCCTTGCTGGTGACGCCCCGCTCCCCCCACGAGTAGCCGTTGTCGGAGGTGAAGACGGCGAGGGTGTTGTCGAGCTCGCCGGTGTCGGCCAGCCGGCGGAAGAGGGTGTCGACCATCTCGTCGGCGGCCAGCAGGGTGCGGACCTGGCCGTCGTGGGTGAAGCGGGAGCGCTCCTCGCTCTGGCTCTGGTTGCGGATGTACTCCACCTGGTCGTCGCGGTCGGTGTCGGTGACGGCCGGGGTCGGCTCCCAGGCGGGGATGGGCGTGTCGTTATGGCGCTCGGGCCACGAGTAGGTCCCGTCGGTCGAGTCGTGGGGGGCGTGGGGGGTGACGTGGAGGTACCAGGGGCGGGCGTCGTCGGTGGCCTCGAAGTCGGCCAGGAACTCGAGTGACTTCTCGCCGATGAAGTCGGTGGAGTAGTCGGCGTTGTCGCCCACGCCGTCGACGTTGAAGTACTCGTCGACATAGCCCCCGCCCGTGATGGCGAAGTGGTTGAAGTTGGGCGGGGCGTTGTGCTCGCCCCAACCGTCGAGGTACTTGCCCACCAGGGCGGTGCGGTAGCCGGCCTCCTGAAGGTATCGGGGCATCGTCCACTTCTTGTCCAGCTTGCTGGCCTCGCCGTTGTTGACCACCCCGTGGTTGTGCATGTAGCGGCCCGAGAAGATCGTTCCCCGCTCCGGGCAGCACAGCGGGGTGTTGGCGTAGCCGTCGACGAAGGTGGTGCCGGCCTCGGCGAACCACTTGCGGGTGAGGGGCATGACGTCGAGGGTCCCGTCGGCCCGCTGGTCGTCCATGACGATGACAAGGATGTTGGGCCGGCCCTTCTCGGCGGGGGTGAGCAGGTGGGGCCCGGTGGTGGCGGTCGTGGTGGTGGACGCTTCGACCACCTCCGGCTCAACGGGTGACGGGGGGAGGGGGCGGACGGCGGGCCGGTGGGCGCCGGCCAGGCCGATCAGCTTCGAGTTGAACCGGGCGGGGGACGCCGAGAGCACGGCGTCACCGAAGGGGACGACTTCCCCGGCGTCGGTGGCCTGGTAGTAACCCCGCCCCGTGGGCGTGGGGACCATGCCCACCACCGTGCGCCCGGTGCCGGCGGCGGAGCCGAAGAAGCCGGCGTCGCCGAAGGAGAACATCCCGCCGTCGGACGCCACCAGCCAGTAGCCCCGCCCCGACGGGGTCGACGCCATGCCCACGATGGGCCGGTTCAGGTTGATGGCGCCGGTGGAGCCGAGGAAGGCAGCGTCGCCGAAGGAGAAGATCCCACCGTCGGACGCCACCAGCCAGTAGCCCCGGCCCGAGGGCGTGGCGGCCATGCCCACGATGGGCTTGTTCAGTTTCATCGCCCCGGTGGAGCCGAAGAAGGCGGCGTCGCCGAAGGAGAAGATGCCCCCGTCCGTGGCCACCAGCCAGTAGCCCAGCCCCGTTGGGGTGGCGGCCATGCCCACGATGGGCTTGTTCAGCCTCATCGCCCCGGTGGAGCCGAAGAAGGCGGCGTCGCCGAACGAGAAGATGCCCCCGTCGGAGGCCACCAGCCAGTAACCGGCGGTCGACGGCGTGCCCGCCATCCCCACCACCGGCTGGTTGAGGCGGATGGCACCCGTCGAGCCGTAGAAGGCGGCCGAGCCGTGGGAGAAGATGCCGCCGTCCCCCGCCACCAGCCACAGGCCGTCGGCCGTCGGCGAAGACGGCACGGTCCCGGCGCCGGCGGGCAGGAGCGGGAGCAGGGCGACGGCGAGGAGGCACGCGACGAAGCGCGCCAGCGCATGGCGGGGGACATTCACATTGATCCAGTACGGCCTGCGGTCGTCGGTCCCCTGCCCTACGGGACCTTTCGCCGCGCTTGCCGCGCAAGGCAGGAGAGCCACCCAAAGCCCACGAACCTGTTACGAAAACCCGGACCGGACAGTCCGGGGCAGGTCGTGTCCTGCCGCGCTGCCCCTGCAGCCGGCGGACTGGGGATGGGGGGATGGAAGTGTCCCGCATGCGTCGCTTTGTCCGGCCGCGGAGCCGGATCGTCATCGGGCTCACCGCCGCCGCGCTGTTGGGCGGCTTTCCGATGCTGGGGACGGGGTGGACGGCTGAACAGTTCATGGCCACCGCCGTCGGCCTGGGCGAGGGCTATTCGGGCGACGGCGGGCCGGCGGCCGACGCCGGCCTGGACGGGCCGCGCATGATCGCCATGGACCGGAAGGGCGGCTACTACATCGCCGACACCTTCAACCACGTCATCCGCTACGTCGACGCCGCCGGCACCATCAGCTTCTTCGCCGGCACTCCCCGCCACGCCGGCTTCCGGGACGGTCCCGCCGACCAGGCGCTGTTCAACGCCCCGCACGGCGTCGATGTCGACCGCCAGGGCAACGTCATCGTGGGCGACCCGGTCAACGACCGCGTCCGCAAGATCGATGTCCAAACCAGGATGGTCACCACCATCGCCGGCGTGGGCCAGACCGGCTACAGCGGCGACGGCGGCCCCGCCACCCAGGCGAGGTTGTCCGACTCCAAGATCGCGCTGGTCGGGCCCGATGACGGCATCTACATCGTCGACATGGGCAACGACGTCATCCGCCGCGTCGATCCCGTCACCGGGAACATCGAGACGTGGGCCGGCCAGAAAGGCGTCCTCGGGGGGCCCGACGGCGTGCATGCCCTCCAGTCCGGGTTCTCGCCCCGCAACATCGTCTTCGATATCGACAACGACCTCATCGTCGCCGACCGCGACGGCGACAAGATCCGCTCCATCGACTGGGAGACCCGCATCATCACCACCATCGCCGGGAGCGGGGTCAAGGGCCCCGGCGGCGACGGCGGGCCGGCGCTCGAGGCCGAGCTCAACGCCCCCCGGGGCCTCGGGGTGGACTGGATGGGCAACGTCTACATCGCCGACAGCGAGAACAACCGCGTCCGGCGGGTGGACGTGAACACCGGGATCATCACCACCGCCGCCGGTTCACCCACCGGCCAGCAGGGCCGGAAGGACGGCCCCGTCGACGTGGCCCTGCTCGCCAACCCCCGCCATGCCATCTTCGATGACGCCGGGAACCTCTACATCTCCGACACCGGCAACAGCCGGATCCGAGTCATCGCCAACTACATCCCGCCCCGGCCGGCCCCCGCCCCGGGGCCGACACCGGAGCCCGCCCCGCCGCCGCAGGACGCCGCTCCCGTCGAGCCCCGGCAGGTCCCCGACGATCCCGCCCCGCGCCCCCCTGCGGGCCGCTCCGGCTACTGGATGCTGGGCACCGACGGTCGCGTCTACCCCTTCGGCAGCGCCGTGAGCCACGGCGACGCCCCCATGCCTCCCGCCAGTGCCCGGCCCGGGGAAGCGGCCGACCTCGAGCCCACCCCCTCGGGCAACGGGTACTGGGTGGTCGACTCCGCCGGGCGGGTCTCCGCCCACGGCGACGCCCCCGGTCTCGGCGGCGTCGACAGCGGCCGCCTGGCGGCGGGCGAGACGGTGACGAGCCTGTCCGCTACCCCTTCCGGCCAGGGCTACTGGGTCTTCACCACCAGGGGCCGGGTGCTGACCTTCGGCGACGCCCGCCACTTCGGGGAGATGGCCGCGGTCAGACTCAACGGCCCCGTGCTCGACTCCATCCCCACCCCGTCGGGCCAGGGCTACTACATGGTGGCCTCCGACGGCGGCATCTTCACCTTCGGCGACGCCCGCTTCTTCGGATCCATGGGCGACAAGAAGCTCAACGCCCCCGTGCAGTCACTGGTCCCCGACCCCGACGGGACGGGCTACTGGCTGGTGGCCGCCGACGGCGGCGTGTTCGCCTTCGACGCCCCCTTCCGGGGATCGATGGGCGCCACCCGCCTCAACCAGCCCGTCACCGGCATGGTCGCCTTCGGGAACGGCTATCTGATGGTGGCCACCGACGGCGGGATCTTCAACTTCTCCGACCGCCCCTTCCACGGATCGCTCGGCGACCACCCGCCGGCCGCCCCCATCGTGGCCGTCGCCGCCCTCGCCGTCTAAGCGCCCTTCAGGAACGAGGAGACCACTCGCCATGGCCACCCATGCCGCCTCGAGCTCGGCCCGTCGCCGGCGCCACCGCGCCGTATGGCTCACCGGCAGCCTCGCCGCCGGGCTCCTGGCCGGTGGGACGCTCCCGTCGTCCGCCGGCACACCCGACGTCACCGTGCCCGCCGTCGTCGAGACCACCCCGTCCGACGCCAGCGGCGACAGCGTCGACGACATGGCCATCTGGGTCGACCCCGCCGACCCCACCCGCTCGGTGGTGATCGGCGCCGACCACGGGGCCCACGCCATCGACGTCTACGACCTGACCGGGGCCCGGCTCCAGCATCTCGACCTGGGCGACGCCAACAACGTCGACATCCGCACCGCCTTCACCCTCGGAGGAGCGACGATCGACCTCGTGGGCATGGCCGGCGGCGGCCATTCCGGGGGCGGCGTGCTGCGCTTCTTCCGCTTCGACCCGGCCAGCCGCAAGCTCGAGAACGTGACCGTGGGCGGCGAGTTCAATGTGCCCTCGGCCCACGGGTTCTGTATGTACCACAGCGCCGCCTCGGGGAAGTTCTTCGCCTTCCGGGTGGCGCCGAGCGGGATCCTCCAGCAGTTCGAGCTGTTCGACGACGGCGGAAAGGTGAACGCCAGAGCGGCGGGCGATCCCTTCGACATCGAGCCCCACCCGGTCAACGCCAACTCCAACGATGCCGTCGAGGGCTGCACCACCGACGACGACACTGGCAGCCTCTTCATCGGCGAGCAGGACTGGGGCATCTGGAAGTACGGCGCCGAACCGGGCGCCCCCAGGACCAAGGCCGACCGGATCCTGGTCGACGGCACCGACGTGAACGGCGGCCACATCACCGCCGACGTCGAGGGCCTGACCATCGTGGACGAAGCGGGGGGCGGC
>JBIOYN010000144.1:0-5300 GCA_044870155.1 Acidimicrobiia bacterium | reverse complement strand
GCCCGCTGCTCGGCCGTCGCCCGGCGGGCCTCCGCCTTGACCTGGGCCTCCGCCTCCCCTCGCCGGCGGACGGCTTCGGCCAGTTCCGCCTCCAGCTCCCCCATCCGGGCCCGGGCCGCCGTCAGCTCGGCTATGGCCCGCTCCTCGTCTCCCCGCCGGGCCCGGCGCGCCTGCTTGAGCTGGCCGTCGAGCGTCTCGGTCTGGGCCTCGGCCGCCGCCCTGGCCACCTCCGCCCGCCGCTTGGCCTCCTCCAGGGTGGCGGCCCGCTCCTCCAGCACCCTCATCTGCTCGGCGAGCACGGCTTCGGCCCGGCGCGCCTCGAAGGTGGCCACGGCCAGACCCAGGGCGAACTCCCATCCGGCGGGGCGCACGGTGTAGAGCGCGCAGACGAGCGTGGGCAGCTGCCCGTCGGCCGAGGCCTGGGCCACCCGGGCCACGGACTGGTCGGGATCCCAGCGCTCGAGGGCGGCGCCCGCCTCCGGGCTGCGGGCGTAGGTGTCGGCCACCGCCGCCGCCACCGCCTCGTCGGTGTCCAGCAGCCGGCGCAGCTGCGCCCGGGCGGCGGGCGTGGCCAGGCCCCGGCGGTCGAACGTGGCCAGCCGCCGGGCGGCGGCGGGCACGTCGGCGGGAGAAAGGGCCCGCAGGACGTCGCCGGCCAGTTCCAGGAGCGGGGCCAGCAGGCCGTCGGGCAGGGCCGCGAGCGTGGGCTCGTCGCCGCCGTCGGCGTCACTCAGGGGATGGGTGGCGGGGTCGCTCACCGACGGCCTCGTTGCGTCTTCCCCCAGCAGCCTTCGTACACTGAGGCGTCCGAGGTCCCCCGGAGCAGGCTCCCGGGGCGCCGGGTGTCCCCGCCGTGGAGGGATCGCATGCAGGCACGATACGACGAGCTCACCCTCGAGACCCAAGGCGACGGCGACATCCTCGACCTCACGTCCTACGCCCAGAAGGCCATCGCCAACCATGGACTCCGGGATGGGCTCTGCACCGTGTTCGTGGCCCACTCCACGTGCGGGATGACCACCATCGAGTGCGAGCCGGGCTGCAACGCCGACATCAACGCCGTGCTCGAACGGGTCGCCCCCCAGGACGAGACCTGGCAGCACAACGAGCGCAACGCCGACACCAACGGCCACAGCCACGCCCGGGCCGCTCTCATCGGCCCGTCCGTCACCCTCCCCTTCGCCAAGTCGGAGCTCCAGGTGGGGACGTGGCAGCGCGTGGTGATGATCGACTTCGACGACCGGCCCCGCAGCCGCAAGGTCGTCATCCAGCTACTCGGCGACTGACTGCTCCTCGATCTGGCCGCCGGTCGCCGCGCACCACCGGCACGTCACCTGCTCGACGCGCCGTTCCAGCACCTCCTCGTCCTCCACCCGGAGGTCGCCGCCCACGCTGTAGTGCCAGAAGGCCCGGGTGCGGGTGGTGGCCACCACGTCGAAGCGGGTGAGGTTGCCGCAGGCGTTGCAGCGGTAGCGGGTGGCCACAGAACGCCTACTCCCCCCGGCGGATGAGGTTGTTCACCACCGACATGAGGTCGCCCGGCGCGAAGGGCTGGCGGAGGTTGCCGAACTCCACCACCACCAGCGTCCGGCCCTTGCGGGCGAAGACGAAGTCGGCGATGTAGGGCACCTTGCCACCCTCCTCGGCGGGCTCGTTCTCCACGTCCTCGGCCGGAAGCTGGACCTCGAAGCGGAACCCGGTGGACTGCTCGCCGAAGCCGGAGACGGCCAGGGGTGACATGGTCCCCCGGACGTCCTCGGACAGCTTGGGGTTGCGGGCCAGGCGGGCGTTGATCAGGCCTTCGAAGCAGCCCCGGGCACTGGGCGTGCCCAGGGCCGAGAGGACCTTCTCTCCGGAGGTGGGGGTGTCCATCACCGCCGAGGACGACGACACCGTGCCCGCCCCCGACCGTCCGTACTCCCCCGAGCGGGCCTTGGCCCGCACGGCGGCGGTGAGGGCGGCGGCGTCGGAGCCCAGGCAGCGCTCGAAGGGCCCGTCGACGTCGGTGGTGGCGGACGGGGCCGGGCGCACGACCACGAACCCGCTGGGCAGGTCGGCGGGTACGAGGACGGCCCGCTGGGCCAGGGCCTGGTCGGCCTCCTTCGACGGGGGGGCCGTGGTCGTGGTCGTCGGGGCGGTGGTCGTGGTGGCGGCGGGCCCCGCCTTGGCCGTGGAGGTGGTGGTCGGGGGCGGCGCCGTGGTGGAGGCGACGGTGCCGGCGTCGCGCTCCTCCGTCTCGCCCGCCACCGTGACGTGGAGGGTCTCCCGGCCGGCGGCCCGGTGGTCGGCCTCCTCGGCCGGGCCCTGACCCCAGGTGGCGGCCACGGCGGCCACGACGAGACAGAGGGCTCCCACGAGCCGGTCGGGCGGGCTCACGCCTCGGAGGGTAACGCCGGGGCGACGGTTCCCGGCGTCTTTCCCGTCTGCTTCGCTGTCTCACCCCGTCGTTACCGTCCTCTCATGTTGAGCGCAGTCACCCCGCTGTTCGAGGTCACCTTCGCCGTCGTCGACCTCGAGACCACCGGGATGGCACCGGGGCGGAGCCGGATCATCGAGGTGGGAGCGGCCCGGTTCCGGGGCGGCGAGTGCCTGGGCACCTTCCAGACCCTGATCAACCCCGGGTGCGAGGTGCCGCCCGTCATCACCGTGCTCACCGGGATCACCGAGGCGGTCCTCGTCCCCGCCCCCTCGATCGAGGAGGTGCTGCCGTCACTGCTCGAGTTCCTGGGTGACGCCGTGCTCGTGGGCCACAACCTGCGCTTCGACACGTCGTTCCTCGACGCCGCCCTGCACGCCACCGGGCGGCGGCCCCTGCACCAGCCCCGGGTGGACACCCTCGCCCTGGCCCGCCGGCTGCTGGCCGGCGAGGTCCCCGACCGGCGGCTGTCCACCCTGGCCGGGTTCTTCCGCACCGACATCGCCCCCACGCACCGGGCCCTCGACGACGTGCTGGCCACCGCCGGGGTCCTCCACGGGCTGCTGGAACGGGCGGGGACGTTCGGCGTGCTGGCCCTCGACGACCTCCTCGCCTTTCCCTCCAGCCCGCTGGCCCTGGCCAAGCTGCCCCTGGCCGCCCGGCTCCCCCGCCGCCCCGGCGTGTACCTCTTCGAGGACGCCGCCGGCCGGGTGCTCCACGTGGGCCGGGCCGGCGACCTGCGGGCCCGGGTGCGGGCCCACCTCGCCGCCGACGACCGCCGCTCCCGCCGGCTGGTCCGGGAGACGGCCCGCATCGACCACCTGGTCTGCCGCCACCCGCTGGAGGCTGCGGTGGTCGAGGCCCGCCTGGTGGCCGCCTCCCAGCCGGTGCTGTCCGGCCCCCGGGGGCGGCGGCCGGCGCCCGCCTACGTCAAGCTCACCGCCGCGAACGGGGGGCACCCACCCCGGCTCCTCGTCGTCCACCGGCCCCGCCCCGACGGCACCCTCTACCTGGGGCCCTTCCCCTCCACCCGGGCGGCCCGGCTCGTCCGCCAGGCGATCCAGACGGCGGGCAGCGAACTGCTGCGCCGGGCTGTCGCCGGCGAACCGGGCGTGCTCCTCGGGCCCCTGGCCGCCCGTATGGACCGCCTGGCCGCCGGCCGCCGGTTCGCCGACGCCGCCGATACCCGGGAGCAGTACCAGGCGCTGGCCGAAGCCCTCCGCCGTCAGCGGCTCCTCGACACCGTCCGGGCCGCCGGCCGGGTGGAGGTCGAGTCCGGGGGCGTGCGGCTGGTCATCGAAGGCGGCCGGCTGCTCACCCCGGGCCTCCCCGGCCCGTCCGGGCCGTTGCCGAAACCGCCCGCTCCGGTCTCGCCGGCCGACGCCGCCGAGATGCTGATCGTCGCCCGCTGGCTGGAACAGGAGGGGGCCGCCGGCCGGCTCCGTCTCCTGCACAGCGCCGGCGCCCTCGGCGCGCGGGGGCCCGCCACCCCGGTGGCGGCCTGAGCCTGGAGACGGGCGGGTGAGGTGGTGGCCCTACGCGAGGCCGTCGAACACGGCGGCCAGGTCGGTGTCCTTGGCCGTCACGCCCCCCTCGGAGTGGGTGGAGAGGCTCACCACCACCCGGTTGTAGTGGATCTCGAGGTCGGGATGGTGGTTGGCCGCTTCCGCCGGGCCCACCATCCGCTCCACGAACCCGACCGCTTCGGGAAACCCCTTGAACTTGAACACTTTGGTGATCTGGCCCTCGTCCCGGCTCCAGCCTGGGAGCTTGTCCAGCGCACTGTCGATCTCGGCATCAGAGAGCGTCGCCATGGGCGGCATTCTTCCACCACCGCGCCCCTTCCCTACACTGCCGGCCGATGTCCCTGGACCCCATGGCCGAAGCCACCCGCCGCCAGGAGGCGGGCGAGGACGTGGTCCTGGCCACCGCCGTGCGCACCGACGGATCGCCGCCGTGCCGGCCGGGCCAGAAGCTGCTGTTGGGCCGCAACGGGCCGCTGGCGGGCACGCTGGGCTGCTCCGAGTTCGACGCCCAGGCGATGGCCTCGGCCCCCGATCTCCTGGCCGGCGGCCAGCCCACCCTGGCCACCTACACCCACGAGCTGGGGTCGGTCGACGTCTACCTCGAGCCCCTGGCCCCCCGGCCCACACTGGTGGTGCTCTCGGCCACGCCCGTCGCCCTCCACGTCCTGCGGGGCGCCGCCGAGCTCGGCTACACCACCGTCCTGGTCGAGGACCGGACGGAGCGGGTCACGCCGGCCCACGTCGCCGCCGCCGGCCGGGTGGAGACCTCCCTCGACGCCGTCACCCCCGGCCCCACCACCGACGCCGTGGCCACCGACCACGACGCTCCCAGCCTGGCCGGCCAGCTCGGCGTCCTCCTGCGCTCGCCGGCCCGCTTCGTGGGGATGATGGGCAGCGCCCGCCACACCGCCGCCCACCTCGATTCGCTCCGGGAGCGCGGGCTGGGCGACGAGCTCGGCCGGCTCAACACCCCCGTCGGCCTCGATCTCGGCGGGCGCACCCCCGCCGAGATCGCCCTGTCGATCCTCGCCGGCCTGGTCGCCGCCCGCACCGGCCACGAGGGCGGCTGGCTCAACCGCCGGTCCTAGACCCCTCCCACCGTTCCGGCGATTCTGGGCACGGATTTTCGGTCCTCCTGCTGTATCCGTGGGTCGGGTTGACCACTGCGGCAGGACGTCGGCCGCTTGGGAAAGTACGCGCAGCGGGGAATCGAGCCTGCGGACATCCGAGGTTCTGGTGGTCAACGGGAATGCTTCCCGTCAACCACCGGAGTCTTTGGCCAACAAGCCGCCTGAGGGGCGATATCTGCTTCATTTTTCATGCTCGGAGCCGGTGTCAAGGGCGGCCGAAGGCCGGCG
>JBIOYN010000143.1:0-3398 GCA_044870155.1 Acidimicrobiia bacterium | reverse complement strand
TCGGGGGCGGCGCCCACCTCGACTTCGGCTTCGGCCGTCACCACCAGGACGCCGTGGACGTGGGCCATCCCCAGGTAGACCACCCGGTTCCCGAAGAAGTCCTCCCGCTCGGAACGGTCGTCGGGCTCGGGATCGATGGTCAGGCTCGACGTCAGCACCCGCTGGCGGGGCGTGGCCCGGGGGAGCAGCCGGGCTTCGCTGTAGCCGTGGGTCACGGCGCCGTCGTAGGCGAAGCGGGTCTCGTGCCGGAGGCGGTAGATCACGCCATCGCCTTCGTGACCAGCGCCGGGCGAGGTCGCTCCCCGAGGGCGGCCATGGACAGCGAACGCACCGGGACGTGGGCGAAGTAGGTGAGCAGGACGGCGTCGGCCACCTGCTCCAGGTGCCCGGATACGGCCGCCAGCCAGTCCTCGAGCTGCGGGCGGCGCCCGCCCCGCACGGAGAGGAGGTCCACGTCGGCCTGGAGGACGAACCCGAGCGCCGCCCCCACCTCGGCCACGGCATCGCCGGCGCTCTCGCCGGGCAGGCGCTCCAGGTCCCAGCGGAGCTGGTCGAGTTGGTAGCGCAGAGAGCGGGGGTTGCCGGCGTCGCTCAACAGGAACTGGGCCAGGGCGCCGATCTCGACGTCGGAGCGGTAGCGGCGCCGGAAGGCGACCAGGCTCTCGCAGCAGGCGAGGAGCGTCTCGTACACCAGGCCGCGGATCTCCGGGTCGACGTCGTCCACCAGCGTCTCCCGCAGCATCCGCAGCAGCAGCCGGGCCCGTTCCAGGCGCCGGCCGATGTCGGTGAAGAGCCAACCGGGGTCCCGCACCATCGACTCGGCGGACAGCCCCACCAGGGCCATGAGGTGGGTGAGGGTCGACGCCGCCGTCTCCTGCGCCTCGGCCAGGCCCCGGGTGCGCCGCAGCACGCCCAGGTGGTCCTCGAGGGCGACGAGGACCTGGCAGGTGTGGGTGGAGAGCAGCTCGCGGGCCGACAGCGACGCCGACAGCAGCCCGGAGAGGGACGACACCAGGCTGGAGCCCAGGGCTTCGTCGAGCAGCACCCGGCGTAGGATGTCGTCGAGCGGACCCTCGTCGGCGCTGCCCGATCGGGGCAGCTCGAAGGGCTCACCCTCGGCCGGCGTCTTCGGATTCTCGGCCGTCCACGACAAGCAGCGCAGGAAGACCGAGACCCAGGCGCCCCCGGCCTCGGTGGCCAGCTCGGGCGTCTCGTCCAGCTCCCAGGCGATCGTCTGCACCAGGCGGATGGCGGTTTCGGCCGTCTCCGCGTGCCAACCGATCCAGTACAGGGCTTCGGCGTTGCGGCTGGGGAGGGACGTGGCCAGGTCGACCTGGGCCAGGCTCAGCACCGGGGCCGAGAGGCGGTGGCGGTCCTCGGCCAGGACCCAGGCGTCCTTGCGCACCGCCAGCGGGATCCCGGCGGGGTGCCCGCCGCCGTCGAGCACGGCCCGGGCTAGGCCGGCGGGAAGCACACACCAGCCGTCCCCGTCGGCCACCACGAAGGCCCGCAGCCCGAGGCGGCCGGGAGCCACGGCCCCGTCGTGGACCAGCGGGGTGGTGCTGGCCTCCACACCCTCGAAGGCGACCCACAGCTCGGGCCGGGACTCGATACGGGCGACCAGGACGTCCCGGCGGGTGGCGTCGAGGCTGGCGCCGGCGAAGGTCTCACCGGAGTCGACCGTACGCAGCACCATGTTCTCCAGGCCGCCGAGGACGTGGCGACGGGCGTCGTCGTCGCCGCACCACCAGGCCGGCACCGAGGCCAGTACCGGCTCTTCACCCAGCAGGGCCCGGCACGCTCCGTCCAGGAAGGGGGCGAGCCCGGTGTTCTCGGCCAGCCCGGCACCGAGGGCATTGGCCAGCCCCACCGCGCCCCGCCGGCTGGCTTCCACCAGGCCCGGGGGTCCCAGGCTGGAGCCGCTCCGCAGCTCCAGGGGATCGCACCAGCGGTCCTCCACCAGGCGCAGCACCACGTCCACGGGTTCCAGGCCGGCCACCGACCTCACGAACACCCGGCCGTGGCGCACGGTCAGGTCGGATCCCACCACCAGCGTGAGCCCGAGGGTGCGGGCCAGATAGGCGTGCTCGGGGAAGGCCTCCGACCCCGGCCCCGGCGTGAGGATGACGGTGCGGGGGTTGTCCGCCCCGCCCGGGGCCAGGCCGGCCAGGGTGGAGCGCAGGGTGTCGTAGAAGGCGTCCACCCGGGCGACGCCCAGCCGCCGGTAGAGCTCGGGATGGAGCTGGGCCAGGACCCGCCGGGCGGAGAGCATCTCGCCCAGTCCCTCGGGGGTGGCGACCCGGTCGGCCCGCACCAGGAACCGGCCCTCGGGGCCCCGGATCAGGTCACAGGCCGCCGCCACCAGCCACCGGGGCGGGGCCGTCCCGGCGCAGGGGCGGAGGAAGCCCGGATGGGCGAAGACCACGGTGGCGGGGATCACCCCCGAGGTGATCAGCCGCTGGGGGCCGTAGAGGTCGGCCAGGACGCCGTCGAGGAGGCGGGCGCGCTGCTCCAGCCCGGCCTCCACCCCCACCCAGTCCGTTCCCGTGACCAGGTGGGGGATGGGGTCGAGCGCCCCCATCCGGTCGGGGCGGGCGGGCGCCGCCGGGGAGGTGCCCTGGTGCCGGCGCAGCCGCCGGACCCGCTCCTGGGTGCGGGTCAGGGTGCTGGCGTCGGCGGCCAGCAGCGACGTTTCCACCAGCCGCCAGTGCTGGCGGGTGCGCCCGGCCTCATCGCGCAGCTCGTCGTAGCCGGACACGCCGCCCATCAGACCTCTCTCGGGAACCGCCGGGCGGGGCGCCGGCCGGGGACGACCAGCAGGCCCTCGTCCGGATCGCCCAGTGTGAAGCAGCAACCCTGCCACGCCAGGAGGGCGGTGAGGGCAGCCAGGGCGGCGTCGAGGTGGTCGAGCGTGCGCAGCCGGGAGGTGCCGACCCCGGCGCCCTCCAGCACCGACCGGCGCCAGGCCGCCTTGGCCCCGGGCCGGCGGGTGGTCCCCGGGGGCGGGGAGGCGCCGGCCAGGGCCACGGCCGTGGAATGGGGGAACACCTCGAGGGCGCACCCGGCCACCGGCCCACCCCGGTACAGGTCGTAGCCGGCCCGGCGGGCGGCGGCGAAGGCGGCGTGGCCGACGCGCATCCAGTTGTAGAACGGGCGTCGGCACCGCTCCGGATCCGACGGGGTCCGGAAGCACGACACTCCGAGGGCGGCCAGCTCCCGCTCCCCCTGGCGGCTCCCCCCCGTCCGCCCCCACGCCGGCGGGGAGTCCATGGCCACGGCCACGGGCCGGAGACGGCTGAGGACCGCCTCCAGGTCAGCAGGGGTCAATCCGCTCCCGGGGTCGTCCACCACCACTCGGCGCTCGTCCAGCACGGCGACGTCGAGTCCCCGCCGCTCGG
>JBIOYN010000142.1:0-5398 GCA_044870155.1 Acidimicrobiia bacterium | reverse complement strand
TCGGTGCCGGCGTCGTCGGTGAAGGCGCCGACCCGCTTGTAGGCCCGGGCCACCCGGCTGAAGTCGTTGTCGATGGCCGACGTCTCGAAGATGTCGCGCAGGACCTGCTTCCAGGCGTCGTTGAGCTCGCCCATGATCCCGAAGTCGAGGTAGGCGACCCGGCCGTCGTCGAGCGCCCAGATGTTGCCGGCATGCACGTCGCCGTGGAACGGGCCGTGTACCAGGCACGCCTCGACCCAGACCTTCACGCCCCGGCGCATGGCCAGCTCGCCGTCGCCGTTGCGGGCCCGCACGGCGGTGAAGTCGTCGAGGGGCACGCCGAAGAGGCGCTCCATGCAGATCACGTTGGGGCCGCAGTACTCCCAGTAGACCTCGGGGGCGGTCACCGAAAGGTTGTCGCCGAAGCGGCCGATGGCGTCCCGGAAGCGGCTCTGGCGATGGGCTTCGAGGGTGAAGTTCAACTCGTTGAACGTGACGGTGTGCAGATCCTCGATGGCGCCCGTCAGGTTGGCGTCGCGGGCGAAGCCGGACAGCCGCTGCAGGGTCCGGGCCAGCCGCCACTGGAGGCGCAGGTCGGAGGCCACGGTCCGGCGGAGCTCCGGCCGCTGCACCTTGACCACCGCCTGGCGGCCGTCGGGGAGCACGCAGCCGTGAACCTGGGCGACGGAGGCGGCCGAGATGGGCCGGTCGTCGAACGTGGCGAAGATCTGCGCCACCGGGCGGCCGAGGTCGCGCTCGATGGCGGCCCGGATCGTCGCCGAATCGAGGGGTCGCACCTCCCGGATGCACGCCAGCGCCGCCTCGGCCAGGGGCGCGGGGAAGACGCTGGGCGACGAGGCCATGAGCTGGCCGAGCTTGATGAACATGGGTCCCAGCGCGCACAGCGCGTCGACCACGCCCTCGGAGAGGGCGGCTTTCCACGATCGCCGGCGGGGGTGACGCAGCCAGCGCCCCAGGGCCCGGAGGACGTGGGCGAAGAGGACGGCGACCACGGTGAGCTGCCGGCGCACCTCGGCCAGGCCGAAGGCCCGCAGGGAGGGGGCGTCCACCGCCAGCGCGCCGGGCGGCGGTCCATCGGCGTAGGGCCCCCGGAACCGGCTGTGGTCCGAGGGGTCAGCGGCGATGGGTCCTCCAGTACCGCTGCAGGGCGTCGCGCACCTCGGCGGGGGAGGTCTGCTGGTTGGTGATGTCGACCACGGGAAGGCGTTGTCGGCGCTTGTTGGTCAGCTCCACGTAGACGTCCTTCCCCCGGGGGCCTCCGACGCCGAAGCTCTTGACCTGCGACCACGGGATCCGCCGCCGACGGACACCCCCGCACACGAGGAGGTGCTGGGGTTCGGCCCGCACCTCGAAGCGCATGGCGGAGAAAGCCAGGAAGCCGACGATGGTGGCGACCGCGGTCAAGCCGACGACCTTGAGCGGCGACCCGTCGGTGGCGATCGCCCACACGCTGACCCCGAGGGCGGCGGCGACCACCACCGAGGCGATGACCCGGTTGGCGGTGGAGGCCCGGTAGACCGGGCCGGTGTCTTCAGGCACGGGCAACATCATGCCGGGTGGGTACGGGGGTCTGGCATCATCGGGCCGATGACGATCCGCAAGATCGCCACCGTCGGCCATCCCGTGCTCCGGCAGCGGGCCCGGGAGGTCACGGCCGACGAGCTGGCCTGGCCGGAGCCGCAGGGCCTGATCGACGATCTCATCGACACCATGCGTGACGCCCACGGCGCCGGCATCGCCGCCAACCAGGTCCACGAGCCGGTCCGGATCGCCGTGGTCGAGGTCGACCACAACCCCCGCTACCCGTACAAGCCGCCGATCCCCCTCACCGTCCTGGTCAACCCTGTGATCGAGCCGCTCGACGACGAGCTGGTCGAGATCAACGAGGGGTGCCTCTCGGTCCCCAACCTGCGGGGCAACGTCATGCGCCACGTCAACATCCGGGCCCGCTGGCTCGACCGGGACGGGAACGAGCACGACGAGATCAGGCGGGGGCTGACCGCTGGGACCTTCCAGCACGAGTGCGACCACCTTGACGGAAAGTTGTTCCTCGACCGGGTGGTCGACACCACCACCCTGACCACCTGGGAGCAGTTCGAGCGCCACCACCGGGACGCCTTCGTGGCCCGGATCACCGAGTTCGTCCGGCGCGTCGGCTCGTAACGCCCACGCCATGCCCGCCTTCCACTGCGAGCTCGCCTGGCTCGGAGGCGCAGAGGCCGAACGGGACGTCCTGGTGTCCGTGGACGGGGAGCGCATCACGGCCGTCGAACCGGGGCTCACGGCGCCACCCGAGGGTGCCGTCCGGCTGCCCGGGCTCACCATCCCCGGCCTGGCCAACGCCCACAGCCATGCCTTCCACCGGGCCCTGCGGGGCCGGACCCACGCCGGGCCGGGCTCGTTCTGGACGTGGCGGGAACAGATGTACGCGCTGGCCACATCCCTCGATCCCGAGTCCTACCGCCGGCTGGCCCGGGCGACGTTCGCCGAGATGGCCCTGGCCGGGATCAGCGTGGTGGGGGAGTTCCACTACCTCCACCACGGGCCCGGTGGCGTCCCCTACGACGACCCCAACGCCATGGGGGAGGCGCTGCTGGCCGCGGCCGCCGAGGCCGGGATCCGCATCACCCTCCTCGACACGTGCTACCTCCACGGCGGGATCGGCGTCGACCCCGACGACACGCAACGGCGCTTCGCCGACCCCGACCCGCACGCCTGGGCCGAGCGGGCATCGCGGCTGAGGGAGGCGCCGGGGGTCCGCACCGGGGCCGCCATCCACTCCGTGCGGGCCGTCGATCCCCCGGCCATGGAGATCGTGGGCTCGTGGGCCGCGGCCCGGGGCGCCCCTCTCCACGCCCACGTCTCCGAGCAGCTGGCCGAGAACGAGCAGTGCGCCGCCGCCTACGGGCGGACCCCCACCGAGCTGCTGTCCGACGCCGGCGTGCTCGGCGACCGCTTCACCGCCGTGCACGCCACCCACCTGACCGGCACCGACGTGGCCCGGCTCGGAGGCGCCTCGTGCTGGTGCTGCTTCTGCCCGACCACCGAGCGGGATCTGGCCGACGGCATCGGCCCGTCGCCGGCGCTCCGCCACGCCGGCGCCCGGCTGACCCTGGGCAGCGACTCCCACGCCGTGGTCGACCTCCTCGAGGAGGCACGCGCCCTCGAGCTCGACGAACGTCTGGCCCATGGAGTCCGCGGCACGCACGACGCCGCCGCGCTGCTCCGCATGGCCACCGAGCAGGGACACGCCAGCCTGGGCTGGCCCGACGCCGGGCGGATCAGCCCCGGCGGCTACGCCGATCTCACCACCATCGGCCTCGACTCGGTGCGGACGGCCGGCGCCGGGCCCGCCAACGCCGCCGCCATGGCCGTCTTCGCCGCCACCGCCGCCGACATCCGTCACGTCGTCATCAGCGGGCGGGTGGTTGTGGCCGGCGGCCGGCACACCGCCATCGATGTCGTCGACGCCCTCCGACAGGTCCTCTCCGAGGGGTGGCGCTTCCCACCCATGGCGGCTAAACCGGAATGTGATGACATTTCTGGCGGCGCTCGTGCTGTTGTTCTCGATGGCGGCGACCCCGGCGGGAGCAGGAACGGCCGGGTCCGTCACCTGCAGCGACGTGTCCACCCCCATCTCGGTCCCCGGCGCCGATCCGGGGGCCATCCACGGGCGCTACTGCGCCACCGCCGTCGAGAACGACAACACGTTGCAGATCCTCGTCCCGGGGTCGACCTACTCCCATGTCTACTGGGAGCTGCCCGGCGTCGACAGCCGCTACTCCTACGCCCGGTTCATGAACCAGCACGGCTACGACACTCTGGCCATCGACCGCCTCGGCATCGGGCGCTCGACCCGTCCCACGCTGTCCGCCCACGTCGACGCCAACGCCAACGCCGACGCCCTCCACCAGGTGGTGGAGTCCGTGCGCGCCCACGGCGTGGCCGGCCGGCACTACCCGAGGATCGTGCTCACCGGTCATTCCTACGGCACCTTCACCTCCGATCTCACCGCCGCCACCTACGGCGGGGTTGACGGCATCATCGGAACCGGCTGGATGCAGGGGCCGACGCATCAGGGCAACCTGGCGGTGTTCGGTGTGTTCCATCCCGCGTTCATGGACGAGAAGTTCAAGGACACGGTCGTCGATCCCGGCTACGCCACCACCCAGCCCGGCAAGCGGGGCTTCTTCTACACGGAGAGCAACACCGACCCGGCCGTGATCGCCGCCGACGAGCAGACCAAGGACACCCTCTCCAGCGCCGAGATCAACTGGATGGTGCACGAGAACACGGGGCTGACCACCCGGATCGGGGTGCCCACCCTCCGGATCCTGGGCGAGCGGGACCGGGTGATGTGCAACCCCGACCCCTGCACCCAGCAGTGGATGGAGGAGACCGCACCGGCCCTGTTCCCGGCCGGCGTCGAGGTCTACTCCCAGCCCGGCGCCGGCCACAACGTCGCCCTCGAGCGCGGGAACATCGGGGGGTTCCAGGTCGCCCTGTCATGGCTGGAGCGCCACTTCCCCGCTGGGTGACTCAGGCGCGCCGGCGGGCGATGACCATCCGGAGCACGGAGAGCACGGCGGCCATGAGGACGGCGAGGGCGACGGCCATGATCAGGGGTGGCCGGGAGCGGGTGGTTGACAGCGGCCGCAGCGCCGGCAGCGGCCGCAGCGCCGGCAGCCCCGGGTCACCGGCGGGGCGCACCCGCACCTGACCCCATACCCCGGCCTCCGCATAGGGCAGGCGGTGGTCCTGCCACCGGTACGTGCCGGCCAGCTGCTCGGGGCCGCCGGCACCGCCGTCGAGGCGCAGCGTCAGGGCCTCGCCCCCGGCGACGGCCTGTGACGACCGCAGTGGCGTGCCCGCCAGGCCGGGCTCGACCGGCCAGCGGTGGCCGTCGAGGCTGAAGACCTGGGCCTGCTCGCTGAAGGGCGCCACCAGGTGGATGCGCACCGGGTCGCCGGCCACGGCGTCGAGGGGTGGGATGTCGGGAGCCAGCCGGTAGTTCACCCCCGTCGTGCCCCGGACGTGGTTGGTGTAGGGCATCCGGTGGGTGCCGATGCTGTCGTCGGAGTCGTGGAACAGCAGCGTGAAGTCCCGCCACGGCGGTCCCTCGGGCGGGACCACGTCGGCCCGCCACGACGCCGCCGCCGCCAGGTCGGCGCCGGTCACCGGGTCGCGGTAGCGGGCACCCCGGGGCCCCACCACCACCGCGCCGTAGAGGCCGAGGCCCGGGTTGCGCAGGACGTCGCCCCAGTCCCGGGTGACGGCCACCGTCTCACCCACCTCGGGGCTGGCGTAGAAGCGGTAGGTGCGGCTGGCTCCCGGGGGGATGGCCTGTTCGGGCATCCGCCCCGCCCCCGGGCCGCCGTTGGCGGCGGGATCGGAGGCC
>JBIOYN010000141.1:0-2083 GCA_044870155.1 Acidimicrobiia bacterium | reverse complement strand
GGCAGCGGTCGGCCACTTCGGCCACGCGCCGGTTGGCATCACCCAGTGTGTCGGCGAACTGCCGGCCCACCTCGGTGACGGGATGGACGCCCAGGCCCACCTCTTCGGAGACGACGACGGTGTCGCCCGACCGGGAGGTGAGGGCGGCGACCAGGTCGTCGAGGTCCGGGTCGGGAACGTTGGCCACCCAGGTGCCGAGGGCATCGAGCAGGACGCACCCGACCAGCTCCCGCAGCACGTCGGGCACCGCCTTGGGTTCCTCGACGGTGGACCATCCCGGTGGACGCCGTTCCCGGTGACGAGCCACCCGGGCGGCGAACTCCTCGTCTCCTCGCACCATCCCGGTGGCGAGGTAGGTGACGGGGCCCGGCCCCGCCAGCCGCTCGGCGACCTCGGACTTCCCCGACCGCACACCCCCGAGTACGAGGGTGATCACCGGAGCCCTTCCCCTGCGACGTCCACGCGTCTCCTTGGCGACAGGCAGTCAGGTCTCCTGGCTCCCGGATCGACGCTCCCCGCCGCCTTCCCGGCCGTACGGCCAGTGGCTCCGTTGGCGGATCACTCCCCGGTCACAGTTGCGGGACAGCGCCGGACTCCCACCGGCTTCCCTGGTCTGCGCCTGGCACCGTAAGGGCGGGCCGCCGCCCCTGTCAAAAGCCGCCGTCAAGGCGGCGGTGTTCATCTTCCGAGCTGGTGGCGGAGGAGCTTGCCCAGGGCGTTGCGGGGCAGGGCGTCGACGAAGTGGATGGCCTTGGGGCACTTGAAGGCGGCCAGCCCCTGGGCGGCGTGGTCGAGGAGCTCCTTGGGTTCGGGCGTTGCGCCGGCGGGCACCACCCAGGCGGTGACGACCTCGCCCCAGGCGTCGTCGGGCACCCCGGCGACGGCCACTTCCGCCACACCGGGGTGGGTGAGGAGCACGTCCTCCACCTCCCGGGGATGCACGTTGAGCCCGCCGGTGATGATGAGCTCCTTCTGGCGGCCGGCGATGCGCAGGTAGCCGGCACCGTCGAACTCGCCCAGATCGCCGGTGCGGAACCACCCGTCGGCGAACGCCTCCTCGGTGGCGGCCGGGTTGCGCCAGTACCCCGAGAAGACGTTGGGTCCCCGCAGGAGGATCTCGCCCGTCCCCCCGTCGGCCAGGCGCAGTTCCACCCCCGGCAGCGGGAGGCCGACGGTGCCGGGCCGGCGCTCCCCGTCGTGGGGGTTGGACACGTTCATGCCCGTCTCCGTCATCCCGTAGCGCTCCAGGGGCTCCTGGCCACAGCCGGCTGCCACCCGCCGGAAGAGCTCCGAGGGCAGCGCCGCCGAGCCGGACACGCACAGCCGGAATCGGGACAGCTCCGCCAGCCGGGGCGAGGCGGCCAGGCGGCTGTACATGGTGGGCACGCCGAAGAACAGGGTGGCGTCGTGGTCCCGGGCGGCGTCGAGGACGGCGCCGGCGTCGAAGCGGGGGAGGAGGACGGCCGACGCGCCGGCCAGGAGCGTGCCGTGCAGGCCGACACCGAGGCCGTGCATGTGGAAGAGGGGCAGGGCCAGCACCAGCCGGTCGCCGGCGTCCCAGCGCCAGGCCAGGCGGACGGCCTCCGTGGTGGCCAGCAGGTTGGCATGGGACAGTACCGCGCCCTTGGGGGCGCCGGTGGTCCCCGACGTGTAGCCGAGGAGGGCGGGGTCCGACGGCGAGGCGGCGTCGAGGGCGAGGCGGTCCTCCGGCCCGCCGTCGGGCAGGTCGACCTCGGGCCCGACCACGATGACGTCGCCGGTGGCCGCCTGGCGGATCCACGCACCCCGTTCGGCGTCGTCGACCACGGCCGCCGCCGGCGCGGCGTCGGCCACCAGGTGGGCGACCTCCCGCTCGCGGTAGGCGGTGTTGGCGGGGACGACGACCAGACCCAGGCGTAGCGCCCCCACGTGGGCGACCACGGACCCGGCCGACGACGCCGCGCTCATGAGCAACCGGTCGCCGGGGCGCAGCCCGGCCCGGGAGAAGCGCCCGGCCACCCGCCGGCTGGCGGTATCCAGATCACCGGCGGTCAGCCACCCCGCCTCCGCGCTCCACAGCACGGGCCGGTCGGGGGCGGCGGCG
>JBIOYN010000140.1:0-4551 GCA_044870155.1 Acidimicrobiia bacterium | reverse complement strand
CAGCGGCTACGCTAACCCGCTGGTTTCATTGCCGGACGTATGTGGAGACCCGAAGCCTTATGGCCAACATCAAGAGCCAGATCAAGCGCAACCGCCAGAACGAGCGGCGCCACGAGCGCAACAAGTCGGTTCGCTCGGAGCTGAAGACCCGCATCAAGCGGGCCGATCAGGCCGCGGCCACCGGCGCCGACGACAGCGCCGAGAAGGTCCGCCGGGCGGTGAAGGCGCTGGACATGGCGGCGGCCAAGGGCGTGATCCACAAGAACCAGGCCGCCAACCGCAAGTCGAAGCTGATGAAGCGGGTGGCGAAGGCGTCAGCCGGCAGCTAGCAGTCGGGCTCGTCGGTCACCGCCGGCTCCGGGTACCGCCCGGGCGCCTCGCCCCGCCAACCCCCGCCCCTCGGGAGAGCCGGGCCAGGCGGGCCACCAACACCTCCAGGGTGGCGTCCTCGGGGGCGGCGCTGTTCCCCCGAAGGTCCAGATCGGCCTTGGCCAGGGCCTCGTAGGCGGCCCCGATGCCGGCGGTCCGCAACGCCCGGGACTGGCGCAGGGCGAGGCTGGCCGGGTAGGCCTTGACCTTGCCCCCGAGCGCGGCCACGGCGTCGGCCTCGCCCCCCACGTCCGGATCGTCGAGGCGCAGCATCCGCTGGTAGTGCCGGTGCAGCACGACCATGACCTGGAGGGGGTGGAAGCCGGATCCCCGCAGGCGGGTGAGGACCTCGAGGGCGCCCTCGGTGTCGCCCCGGTCGATGGCGCCGGTGAGGAGATAGGGCGCCACCGACCCGGAGGTGCCCAGGTAGGGCTCCACGTCGTCCACGTCGAGGCGGGCGCCCTCACCGAACGCCGAGTGCAGCAGGTCGACGAGGCCCAGGACCCGCCCGGCGTCGTCGCCGAACCACTCGCTGACCCGACGGGCGGCCGCCGGCGTGAGGGCCAGGCCGGCGGCGGCCAGGGCGGAACCGAGGGCGTCGCCGGTGTGGGTGGCGGCGGCCCGGACCTCCTGGCCCCCGGCCGCCTTGAACGCCTTGGTGATGGCGGCGGCGATCCGCCCGCCCCCGGCCACCAGCACCAGCACGGTGGATTCCAGCGGGTCGGCCAGCCAGCGGGCCAGCGCTTCGGCGTCGGCGGCGCCGAGCGCTCCGATCTCCCGCAGGACGATGACCCGCCGGGCCGTCCCGAACGGCGGGGTGGAGGCGGCCGACAGGGCGGCGGCCAGCACCGGGGGCCGGTTCTCGGTCGACTCGTCGCCGGCATCGCCCTCCCCGGGACGGCCGCCCAGGGTGAAGTCCTCCAGGGCCAGGCTGGGATCGTCGTCCCCCAGCAGGTCGGCCAGCAGCCGGCGGACGGCTTCAGCCCGCAGGGTGGGGTCGTCGCCGGCCACCAGGTAGGCGGGGGCGGGGTTCACGGGCCCGGGGTTCGGGGTGTCTCCGGAGTGCCCGGGGTTCGGGGTGTCCCCGGATCGGCCGCCTCCGTCTCCAGGAGGGCTTGGACGGTGCGCACGATCCGGACCGTACCGGCCACGTCATGGACGCGCACGATGCGCGCTCCCCGGGCCACGCCGTAGGCGGTGGCGGCGTGCGACGACCAGCGCCGCTCGTCGATGGCCTGGTCGAGGTACACGCCGAGGAAGGTCTTGTTGGAGGACGAGAGCAGGAGCGGGTGGCCGAGAGCGGCCAGGCGGGGCGTCTCCCGGAGGAGGACGGCGCTCTGGGCCGCGGTCTTGCCCAGGTCGAGCCCGGCGTCGAGGATCACCGACTCGCCCGGGATCCCGGCGGACAGAGCCTGGCCGGCCCGGTCGGTGAGGAAGGTGCACACCTCCCCGACCAGGTCGTCGTAGAGGGGCTCGGGATCACGGACCCGGGGCCGGAGGCGGATGTGGGTGGCCACCACTGCGGCCTGCCACCGGGCGGCGGTGGCCAGATAGTCGGGGTCGGCGAAGCCGCTGATGTCGTTGCCGCACACGGCGCCGGCGGCACAGGCGGCGTCGAGTACCGACGCCCTCCAGGTGTCGGCGGACACGGGCACGTCGAAGCGGGTGGCGACGGCCTCCACGGCCGGGATCACCCGCTCGAGCTCCTCGGCCTCGTCCACCTCGGGGCCCGGGCCCGCCTTCACGCCCCCCACGTCGAGGATGTCGGCGCCCTCGGCCACCAGCTGCTCGGCCCGGCGCAGCAGGGCGTCCAGCGCGTAGGTGGCACCCTGGTCGTAGAAGGAGTCCGGTGTCCGGTTGAGGATGCCCATGACCAGCGTGCGGGTGGTGAGGTCGTAACGCCGGCCTCCGAGCCGCAGGGTGTTCATGGTCGCCGGAGCGTACCGGCCGCGTCTTGATCCCCTAACTTGGAGATGACGCCTGGGGAAAGGAGCATCGCTGTGGCCCGCCTCGCCTTCGCCGAGATTCCCGACGCCGACCGCCTGGCTGCCCTCGCGTTGCGGGCGGCCGTCGGGCCGGTCATGGCCTATCACGGCTATCTCAAGCTGGACCGGGGAGCGGGAAAGTTCGCCGACAACATGTCCCAGCTCGAGGTCTTCGGGATGGCGCTGCCCCGCGTCACCGGGTACGTCGTGGTGGCCATCGAGCTGCTCGGGGGCCTGTGCCTCCTGGCCGGGTTCCTGACCCGCGTGTGGAGCGCCCTCCTCGCCACCCAGATGCTGGCGATCCCCTTCGTGGTCAAGTCCCAGGTCGGTCTCATCGCCCCCCCGGGGTCGGGCGGAACCGGGTTCGAGATCGATCTGCTCATCGCCGCCTGCGCCATCGCTCTGCTGCTCATGGGCCCGGGCGCCCTGGCGCTGGACGGCCCGCTGGGAGTGGAGGGCGGCGCTCGGCCCGGCGCCTCCCGAGGAGCCCCCAGCCGAGCCGTCCCAGGGCACTGACGGCCACCACGGCGGTGAGCCCTCTCCCACCCACCGCCAGGGGGAACCGGGCGGCCACGGAGGCCACCCCGGCCAGATAGGACGACAACCACCGGGTGGGCACGCTCAACGCCCCCGGTGCCCCGGGAACGAGTGGTCCGAGCACCCCACCGGCCAGGCCCGAACCGAAGCCCCACAGGGTGAGGGCGGCCGCCGCCGGAGCAGCGAGCAGGTTGGCCGGAAAGGCGATGAGGGGCAGGCTGCCGAAGGCGGTGAGGGCGACGGGGACGACGCCGATCTGGGCGGCGGCGGTGACGGCCAGCCCGTCCCGCAGCGGCCGGGGCCCGGGCAGGCGTGCGGTCAGGGGCCGGGCCAGGGCCAGGATGCCGGCGCTGGCCCCGACGGAGAGCCCGAACCCCAGGGAGTGGATCAGGAACGGGTCGGCGAGGACGAGCCCGGCCACAGCCAGGGCCAGGAGACGGCGGCCTGGCGCGGGCCGGCCGGCGAAGGCGGCCACCAGGCCGACGCCGGCCATGGCCGAGGCCCGGAGCACGGACGGCTCGAAGCGGGTCATGGCCGCGAACAGCGCCAGCACGGCCACACCGCCGGCGAAGCGGCCCCGCAGCCCGAAGCGGCGGAGGGCAGGCCCGGCCAGCGCCAGGACGCAGGCCACGTTGGCGCCCGACACGGCCAGGAGATGGGACAGCCCGGCGACCCGGAAGTCGGCGGCGAGGGCTTCGGGCAACTCCCGGTCGTCGCCCACCAGGAGCCCGGCGGTGAGGGCCGCCGGGGCCTCGGGGAGCTGCCGGGACCCCGAGAGCACCAACCCCCGGAGCCCGTTGGCCAGGCGCATGCCGGGCGACGCCGGAGGGGTGGCGTCCACCACGTCGTCGACGGCGAGGCTGGCGGCGGCGTGACGCCAGTGCAGCCGGCGCTCCCAGCCGGCCAGGGGCCGGAGGCGGCCGGACACGACGGCGGTCTCGCCGGCGGCGAGCAGGGGCAGACGACCGGCCGCCGGGCCCCGGCCGTCCAGGGCGACGATGGTGCCGTCGGGAAGCCGCGCCATCCCGTGCGCGCTCCAGTGCCGGCGCCGGGGATCGTCGATCAGCCGGACGGCCGTCACCACCGGCGCCTCCCTCGCCGCCTGCTCGGCCACCACCCCGTGCAGCCCGTCGAGGGCGCGCTGCATGAGCGCCGCCGTCACCAGGGCCACGGCGGCCAGCGCCAGCGCGGCGCGGAGCCGGGCCCGGTTGGGCCCGGCCAGGGCGGTGGCGGTGGCGGCCACGGCGGCCAGCAGGCACCAGCCACCGGGCGGCGGTCCCAGGCGCTCCCCCACCAGCGCCCCGGCCACCACCACCACCGCCACCAGGGCGGCGACCCGGTCACTCATGCCCGTCGACGCGTACCCGGCTCCGCAGCTCGGCGAAGCGGCGCTCGCCGATCCCGGGGACACCCAGCAGGTCCCGGATGGACCGGAAGCCGCCCCGGCGGGACCGTTCCTCCAGGATCTTGCGGGCGGTGGCCGGGCCCACCCCGGGGAGGGTCTCCAGCTCCGCCGTCCCGGCCGTGTTGAGATCGATGGGGCCGGCCGCCGCGGTGGCCTCACCGCTCGCCACCGCCAGCGCGTCCACAGGGCCGGGCGGGGGCGGCTCACCCCGGCGACTGACGGCGATGCGCTGGCCGTCCACCAGCCGGGCGGCCA
>JBIOYN010000139.1:0-4220 GCA_044870155.1 Acidimicrobiia bacterium | reverse complement strand
GTCGCCCTCGAGATCCGACGCCGCGTGGCGGCGACGCCGCCGGGTTCGGTGGTGGTGATGGACGTGCCGCTGCTGGTCGTGGCGGCTCGGGGCGGCTACGACCTGGTCGTGGTGGTGGAGGCCCCGGCGGACGTGCGGGAAGAGCGACTGGTGGCGCGGGGCATGGACCCGGTCGACGCCCGCCGGCGGATGGCCGCCCAGGCGTCCGACGACGACCGCCGGAGCGTGGCCGACGTCGTCCTGGACAACTCGGGCTCTGAGGAAAACCTCCTCCGCCAGGTGAACGAACTGTGGGCTGACCTGGACAAACGTCGGGCGCAAACCACCTCGGACTGACTGTCAGACCCCGCCGTTACGATGCCCAGAGATGCCGGCGTTTCAGCTCGTGTCCGATTTCGCCCCCGCCGGGGACCAGCCGGCAGCCATCGACGCGCTCTCCCGCGGGATCGAGAGCGGCGAGCGGTTCCAGACCCTCCTCGGGATCACCGGGTCGGGGAAGTCCTTCACCATCGCCGGGACCATCGCCCGGGTGCAGCGCCCGACCCTGGTGCTCGCCCCCAACAAGAGCCTGGCCGCCCAGCTGACCAGCGAGTTCCGGGAGTTCTTCCCCAAGAACCGGGTGGAGTACTTCGTCTCCTACTACGACTACTACCAGCCCGAGGCCTACATCCCGTCCTCCGACACCTACATCGAGAAGGACTCGTCGATCAACGACGAGATCGACCGGTTGCGGCACTCGGCCACCTCGGCGCTGCTGTCCCGGCGGGACGTGATCATCGTGGCCTCCGTGTCGGCCATCTACGGCCTGGGCGCGCCCGACGAGTACGCCACCCAGCTCCTCATGCTGGAGGTGGGCGAGGAGCGTGACCAGCGGGCCATCCTCTCCAAGCTCGTGGACATGGCCTACGAGCGCAACGACATGAACTTCGTCCGAAACAAGTTCCGGGTGCGGGGCGACACCATCGAGATCTTCCCCGCTTACGAGGAGCGGGCCGTGCGGGTCCAGCTCTTCGGCGACGAGGTGGAGCGCATCATGTCCGTCGACCCGGTCACCGGGGAGATGGTGGAGGAGCTGGACAAGCTGGTGGTGTTCCCCGCCTCCCACTACGTGGTGTCGCGGGCCCGGATGGAGCGGGCCATCAACCAGATCGAGGACGAGCTCAAGGACCGGCTGGCGGCCCTCGAGGCGGGCGGGAAGCTGCTCGAAGCCCAGCGCCTGCGGATGCGCACCACCTACGACCTGGAGATGCTGCGCGAGGTGGGGGTGTGCTCGGGCATCGAGAACTACTCCCGCCACCTGGACGGCCGGGACGCCGGCCAGAAGCCCTACACGCTCCTCGACTACTTCCCCGAAGACTTCCTCATGGTCATCGACGAGTCGCACGTGGCCGTCCCCCAGCTCCACGGCCAGTACGAGGGCGACCGCTCCCGGAAGGACACCCTCGTCGAGCACGGCTTCCGCCTCCCCTCGGCCATGGACAACCGCCCGCTGCGCTTCGACGAGTTCACCGAGGCCGTGGGCCAGGTGGTGTTCATGAGCGCCACCCCCTCGCCCTACGAGCTCGGGGTGTCGAGCCAGGTGGTGGAGCAGATCGTGCGGCCCACGGGGCTGATCGACCCCCAGGTGATCGTGCGGCCCACCAAGGGCCAGATCGACGACCTGGTGGCCGAGATCCGGGCCCGGGAGGCGGCCGACCAGCGGGTGCTGGTCACCACCCTCACCAAGAAGATGGCCGAGGACCTCTCCGAGTACCTCCTCGAGCTGGGGGTGCGGGTGCGCTACCTCCACTCCGACATCGACACCATCCAGCGGGTCGAGATCCTCCGGGCGCTGCGCCTGGGCGAGTACGACGTACTGGTCGGCATCAACCTGCTCCGCGAGGGCCTCGACCTGCCCGAGGTCTCCCTGGTCGCCATCCTCGACGCCGACAAGGAAGGGTTCCTGCGCTCGGAGACCTCGCTTATCCAGACGATCGGGCGGGCCGCACGCAACGTCGAAGGCCAGGTGGTCATGTACGCCGACCAGGTGACCGACTCGATGCGCCGGGCCATCTCCGAGACCGAGCGCCGCCGGGGCCTGCAGATGGCCTACAACATCGAGCACGGCATTGACCCCCAGACGGTGCGCAAGAAGGTCTCGGACATCTTGGAGATGATCCGGGGCCGCAGCGACGAGGGGGCGCCGCTCCCCAAGGGCAAGAGCCGGCTGCGGGGCCGGGAGGCGGCCCGGCGCAAGGAGCTGCTGGAGATGCCCGGTGACGAGCTGGCCCGCCTTATCCAGTCCCTGGAGGAGGAGATGCACGAAGCGGCCACGGAGCTCCGCTTCGAATATGCCGCCCGCCTGCGCGACGAGATCCACGATCTGAAGCGGGAACTGCGGGAAGTCGGCTGATGTACGCTGAGCATGTGGCCTTACAAGATGACCAAGTCGATCCGCGGATCGTAGGTGCGTTCAAGGTTTCGGCCCGGGGCCAGTTGAGTCTCCCGGCTGAGGTCCGCCGGCGCTGGGGGATCGAGGGGGGTGGAACGGTCGAGATCGTCGACCTCGGTGAGTCCGTCCTTCTGTTACCCGGAGGTGACGGTGCCCTCTGGCGCCTGATCCGGGAGGCGATCCCGCCGCAGGAATACAAACGCATCGTGGATGAGATCGGCCGCCAAGAGCCGGACCTGGCGACCGAGTAGGCCGTGACCGTCGTCATCGATGATCACCTGCTGATGGCCTGTCTCGCCCTGAACGAGCCGCCGGTGGTCCGGCGCGCCCGGCGCCGCGGTCGCCTCTACACGAGCGGCTACTGGTATCACCGCCTCTGCCGGGCCTTGGGGGCGACGCGGACTGCGGGCGCGCTCTCGTCACGGCTCGCCGGGTTCCCGGCGGAGGACGCGCCTCGCTTGCTGGCCAGCTGCCGCCACCTCCCCGAGGCGGTGCGCCTGGTCTCCTTGCGCGACCTGTCCTGGCCGATGGCGGAACTGCTCCGCGAGCACCGCCTGAACCTGTTGCAGCTCGAGGCGCTGGCGGCCGCCCAACTGCTGGGTGCCACCATCTGCGTTTGGGAAGGAGATCAATCCGCCCACCTCGCCGCCGCCGCCGAGGAGGTCGGTGTGCCCGTCATGGCGGTACCACTGTGAGCGAGCAGCTGATCGTCCGGGGCGCCCGGGAGCACAACCTCAAGAACATCAGCATCGAACTGCCCCGCGACCAGCTCATCGTGTTCACCGGGATCTCGGGGTCGGGCAAGTCGTCGCTGGCCTTCGACACCATCTACGCCGAGGGCCAGCGTCGCTACGTGGAGTCCCTCTCCGCCTACGCCCGCCAGTTCCTGGGCCAGATGGACAAACCCGACGTCGACTTCATCGAGGGCCTGTCGCCCGCCATCTCGATCGACCAGAAGTCGGCGTCGCGCAACCCCCGGTCGACGGTGGGGACCATCACCGAGATCTACGACTACCTCCGGCTGCTCTACGCCCGCATCGGCGTGCCCCACTGCCCCAACTGCGGCCGCCAGATCACCCGTCAGACCCCCCAGCAGATCGTGGACCGGATCCTGGAGCTGCCCGAGGGCACCCGGTTCCAGGTCCTGGCTCCGGTGGTGCGGGGCCGCAAGGGCGAGTACGAATCGCTGCTCGCCGACCTGGGGCGCCAGGGCTACACCCGGGCCCGGGTCGACGGCGAGGTCATCGAGCTGACGGGGACGGAGGCGGCCCGGCCCCGCCTGGCCCGCTACGAGCAGCACACCATCGAGGTGGTGGTCGACCGCCTCGTCCGCCGCCCCGGGATCGAGCGTCGCCTGACCGACTCGCTCGAGACCGCCCTGCGTCTGGCCGAAGGCGTAGCCGAGGTGGAAGTCATCCCCAAGGAAGGCGAGGGTCAGCCCGAGACCCTCACCTTCTCCCAGCACCTGGCCTGTGCCCACTGCGGCCTGTCCTTCGACGAGCTCGCCCCCCGGAACTTCTCCTTCAACTCCCCCTACGGCGCCTGCGAACGCTGCGACGGGCTCGGCACCCGCTTCGAGGTCGACCCCGAGCTGGTCGTCTCCGACGAGGACCTGTCCCTCAACGGGGGGGTCATCGCCCCGTGGGCCGGCTTCCGGGGCGAGTACTTCAACCGTGTGCTCCAGGCCGTGGCGGAAACGCACGGCTTCGACATGGACAAGCCGTGGAAGAAGCTGAAGAAGGCCCACCGGGACGTCATCCTGTTCGGGTCGGGCGATACCCAGGTCCTG
>JBIOYN010000138.1:0-8330 GCA_044870155.1 Acidimicrobiia bacterium | reverse complement strand
CGGGGGTGGCTTCGAGGTCACCCTGGCCGACCAGACCCAGATCGACCTCCTCGAGGAGGCGCTGGCGGCACTGGGTGAGGTCGATCCCGCCCTGCGATCCCGCCTGTCCGGCCGGCTGTCGATCGCCCTCACCTATGGCTCGGGCCACGATCGCCGATCGGCGCTGGCCGATGAGGCCGTCGACCTGGCCCGCTCCAGCGGCGACGTCGAGGCACTGGCCTGGGCGCTCGCCGCCCACTGCGACGCCATCTCCGGCCCGGCACACCTCGCCGCCCGGGAGCAGGCGGCGGGGGAGGTGGTTGCGCTCGCCCGGCGCCTCGGGGACCGTCGCCTGGAGCTCCTGGGACGGCGGCTGCGGGCGATGGCGGTGCTGGAGCGGGGCGACGTCAGCGCCTTCGATGCCGAGGTGGACGCCTACGAGGTGGTCGCCCGTACGCTCCTCCAGCCCCTCTACCAGTGGCTCGTCCCGCTGTGGCGGGGCACGCGGGCAGGAATGGCCGGAGAGTTCGACGAGGTCGAACGGCTCGCCCAGGAGGCGATGGCGCTGGGCGAGCAGGCGGGAAGTGGCAATGCCGTCCTGCTCGGCCTGATCCAGCGCTGGTGCGCCCTGGTCGACGAGGGCCGGGATGACGAAGCCCTCGTCGCCTTCGGTGAGATCGCGCCGGAGGGTCTCGAGTCCACCGCCGTCGTCATCGCCCGGGCGCTCAACCTGGTTGCCGCCGGCCACCCGGCCGAGGCCCGGACCGTGTTCGATCGCATCGCCGACCGCATTCCGGACGTGCCCGTCGACGCCGAGTGGCTCCCGTTGATGTGCCAGGTGGCGGTGATCGTGGACTGCATCGGCGGGCATCCGGCGGCGGCGTGGGCCTATGACGCCCTGCTGCCCTACGGCGACCAGTTCGCGGTGGAGGGCATCGGGGCGTGGTGCCGGGGGAGCACGGAGGAGTACCTCGGCCTGCTCGCCCTGGCCATGGGCCGGCCGGCGGACGCCGACCGGCACCTGGCCGCGGCCGTGGCCGCCGACGAGGCCGCCGGCGCCACCTTCGCCGCCGGGCGGGCCGCCGCCCGCCGCCCGCTTCCCGCCATGCCGGCGGTGTTCCGGCGGGCCGGCGAGGTGTGGGAACTGGCCTGGGGCGGCACCGAGGTGCGGGTCCGGGACCGCAAGGGCCTCCACGACCTCGCCCGCCTCCTGGCCTCGCCGGGCCGGGAGATCGCCGCCCTCGACCTCGCCGGCACCGCCGTGGTCGCAGGCGAGGGCGACGCCGTGCTCGACCGCACGGCTCGGGAGGCCTACGCGGCGCGCCTGCGCGAGCTCGAAGCCGAGCTCGACGAGAGCGATCGCCACACCGATACCGCCCGCTCCGCCCGGCTGGCGGCCGAGCGTGAGGCGCTGCTCGAGCAGCTGAGCGTCGCCTACGGGCTCGGCGGCCGCGCCCGCCGGCTTGGCTCCTCGGCCGCCGAGCGGGCCCGGTCGACCGTCACGCAAAGGATCCGGGACGCGCTCGGTCATGTGGAGGCCGGCCACCCGGCGCTGGCTGCCCACCTGCGCGCCTCGATCCGGACCGGCACCTTCTGCGCCTACCTCCCGGACGAGCCCGTCCCTTGGAAGCTGTGAGGCGCGTCCTCACGCCGGGCCCGAAGTTCTCACGCCTCCCGGGTGAACCCGACACCCGAGGAGGACCAGATGGGAACGATCAGCAAGGACCAGGCTTCGCAGGTCGAGGTCATGGACGGCTTCGAGGGCCACTACGAGGATGTCGACGGCTACACCATCGGATTCGAGACCTACACCGCCGACGCCGACCCGGCGCCGCTGTTCCAGGGCCTGCCCGATGACCACTGCCAGTGCCCCCACTGGGGTGTGGTGCTCTCCGGCAAGCTCGTCTACCGCTACGCCGACGGCTCCGAGGACGTAATCACGGCCGGGCAGGCGTACTACGCCCGCCCCGGTCACCTCCCGCTGTTCTTCGCCGGGACCGAGATCGTCGAGTTCAGCCCCACCGACCAGGTGGCGGTGACGTTCGAGGTCGTGCTCAAGAACCTCGAGGCCATGGGGGCATGAGCAGCGCCTGGCTCCTCGAGGAGGCCGTGGCCCGCCTCGGGTCGACGGCATCCGCCGATGGCCCGAGGGCGTGGGGGTGTCCTCCGAAGAAGCTCGCCGAGCTCGCCGGCTGGCTTCCGGAAGCGGCGGCCAAGCTGGATCTCGCCGCCGCCCGGGCCGAGGCGGCCCGCACCGGCCGCTCGGCGGTCGTGGCCTACCGGCCCGGCGGCCCGGTCCTCGGACTGGGATGGTTCCCGCCGCAGCGACCGACCGAGGTTCACGGCCACGGGGGCTGGGGGATCGCCCACGTGCTCGAGGGCACCGACCGCTACGAGCGGTTCGAGCACTTGGACGACGGGGCACCGGTCGAGACCCGGGAGCTCGCCGCCGGCGACACCGTGTGGTGGGAGGACCCCCCCGGTGACGTCCACCGCCAAACCGGGACCGGGGCCGGCGCCGTCGAGCTCGTCCTGCTCGCCCGCGACCACCTCCCGCTGGCGCAGCGGGCGGCGCGCTGCCTCGGCCTGCTGGCCTACGACTCGCTGGCCGAGCTCTACGCCCCCGACGTGGTCCTCGACGCCGACGTGCCCGAGTGGCGCTTCCAGATCCAGGGCCGGGCCGGGATCCTCGACGCCTTCCGGCGGGAGGAGCTGTCCCTGCCCGGCGTGCGCGTGGGCTCGTTCCGGTGGACCGCCACCGCCGACGGCGGCCTGGTGGCGCAGCGGGAGGCGCGCTTCGACGGCGAGGGCGGCGAGCATCGGTGGCGCGACGTCCACGTGCTGCGCATCGAGGGCGGCTGGATCACCGGACACGCCTTGTCGTGCACCGGGATCTGGGACCCTGCCACCGTTGCCCGCCAGGCCGCCGAGGCGCCGATGGTGGTCCCGTGAGCCGCACCGCCGACCCCACCATGCTGGCCTCGGCCGTCGAGCGAACGGTGCTCGACGGCCACGACGGCCGCTCCGGAGCCCAGCTCGAGCGCGTCCAGCTCGACGACGGCACCCGCCTGGTGGTGAAGCGGACCCGGCCCGGAGCCGACCTCACCATGCGGCTGTCGGGCGACAGCGAGGGCCGCGAGCTGTGCCTGTGGGCCACCGGTGTGCTCGACCGGCTGCCTGCGGGTGTGGCTCACCCGGTCCTGGGCGGCTGGCACGACGGCGACGACATCGTGGTCGTGATGCGCGATCTCGGCGACGCCGTCCTCGGCTGGGGGACCGTCCTGGGGCGGGCGGATTGCCGGCGCATCTTCACCGCCGCCGCCGGGATGCACGCCGCCTTCGCCGGCCAGCGGATCGACGGGCTGTGCCCGCTCACCACCCGGCTGTCGCTCTTCGACCCCGCCGGCCTGCGGTCACTGCCGGCCGACGACCATCCCATCGCCGGCTCCGCCCTGCGGGGCTGGGAGCGATTCGCCGAGCTCGTCCCCGGCGACGTGGCCATCGCCGTCAACGCCCTGCACCGCGACCCCGTTCCGTTGGCCGTGGCCCTCACCGCCCGCGGGACCACCCTCGCCCACGGCGACCTGTGGCTGGTCAACGCCGCCTTCGAACCCGGCGAGGTGGTATTCCTCGACTGGAACCTGGCCACCGAGGCACCGGGCGCCTTCGACTTCGCCACCTTCCTCATGGGCGCATCGGGCGTGGGGGCGACCGCCGACGAGCTGCTCGAGGACGTGCGCGGGCTGCAGGGCGACCGCCACGACGAGACGGCCCTACGCCTGGCCCTGCTCGCCGCCGTGGTGGATCTGGGGTGGAACAAGGCCCTTGACGCCTCCTCCGATGACGCCTCCCTCCGGGCCCGGGGGACGGCCGAGCTGGCGTGGTGGACCGGCCAGGCCCGGCGCACCCTCGACCTCGGCCTCCTGTGACCATGAGGAATCCGTACACTCCGGGCCCATGGCATACCGGGGCTACAAGGCGCTGGACCTCGAGTTCGTGGAGGACGGGATCCTGCGCCTCATGTTCAACACCCCGGGGCGCAAGAACTCCGTCAGCCCCACCCAGCACAGCGAGCTGGCCCGGGTGTGGACCGACATCGATGCCGACCCCGAGGTCCGGGTGGTGGTCGTCACCGGAGCCGGTGACGCCTTCTCGGCCGGGGGAGACTTCGAGCTCATCGCTGCCATGGCCGACGACTTCGAGCAGCGCATCCGGGTCATGAGGGAAGCCCGGGACATCGTCTACAACGTCGTCAACTGCTCCAAGCCGGTGGTCTCGGCCATGACCGGGCCGGCGGTGGGGGCAGGGCTGGCGGTGGGGCTCCTGGCCGACGTGTCCATCGTCACGCCCAGCGCCCGGATCATCGACGGGCATACCCGCCTGGGGGTGGCGGCGGGCGACCACGGGGTGATGATCTGGCCTTTGCTGTGTGGCCTGGCCAAGGCCCGCTACCACCTCCTCACCTGCGAGCCCGTGAGTGGCGAGGAGGCGGAGCGCATCGGGCTGGTGGCGCTGTGCGTCCCTGAGGACGAGTTACAGGACAAGGCCCTGGCCGTCGCCCGGCAGCTGGCCCGGGGCTCCCAGAGCGCCATCCGGTGGACGAAGCTGGCGCTCAACGGCTGGCTGCGGGCGGCAGGGCCCATCTTCGACGTGTCCGTGGCCTACGAGACGCTCGGTTTCGGCGGTCCCGACGTCCGCGAGGGCATGGCCTCCCTCAAACAGCGGCGCGCTCCCGACTTCACGGGCCCGGCCGCCGAGTGAGGGCCGAAGCCCGGTAGCTCCCTCCGTCCAGAGAGCGACCGGGCTATCGCGCCCCGATCCGGCGGGAGCAGGCGGGCCACTGGCCCCACCCACCCCGGGCCTGGAGCTTCTTGGCTGCTTCGTCCTGCATCTCGGGCGGTGCCTGATGGGGCAGCCCGGGGTAGCCCAGGCTGCGCCAGGTCCCGGCCGAGAACTGGTAGGCGCCGTAGTAGCCGTTGCCGCTGTTGCGGGTGTAGTTGCCCCCGGCCTCGCACTTGCGGAGCTTGGCCCAGACGTCGTCGCCCACCGGGGCGGGGGCGGCGGCCTGGACGGGCCGGGGCGCAGCCGCGTCCCGGGACGCCCGCTCCTGGGCCAGCTGGTCCAGCCGGGCCTGGCGGGCGGCGGCGCGGGCCGCCTGCTGGGCGGCGATTCTGGCCGTCAGCCGCTCGCTCCCCTCGGCCAGGAGCCGGCTTTCGCCCGGATGGCTGGCGGCGGAGATGGTGGGCACCGCAGGACCGAGGGCCGTCGACGCGAAGGCGGCGCGCTGTGTCGGCGCGTCGGGGATCAACGACCCGGCGACCCAGGTCGAGAGGGGAAGTAGGGCGGCGGAGACCGCCGCGGTGACGAGGATCTTGACGATCCGGTGGCTGCGCATCGCGCGCCTCCTTGAAGTCACGGGGTCCTGATGGCTTCAGGTGTGGCTCAGATGCAGGCGACCGTCGAGAAAGCATTCAACTCGCGAAACGCCTCGTCGCGCTTCAGGACACTGGTGTCCGCACGAGGTGCTGACGACTGCCCACGGGACGTGGGGGGAAGGGCGCCTCCTTGAGGGATGGAGGCGGACCAAGGTCATCGAATTCGCCCGCTGCCTCGATCCGCCCGAATCGAATAGGGGCAGACGCTAGTGGCAGGGGCTGCGCTTGGCAAAATAAGCAACGCCCCCGGGGCGTACCCGGGGGCGTCTGTCCTGAAGCGGTCGGAGGGGGGTGACCGGTACTAGGAAGCCTGGGAAAGGACTTCCACGGCAGGCTGATCGCCCGCGGTCACCTCGACCTTGCGGGGCTTGGCCTTCTCGGCGACAGGGATGTGCAGCGTGAGCACGCCCTGGGCGTAGTTGGCCTGAATGTGGTCGGCGTCGAGGCTTTCGCCCAGGAACAGTTGCCGGGAGAACCGGCCATGGGGTCGCTCGCTCACCAGGACCTCGTCGCCCTCGTGCCGGTCGAACCCACGCTCGGCCGTGACCGTGAGCACGTTCTTCTCGACGGTGAGATCGATGGTGGCGGGGTCGACGCCGGGCAGGTCGAAGTTGACGACGAAGTCACCGTTGCGCCGGTAGGCGTCCATCGCCATGGTGGGGCGGTTCTGACCCCAGGTGGTCTGCGTCAGCCGGTCGAGCTCCCGGAAGGGGTCGAAACGCATGAGCATGGTGGTTGATCCTCCTCGTTGAGCTTGGTCTGCGAACTTCTGCCTTGGATTATAGCAAAGTCAGCAGTAAAGTTGACAAGAACACACTTAAATTTTCTTCTGGCAACTGGAACACTGTTCCGGAACGTAGCGTTCTTCCTGTTGCAACCTGTCCACACGAGGAGCAACGACTGCGATGGCGATGGCGTTCGACCCCAACCGCTGGACCCTGCGGACCCAGGAGGCCTTCCAGGCCGCCGCCGAGTCGGCCACGGCCCAGTCCCATCCTGAGGTGACCCCCGACCACCTCCTGGCTGCCCTCCTGGGCCAGGAAGAGGGCGTCGTCCTCTCCGTCCTCCAGAAGGTCGGTGTCGCCCCGCTGTCGGTCCGCAACCGGACGGGAGAGGCCCTCGCCCGCCTGCCCAAGGCCTACGGCGGTCAGGCGCCCCAGATCTCCCGCGAGCTGCGCTCGGCCATGGAGGCGGCCGACGCCGCCCGCACCGAGCTGCATGACGAGTACCTCTCCACCGAGCACCTCCTCCTGGCCCTGGCCGACCGGGTGGGCGTCACCCGGGAACAGCTCCTGGGCGCCCTGGCCGAGGTCCGGGGCTCGCACCGGGTCACCAGCCAGAACCCCGAGGAGTCCTACCAGGCCCTGGAGAAGTACGGCCGGGACCTGACCGAGGCCGCCCGGGCCGGAAAGCTCGACCCCGTCATCGGCCGGGACGAGGAGATCCGCCGGGTCATCCAGGTCCTCTCCCGCCGGACCAAGAACAACCCCGTCCTCATCGGCGAGCCCGGTGTGGGCAAGACCGCCATCGTCGAGGGTCTGGCCCGGCGCATCGTCGAGGGCGACGTCCCCGAGGGCCTGAAGAACAAGCAGCTCGTCGCCCTCGACCTGTCGTCGATGGTGGCCGGGGCCAAGTACCGGGGTGAGTTCGAGGAGCGGCTCAAGTCCGTCCTCAAGGAGATCGCCGACGCCGCCGGCCAGATCATCACCTTCGTCGACGAGATGCACACGGTGGTCGGCGCCGGCGCCGCCGAGGGCGCCATGGACGCCGGCAACATGCTCAAGCCCATGCTGGCCCGGGGCGAGCTCCAGACCATCGGCGCCACCACGCTCGACGAGTACCGCAAGCACCTGGAGAAGGACGCCGCCCTGGAGCGCCGCTTCCAGCCCATCCAGGTGTCCGAGCCCACCGTGGCCCACACCATCGAGATCCTCAAGGGCCTGCGCGACCGCTACGAGAGCCACCACCGGGTCACCATCACCGACCAGGCCCTCGTCGCCGCCGCCAACCTGGCCGACCGCTACATCTCCGACCGCCACCTCCCGGACAAGGCCATCGACCTCATCGACGAGGCCGGTTCCCGCCTGCGCATCCGCCGCATGCGCACCCCCGCCGACTACCGGGAGCTGGAGGACGAGATCTCGGCCGTGCGCCGCGACAAGGAAGCGGCCATCGAGGGCCAGCAGTTCGAGAAGGCGGCCAAGCTGCGCGACAAGGAGAAGGAGCTCCTGGGCCGCAAGGCCACCAAGGAGGCCGAGGCCCGCTCCGAGGGCATCGACTTCTTCGACGAGGTCGACGAGGAGTCGATCGCCGAGGTCCTCGCCCTGTGGACGGGCATCCCCGTCTACAAGCTGACGGAGGAGGAGACGGCCAAGCTCCTGCGCATGGAGGACGAGCTCCACAAGCGGGTCATCGGCCAGGAAGACGCCATTCACGCCGTGTCCCAGGCCATCCGCCGCACCCGGGCCGGCCTGAAGGACCCCAAGCGCCCGGCGGGCAGCTTCATCTTCCTCGGCCCCTCGGGCGTGGGGAAGACGGAGCTGGCCAAGACCCTGGCCGAGTTCCTCTTCGGCGACGAAGCGGCCCTGATCCAGCTGGACATGTCCGAGTACATGGAGAAGCACACCGTCTCGCGCCTGGTGGGCTCGCCCCCCGGCTACGTCGGTTACGACGAAGGCGGCCAGCTGACCGAGGCCGTGCGCCGCAAGCCGTTCTCGGTGGTGCTCTTCGACGAGATCGAGAAGGCCCACCCGGATGTGTTCAACACCCTCCTGCAGATCCTGGAGGACGGGCGCCTGACCGATGCCCAGGGCCGCACGGTGGACTTCAAGAACACCGTGATCATCATGACGTCCAACCTCGGTTCACAGTTCCTGATGGACGGGGTGGGGGAGGATGGAGACATCTCGCCGGCGG
>JBIOYN010000137.1:0-2942 GCA_044870155.1 Acidimicrobiia bacterium | reverse complement strand
GGCCGGCGACGGACGGGTCCCGCACCATCAGCGTGCCCAGGGCGAGGGCCGCCCCGCCCGCCACGGAGGCGGGAGGAACCCAGCCCGGCAACCGGGCCAGGGACGCCTCGATCAATACGTCGTCTCCCGGGAAGCGATGGCGCCGAGCAGGCCGAGCAGGAAGAACACGACCAGGCCGGCGGCGGCCACGCCGGCCGAGATCATGGCGAACTTCTTGGCCTTCTCCGACGACTCCCGCGCCCCGATGTAGTCCCCTCCCGACCACTTCGAATCGACCTGGGAGGCGAACACGATCGAGGCCACTCCGAGCGGCAGGCAGCACAACACCGTCGACAGGATGGCCCACACCAGGTAGTTGTCGGGCTTGGGTCCCGGACCCGGGCCGTAGGCGCCCCCCCCATATCCCGGCGGCGGAGGGGGCGGCGGCGTCCCGTACGGCGGCGGGCCGTACGGCGGTGTCCCGTCCGACATCAGTAGTTGGTGTCGCTGCCGCCCAGGAACAAGGCGGGGATGATGAAGAACAGAACGATCACGACGACGCCCACGCCGGCCGCGATCATGGCGAACTTCTTGGCCTTGGCCGACGCATCCTGGGCCCCCACGTAGTCACCCGCCGCCCACTTGGAGTCGACCTGGGAGGCGAAGACGATCGAGGCGATCCCCAGTGGCAGGCAGCAGAAGAGCGTGGAGAGGATGGCCCACACCATGTTGTTGTCGGGCTTGGCGCCCGGTCCGCCTCCTCCGGGCGGCTACGGCGGGGGACCGGCCGGCACCGGAACCTGAGCAGGATGCTACTCAGCGGAGCAATCGCCCCGCCGTTGTCTTTCGACGTCGTGACCCTCAGTGGTGGTGCGGGTGGGGGTTCTCGGCCGGCGGGGTCGAGGTGGCGGGGGCGGGAACTTCGCCGCGCGCCTCGGGAGGCGCCGGGGTGCCACCCTCCACATCGGGGGTCTGCCACACGTAGGCCACCATGATCCCCATCACGTCATCAGCCGCCTCGCTGGCGTTGTAGACCGACTCGAGGTCGAGGGTCTCCCCCTCCCGCACCGTGCCCAGGGCGTCCCAGGCGCAGGTGCTCATCGACTCGATGGTGCCCATGTACGCCGGCTTGGTGCCGTAGCCGGCCCATGCCGTGCACACGTGCCGGCCGGTGGAGGCGTTGGTCAGGGTGGTGCGGATGCCGCCGTCGTGCACATGGCCGGCGGTCCAGACGATCCGGCCGGTGATGGTCGACTTCCACGTCCAGTGGCTGCTGGAGGGTCCGGCGGGCACCGAGTACTCCGACGTGCGGCAGTTGGCCATGTCGAGCCACACCGGGGTGACGGGGTTGATGCCCTCGGTGGTGGCCGGGAGCCAGGTCACCTTGTAACGGAAGAACACGGTCTTGGGCTCCGAGGAGTGGTTCATGATGTGGAACACGGCGTTCACCGGACCGGCGCCGAGGTGGTACCCGAATCCCGGCGGGAAGCGCCGCTTGGTCCGCTCGTTGCCCGAGGCCAGGAAGCGCTCCCCCAGGTTGCGGAAGAACTCGTCGTCGCCGCAGGTCGTGTCGCGGTTGGCGGGGTTGAAGAAGACGGCGTGGTGGAGCATGACTCCGGTGTCGAGGTTGGCGGAGGACCCGTCGGGATAGATGAGGTCGGGTTCAGCGGCCAGGATGAAGCAGTCGTCGCACGGCTTGGGGACGTTCGGCATCACCATGTTGCCGAAGTCGAGGTCGCCGCCCGCTCCGGCCGGGCCCAGGGCGAAGGGTCCGTAGCGCACCTCGGTCACCTCGGGGTCGGGCAGCGGGGCGGCCGCCGGCACGGCGCCGGGCGCCGCCGCCTCGCCGTGGACGTGGACGGCCTCATCCGGGCCCGCGGCGGCGGTGGCGTGGTCGTGGGGAACACCGGTCGGCGCCGGCGCTGCCGCCTCGTGGCCGTGGGTCGCCGCCGCCGGGGCGGGCAGGTGGTCGTGGGCCGCGTCCAGGCTGGTTTCGTCGGCGGCGGTGGCCAGGTGGTCGTGGTCGGCTGCGGTGGGGTCGGCACCCACGGCGGCGGCGAGCTCGGCGTGGGCGTGCCCGGGGGCGGCCAGCGAGTCCGCGTTCTCACCGTCGGTGTGGCCGGCGCCCGGGTGGCCGAGCCCCGAAGTGGCCGAGAACGACGTCACCGCCGCCGACGCCACCACCAGCGCCAGGCTGCCGGCCAGGAAGGCGTGACGGACGACGGGGCGGGCCAGGCGGGCGCTCCCGGTCATGGCCAGCGCCGTGGCGGCGGCGCCGAGCAGCCCGATCACCACCGCCACCAGCCCGAGCCCGAGCAGCACGTGACCGGGGTTCCCGGCGGACAGGAGCCCTTCCCGGGCCGCCAGCGTCGGGTCGGCGGCATGGAGCACGGCGTCCCAGGCGAGACCGCCCAGCAGGAGCAGCACACCGGAGAGTCCGAGGGTGAGGAAGGAACCCAGTCGCTTGGTCATCGACGACCTCCGGGAGGGCTCGGGGTCCGGGGTGTCCCCGGAAGTGAACAGTGCGTGGTACGCGTAGATTTAGTTGGGTCGTACAAGTATGTTCTAATTCAGTTGCTTCGTACACACAAGGGAACTTCGTGCCCGACAAGCTCCGAACCGACGACCCGACGCTCATCCAGGTGGACGAGGCGCTGCTGACGCTCGGCCGGCCCGCCCACGTGCGCCGCTTCGGGGAGCGCGTGCGGGAGGGCGCCGGGTTGCCGCTCGACCGGGCCGCCTACCCGGTGCTTCGCGGCATCGCCGAATGCGGGCCGGTGCGCCTCTCGGACCTGGCCCCCCGGCTCGGGGTCCAGGTGTCGACGGCCAGCCGCCAGGTCAAGGAACTCGAACACGCCGGCCTGGTGGAGCGCACCGTCGACCCCAGCGACGGCCGGGCCAGCATGCTGGCCCTGGCCCCCGCCGGGAAAGAGGCACTGAAGAAACTGCGGGAGTCGTGGCGC
>JBIOYN010000136.1:0-7476 GCA_044870155.1 Acidimicrobiia bacterium | reverse complement strand
GAGTTCGCCGCCACTCGGCCGCGGCAGGTCCCCCCGCACGTCATCGCCTTCGAGCAGGAGGCCGTGCTCGATCAGGTCGAGCCGGTCGAGCGGAGGGAAGCGGCCGCCGGCCTGCTCGCCGCGCAGGGTCGACGGCGTCCCCCAGAACACCGACAGCCGGTCGTGCAGGGCCGAGCCTCCGGCCTTCACGGCCTCGGCGACGGCCCGGACCGTTTCGGCGTCCGAGGGCTCGAGGGGATCGGAGAGGACCAGGCCGAGGTCGACGTCGCTGACCAGGGCGCTGAAGCCGCCATGGGCCAGGCTGCCCAGGGCGAAGGCGGCCACCAGCCGGGGCCCGAGCGCCTGGCGGTAGGCACTCACCGCCTGGGCCAGCACCTCCCGGCCCGGTGCCGGATCATCACCCGCCATGCCCGCATCCTCACACGAGACGACGCGGCGGGGCCGTCTGGCCTTCGCCGGCGAGGCCGACAGTGACGAGATCCTGGCCCGCGACGTGGGCGGTGAGCTGGCGGCCCGAAACTCGAGGTTCAAGGTGGATTGACCGGCCGGCTGCCCTCGAGCAGCACGCCGGCCACCAGGGCGGGGTCGTCGCCCATGGGGACGTGCCCGCAGCCTTTCAGCGCCACCATACGGGCGGCGGGGATGGCCCGGTGGGCCCGGCGGGCCTGAGTGGGGAGCAGCACGAAGTCGCGCCGGCCCCAGGCGATGGTGACGGGGATGCCGGGAGGCGGCGCCGCCGGCACCGGGCACTCCTTGATCCGGTCCAGGGCGACCCCGAGCATGGCCCGCTGGCGGCCCAGCCCCTTGAGGTCGGATGCCAGGGCAGCGGGGTCGTGGCAGCCGGGTTGGCCGAAGAACAGCCCGAAGAGCGGGGCCCGGGCTGGGCGGCTGTGGGCCAGCCGGTCGATGACGGCGCCGGGAAGGCGGGCGCCGAGCAGACTGGCCAGGCGGAACACGACCCCGACCCACACCCGCTCGGGGACGTTCCAGAACGAGGCCGGCGAGAGGGCCGTCACGCTGGCGGGATAGCCCCGGGCTCCGAGCTCGAGGGCGATGAGCCCGCCGAGGGAGTTGCCGGCCACGTGCGGGCGCTCGAGCCCGATGGACCGGAGGAACTTCTCCACCTCGTCGGTCATGGCCGCGAAGTCTCCGATCGTCTCGGGCGTCACCGGGGAGTCGCCGTGGCCGGGCAGATCGACGGTGATCACCTCCCGTTCGGCGGCCAGCTGCGGCACCACCGGATCCCAGGCCCGCCGGTGATGGCCGATCCCGTGGAGGAGGACGAGCGGCTCACCGCTTCCCGTGCGGTCGTAGGCGAGGTCCACGCCGGCCGTCCTCGTTCTACGACGCCAGCGCCGCCGGCTCGGTCGGGCGGGCGGCGACGAAGCTGTAGTCCGCCGCCGCGAACGTCTTGAGCGCCCGGCGGAACCGGAACGTGTGGCCGGGCCAGAGGACGGACGTGCCCCCGTCGGGGTCGAGGTACCAGCTGCGGCACCCGCCGGCGGTCCACACCGAGGAGGCCAGGCGCTCCTGGACGTCCTGGTTGAAGCGGGCCTGGACCTCGGCGCGCACCTCGATGGAGGCCGCCCCCGCCGCCTCCATGTGGTCCAGGGCCTGGATGATGTACTCGATCTGGGCCTCGAGATAGAGCAGGATCGACGTGTGGCCCGTGGCCGTGTTGGGCCCCACCAGCATGAAGTAGTTGGGGTAGCAGGCCACGGTGGTGCCGAGATACGCCTCCCGGCGCAGCGACCAGCGCTTGGCCAGTGCCACCTTGTCCCGCCCCGTCAGGGGGTCGGCCACGGGCATGATCTGGAAGCCGGTGCCCAGGATGAGCGTGTCGACCTCGTGGCTGACGCCGTCCTCGGTCACCACCGACGTGGGGCGGATCTCGGTGATCCGGCTGGTGATGACCGAGACGTTGGGCCGGGTGAGGGCGGGATAGAAGTCGTCGGTGACGATGATCCGCTTGCAGCCCATCCGGTAGTCGGGAGTGAGCTTGGCCCGCAGCTCGGGGTCGGGCACCTGGCGGCGCAGGCGGGCCTTGGCGATCGGCTCGAGCACGCTCGGGTGGTGCACGCAGAATCCGACCAGCTCCCGGTAGAGGTACTGGCGGGTGCGTACCGCCTTCTGCACAGCCGGGAAGCGCCGGTAGACCGCCTGTTCCACCCCCGTGATGCGCCGGTTCATGCGGGGAAAGGTCCACCCCGGGGTGCGCTGGAACACCAGCAGCTCGGCCACCTGGGGCTGGATCTCAGGGATGAACTGGGCCGCCGAGGAACCCGTCCCGATGACGGCCACCCGCTCCCCCGCCAGGTCATGGTCATGGTCCCAGCGGGCGGAGTGGAAGCAGTGGCCGGTGAAGGTGTCCAGGCCGGGGATGCTGGGCGGGACGGGATTGGACAGCGGGCCCATCCCGGAGATGAGGAAGGGCGCTTCGAACGTCCCCGCCGTGGTCCGCACCGTCCAGCGCTGGGTGTCGTCGTCCCACTCGCCGCCGGTGACCTCGTGGCCGTAGCGGACATGGCCCAGCACGTCGTGAGCGGCCGCCACCGAGCGGATGTAGTCCCAGATCTCCTGCTGGGGGGCGTACACCTGGGTCCAGTCGGGGTTGGGGGCGAAGGAGAAGGAGTACAGGTGCGACTGCACGTCGACGGCGCACCCCGGATAGCTGTTGTCCCGCCAGGTGCCACCGACGTCGTCGGCCCGCTCCAGGATGACGAGGTCGTCGATGCCCGCCTGCTTGAGCCGGATGGCCATCCCCAGCCCGGCGAATCCGGCGCCGATGATGACGATGCGCACCCGCCCGGTGGTGTCCCGACTCACGAGGCCTCCTTCTGCGTCCCAACGGTCATACAGTATGAGACTCCCGGCGGGGTCAGGGACCCGAGGGCGCGACGCCCGGGAGGATGCTGCGATGGGCAACGGGGAGGACCGCTCCTACGACGTCATCGTGGCGGGCCTGGGCGGCATGGGCAGCGCTGCCGCCTGCCACCTGGCCCGGCGCGGCCAGCGAGTTCTCGGCCTCGAGCGCTTCATGCCGGCGCACGACCGCGGCTCGAGTCATGGCGGCTCGCGCGTCATCCGCCAGGCGTACTTCGAAGATGCGGCGTACGTCCCGCTGGTACTGCGAGCGTACGAGCTGTGGGCCGAGCTCGAGCGGGAAGCGGGCCACGAGCTCCTGACCATCACCGGTGGCCTGGTGTTGGGACCACCGAACGGCATCACGGTCACCGGGGCCCGCCGGAGCGCCGAGCAGTGGGGACTGCCCCATGAAGTCCTCGACGCCGCCGCCGTCCGCCGCCGCTTCCCGACCCTGGCTCCCGACGACGACACCGTGGCGGTCTACGAGCCGATGGCCGGAGTCCTGCGGCCAGAGGCGGCCGTCACCGCCCACCTCCGTTCCGCCCAGGCGTCGGGAGCGGAGCTGCGCTTCCTGGAGCCGGTGACCGCCTGGCAGGCCGGCGACTCCGGAGACGGCGTGAGCGTGGTCACCGGCGAAGCGACCTACCGAGCGGCCCGACTCGTCATCTGCCCGGGGGCGTGGGCCCCCGCACTGCTCGCCGACCTGGGCATCCCCTTCGTCGTGGAGCGCCTGCTGCAGACCTGGTTCCAGCCGGACGAAGGGATCGAGCCCTTCCTGGCCCGCCATCACCCGGTGTGGCTCTGGGAGCCGGCGGACAGCATCGACCCGGCGGGTTACGCCGGCTTCGCCTACGGGGTTCCCGCCCTGGACGGCCCCGACGGCGGCGTCAAGTTGTGCGTGATCTTCCCCGGGGGATCGTGCCGCGCCGACACCATCGTGCGGACCGTGACGCGGGCCGAACAGGAGGCCGTGGCCGCACACCTCAGTGGCCTCCTCACCTCCGGTCCGGGGCGGCTCCTGCGGGCCGGTACGTGCATGATCACGAACACTCCCGATCATCATTTCGTGGTGGCGCCACATCCCCGGCACTCCCAGGTGATCGTCGCATGCGGCTGCTCCGGGCACGGCTTCAAGTTCGTGCCCGTGATCGGCGAGATCCTGGCCGACCTCGCCATCGACGGGAAGACCCCCCATCCCATCGCCCTCTTCGATCCCAGCCGCCTGACCAAGCCCGCGGCCTGACGTGTTCGCCTACTTCGATGGCCCCCGCTCTTAACCAGTTCTCATGAGAGCGGGGTTACGGTCGGTCCATGCGCATCCTCGTGGTGGAAGACGAGATCAAGATGGCGGCCCTCCTCAAGCGGGGCCTGGAGCACGAGGGCTACGCCGTGGACGTGTCCGGCGACGGGAACGACGCCCTGTGGGCGGCCCGGGAGAACGACTACGACGCCATCGTCCTCGACGCCATGATCCCCGGCTGTGACGGCTTCGAAGTGTGCCGCACCCTGCGCCGGGAGGGCCGGTGGGCGCCCGTCCTCATGCTCACGGCCCGGGACGAGCTGGAAGACCGGGTGGCCGGCCTCGACTCCGGCGCCGACGACTACCTGACCAAGCCCTTCGCCTTCGCCGAGCTCTTCGCCCGGCTGCGGGCCGTCACGCGCCGGACCCCGGGCGAGCGGCCGTCGGTCCTCCAGGTGGCCGACCTGGAGCTCGACCCCGCCACCCACGAGGTGCGCCGGGGTGAGGTCCCCATCGCTCTGTCCCCCAAGAAGTTCGCCCTCCTCGAGGAGTTCATGCGCCACCCCGGCGAGGTGCTCACCCGCACCCGGATCCTCGAGCACGTCTGGGATTTCGCCTACGACGGCACGTCCAACGTGGTCGACGTCTACGTCGGCTACGTGCGCGACGCCATCGACCGCCCCTTCGGGTGCGACAGCATCGAGACGGTGCGGGGGGTCGGCTACCGCCTCCGACCCGACCCCGTGCCGGCCCCCGATCCGCGCTAGACCACCCGTGTGAAGCTCGCCCCGGCGTCGCTGCGGGGCCGACTGGCCCTCCTCTTCGGCCTGGGCGTGGCGGTCGCCGTGACCGTGGCCTCCGGACTCGTCTACGTCACCCTCCACTCCGAGCTCGACGCCGCCATCCGCGACGGGCTGCGGGCCCGGATCGACGACATCGGCGCCGAAGTGCGCTCTGGGCGGGTCGTCCTGCCGCAGGAGGAGGCCTTCGCCCAGCTGCTCAGCCCCACGGGCGCGGTCATCGACAGCTCCGCCGCCGGCCGCGTGGAGTCGGTCCTCGACCGGGACGAGCTCGACCGCGCCCTCCAGGGCGACGCCTTCTTCGACCAGCCCGTCTCCCGCCTGCCGGGGCTGGGACACCGGGCCCGGTTCCTGGCCCGGCCCGTCCCCGGACCGGACGGGCCGGTGGTCATCGTGGTGGGCGCCTCCCTCGACGCCGTCGTCCGCGGCCGGCAGGCCCTGTTCGTCGCCCTCTCGGTGGCCGGCCCCACGCTGGTGGCGCTGCTGGCCGCCGGCGGGTTCTTCCTGGCCCGGGCGGCGCTGCGCCCGGTGGAGCGCATGACCGAAGAGGCGGAGGCCATCTCGCTGGCCGAGGCCGGACGCCGGCTCCCGGAGCCGGGCGGCCACGACGAGGTCGCCCACCTGGCCCGCACCCTCAACGCCATGCTGGAGCGGATCGAGGCCGCCTTCAGCCGGGAACGGGCCTTCCTCGACGACGCCAGCCATGAGCTGCGCACGCCCGTCGCCATCCTCCGGGGCGAGCTGGAGCTGGCCCTCCTCCACGAGGCCGATCCGGACGAGACCAGGCGGGTCCTGCGCAGCGCCTTCGAGGAGGCCGAGCGGCTCAGCCGCCTGGCCGACGACCTGCTCGTCCTGGCCCGGGAGGCCGCCGGCCGGCTCCCGCTGCGCCGCCAGCCCGTCGACCTCCGGGAGCTGGCGGCCGACGCCGCCGGCCGCCTCCGGGGAGAACCGGCGCCCGACGTCGACACCGACCACGAGCCGGTGATGGCCGCCGTCGACCCCGCCCGCTTCGAGCAGGTCCTGGCCAACCTCCTCACCAACGCCCGGCGCCACGCCCGGGAACGGATCGTGGTGGCGGTGCGCCTGGTGGCGGGCCAGGCGGTGGTGACGGTGGCCGACGACGGCCCCGGATTCCCGCTGCCGCTCCTCCCCACCGCCTTCGACCGCTTCACGCGCGGCGACGCCGTCCGCCACCGCGACGACGACGGTGGGGCCGGCCTCGGCCTGGCCATCGCCGCCGCCCTGGTGCGGGCCCACGGCGGCACCATCACCGCCGGCAACGGCGACCCCCTGGGAGGAGCGGTGGTGCGGGTCCACCTGCCCGCCCTCGACGGCCGGTCGCCGGCACTCATCTGACGCTCATCGGCACCTCCCTACGGTCAGGCCATGTCCCGCCGTCCGCGGCCGTGGGTGGCCGTCTCCCTGGCCGCCGTCATCCTGGTGGTGGCGGGTGCCACCGGTGCCCTGGGCCGCGGCCTGCGGGCCCCAGTGGCCGGCTGGGGCTCCTTCGGCTGGCCCGCCCTGGTCGCCGGCCGGTGGTGGACGCTGCCCGTGTCCCTCGTCCTCACCCGCGACCGCTTCATGGCCCTGTCCATGGCGGCGGCCGTGGCCGGCGTCCTCGGCGCCTACGAACAGCGGGCCGGGCACCTGCGGGCGGCGGCGGTGGCCGCCGTCGGCCACGGCACCGGCTCGGTGGTCGTCGCCACCGCCGCCGGGGCTCTGGGGCGAACAGGATGGCCGGTGGCGGTGCGGGCGGCGGAGAACCTGGACTACGGCGCCTCCATGGTGGTGGCCGGTGCCCTCGGCGCCATCGTGGCCCATCACGGGGACCGCCGCCTCGTCCGCCTGGCCGCCGCCGGGATCGTGCTGGCCCTGGTCGCCCATCACCAGCTGGCCGACTGGGCCCACCTGGTCGCCGCTCCGGCCGGGTTCCTGGCCGACCGCGCCCGCCGGCCCCGCTGGGCGGCGGTGGCCGTGGCCGCCACCGGCGTCCTCACCGCCTGGCTGCTGGTCGACGGGTCAGCGGCCGTGGTGGCGGGCACCGATGCCCTCCGCTTCGCCCCCGTGCCCGCGCCGGCGGCGGCGTCGGCGTCGGCGGCGGTCGCCCGGGGCCGGCTGGTCCGCCTCGACTACCGGTCGCCGGCGCTCGGAGACCGGTACCTGGTGGCGTGGGTCTACGTCCCGGCGGCGAGCCCGGGGCCGGGCCGCCTGCCCGTGGCCCTGTTCCTCCACGGCATCCCCGGGGCACCCGACGACTGGCTGGCCGGCGGCGACCTGGCCGGTGCCCTCGACCGGACCGTGGCGGCAGGATCGGCGCCACCGGCACTGGCCGTCATCCCCGACGGCGAAGGAATGCACGATCCCGGCGCCGGCTGGGCCGATGTCGCCGGCCAGCCACTCCTGACCAGCGTCACCCGGGACCTGCTCGGCGCCGTCGCCCGCCGGTGGTCCGTCGACCTCGACCCCGGGCAGGTGGCGGTCATCGGTGTGGGTCGGGGCGCCACCGGCGCCGCCCGCCTGTCGAAACAGGACGCCCGGATCGGCTTCGTCGCCGGGCTGGACCCGCCCGCC
>JBIOYN010000135.1:0-13801 GCA_044870155.1 Acidimicrobiia bacterium | reverse complement strand
CGTCGCCCACCACCATGAACGGTGGGACGGCACCGGTTACCCCCGGGGTCTGGCCGGCGAGGACATCTCGCTGGGCGGGCGCATCCTGGCCATCGCCGACGCCTACGAGGTCATGACCGCGGCCCGGCCCTACAAGTCGCCCCAACGGCCCCACGCCGCCCGCCAGGAGCTGGTGGCGGCCGCGGGCGAGCAGTTCGATCCCGTCCTGGTACGCCACTTCCTGGCCGTCTCCCTGGGGAAACTGTGGTGGCTGATCGGCGGGTCCGCCTTCCTGTCCCTCTTCCCGTGGCTGGCGGGGCTGTGGACCGTCCCCGCCGGCGCCGCCATCCGCCGCACGGGCTCGAGCCCGGTCACCGCCGCCGCCGCCGTGGGCGCGCTGGCCCTGGCCGGCGTCGTGGCTCCGGTGGCCACCCCCGTCCGGTCGGGCCCGACGCCGGTCGAGACGGCGGCACCTGCGACCACCCCCGAGGCGGCCCCGGCGCCGCCCGCCGAAGTTTCCGCCGCCGAGCTGGCCGCCGCTCTGCCGCCGGCCGGGGCGCCGCTGGACGTCGCCCCGCCCGTGCTCCCTCCCCCCGTCCTGCCCGCCGTGGTGCCGCCGCCGGCCCCGGGTCCCGCCCCGGCGACGGTGAGCCCGGCCACCGACGATCCGGCGGCCTCGGATCCCGCCCCCGGTCCGCCCAGCGGGGAATCGCCCTCGCCGCCGCCCCCGTCCGTCCCGCCGGGGCCGCTGTTCAGCGCCTCGGGCACGCTCCTCCTCCCCGCTCTGCTCGGCCTGACGTCGGCCCAGATGCAATCCGGCTGCGGCACCCCGACCAGCCAGGGGGTCGACGCCCTCGTCTTCGACCTGCCCCCCGAGGCCAGGGTGGCGGGGGCGCCGGCCCAGGCCACCGGCTCGGATCTGCTCGGCCTCCACAACCTCGACGTCGCCTTCTACTCGGAGTCGTGCGAGCTGGTCGGGCGCCTGGCCACGCCGGCCCCCGACGAGGCCGGATCCCTGCCCGCCGGAACCCGTTTCGCGGTGGTCACCGACCGCCTCGGAATCGCCACTTCGGTCCAGTTCCAGGTGGGCTGAAACGACCGTTCCTGACGCCCCCTTCTGGTAAGATGACAGGAGTGGATTTCAGGGCCCTGACCTGCACTTTCACTTCCCTCAGGGCCGTCCCCTCCCCTATCTGAGGAAGGTTTCGCGCGTGGCGTACGACGCCAAGGACATCACAGTCCTCAAAGGCCTCGAACCGGTCCGTGAACGGCCCGGGATGTACATCGGATCGACCGGCCCTTCGGGTCTCCACCACCTGGTCTACGAGGTGGTCGACAACTCCGTCGACGAGGCCATGGCGGGTCACGCCAACCTCATCGAGGTCACCATCCTCAAGGACGGCGCCTGCCGGGTGACGGACAACGGCCGGGGCATCCCCGTCGACGAGCATCCCGAGTACCCGGGCATCTCCGCCGCCGAGGTGGTGCTCACCACCCTCCACGCCGGGGGCAAGTTCGGGGGCGAGGGCTACAAGATCTCGGGCGGCCTCCACGGCGTGGGCGTGTCGGTGGTCAACGCCCTGTCCAAGCGCCTCGATCTCGAGGTCAACCGCGACGGTGGCCGCTTCCTCCAGACCTACGTCGACGGCGGCCGGCCCGAGGGTCCGCTGGAGCGGACGGGTGGGACCCGCAAGAAGGGCACCATCATCACCTTCTGGCCCGACCCGGACGTCTTCGAGGAGACGGAGTTCCGGGCCCAGACGCTCCTCGAGCGCCTGCGGGAGATGGCCTTCCTCACCCGGGGCCTCGAGATCCGCTTCCGGGACGAGCGGGTCGACCCCGTCCTGGAGCAGAGCTTCAAGTACACCAAGGGCATCATCGAGTTCGTCGAGTACCTGAACCGCACCAAGGAGTCGCTGTTCAAGCGGGTGGCGGCGTTCACCGAGACGGAGTCCGACCGGGAGGTCGACGTCGCCCTGCAGTGGAACACCGGCTACCACGAGGGCCTGCACTCCTTCGCCAACAACATCGCCACCACCGAGGGCGGGATGCACGAGGAGGGCTTCAAGAAGGCCCTCACCAACGTGGTCAACAAGTACGCCCGGGCCAAGAACCTGCTGAAGGAGAAGGACGACGCCTTCTCCGGCGAGGACGTGCGGGAGGGCCTGACCGCCATCGTGTCGGTCAAGCTCCGCAGCCCCCAGTTCGAGGGCCAGACCAAGACCAAGCTCGGCAACACCGAGATGCGCTCGCTGGTGGAGAAGGTAACCAACGCCCGGCTGGGCGACTGGTTCGAGGAGCACCCCACCGAGGCCCGCCAGGTGGTGGCCAAGGTCACCCAGGCGGCCCGGGCCCGGGTGGCGGCCCGCCAGGCCCGGGACCTGACCCGGCGCAAGTCGCTGCTGGAGTCGGCGTCGATGCCGGGCAAGCTGGCCGACTGCTCGTCGCGCGACCCCCGTCAGAGCGAGCTGTTCATCGTGGAGGGGGACTCCGCCGGCGGTTCGGCCAAGCAGGCCCGGGACCGTGAGTTCCAGGCCATCCTCCCCATCCGGGGCAAGATCCTCAACGTCGAGCGGGCGCGGATCGACCGGATGCTCAAGAACGAGGAGATCCAGGCGCTGATCACCGCCATCGGGGCGGGCATCGCCGAAGAGTTCGACATCGAGAAGATCCGCTACCACAAGATCGTGCTGCTCACCGACGCCGACGTGGACGGCGCCCACATCCGCACGCTGCTGCTGACGTTCTTCTACCGGCAGATGGCCGAGCTGGTGAAGACCGGCTTCGTCTACATCGCCCAGCCCCCGCTGTACTCGGCCACCCTGGGCAAGGAGAAGACGTACCTCAAGGACGACCATGCCCTGCAGCGGTTCATGGCTGACAACCAGAATCGCAAGCCCGAGATCAGCCGGTTCAAGGGCCTGGGCGAGATGAACTGGGACGAGCTGTGGGCCACCACCATGGACCCCGGCAGCCGCTCGCTGCTGCAGATCTCGGTGGAGGACGCCGCCATCGCCGACGAGATCTTCTCCACGCTCATGGGGGAGGACGTCGACACCCGCCGCGAGTTCATCCAGCAGAACGCCTCCGACGTGAGGTTCCTCGACATCTAGTGGTCGGGGCCCCGCCACTCACCAACGCTTCGAATGAGGTGAAGAGCATTGCCTGACGGTCAGCAGAGCCTTGGCGCGATCGAACCGATCGAGATCCAGGAGGAGATGGAACGCTCCTTCCTGGACTACGCCATGTCGGTCATCGTGTCCCGGGCCCTCCCCGACGTGCGGGACGGCCTGAAGCCGGTCCACCGCCGCATCCTCTACGGCATGTACGACCGGGGCCTGCGCCCCGACCGGCCGTACACGAAGTGCGCCCAGGTGGTCGGCCATGTCATGGGCCAGCTCCACCCCCACGGCGACACCGCCATCTACGACGCCCTGGCCCGCATGGCCCAGAGCTTCTCCCTGCGCCACCCCCTCGTCGACGGCCACGGGAACTTCGGCAGCCCCGACCCCAACGACCGTCCGGCGGCTATGCGCTACACAGAATGTCGCTTGGCGCCACTGGCGATGCAGATGCTGGCGGGGATCGACGAGGACACGGTCGACTTCGTCGACACCTACGACGGGAAGACCCAGGAACCGGCGGCGCTCCCCGCCCGCTTCCCCAACCTGCTGGTCAACGGGGGCGGTGGCATCGCCGTGGGCATGGCCACCAACATCCCGCCCCACAACCTGCGGGAGGTCATCGACGCCACCATCCACCTGATCGACAACCCCGCGGCCACCTCCGAGGACCTCATGAACTTCGTCCAGGCGCCGGACTTCCCCACGGGGGCGCTGATCATGGGCCGGGCGGGGACGCTTGACGCCTACCGCACCGGCCGGGGTTCTATCCGCATGCGGGCGGTGGCCGACATCGAGGAGGACGCCCGGGGCGGCCAGCGCATCGTGGTCACCGAGGTGCCCTACCAGACCAGCGTGGAGACGATCGGGTCCAAGATCGAGGAGCTGGTCCGGGAGCGGCGCATCGAGGGCATCCGCGACGCCCGCAACGAGAGCTCCCGCCAGGGCCTGCGCCTGGTCATCGACCTCAAGCGCGACGCCAACGCCCAGGTCGTCCTCAACCAGCTCTACAAGCACACCCCCATGCAGTCCACCTTCGGGGTGATCATGCTGGCCCTGGTGGACGGCGCCCCCAAGGTGCTGAGCCTGGCCGAGGTCCTCAACGCCTACGTCGCCCACCAGATCGAGGTCGTCCGCCGGCGGACCGAGTACCGCCTGCGCAAGGCGAAGGACCGGGCCCACATCGTCGAGGGCCTGCTCCGGGCCCTGGACATGATCGACCAGGTCATCACGCTCATCCGGGGCTCGGCCGATGTCGACACCGCCCGTACCGGGCTCATGGCCGAGCCCTTCTCCTTCACCGAGGTGCAGGCCAACTACATCCTCGACATGCAGCTGCGCCGGCTCACCGGCCTCGAGCGCCAGAAGCTCCAGGAGGAGTTCGCCGAGCTCACGGCCACCATCGCCGAGCTGGAGGCGATCCTGGGCGACGACGTCAAGCTGCGCTCCGTCATCAAGACGGAGATGACCGAGATCCGGGACAAGTTCGGTCAGGACCGCCGCTCCAAGATCACCTTCGACCCCGGCGACCTCGACGTCCTCGACCTGATCGAGGACGAGGAGATCGTGGTCACCCTGTCCAAGGGCGGTTACGTGAAGACGGTGGCGGCCGACGCCTTCCGCCGTCAGGGCCGGGGGGGCCGGGGTGTGACCGGGGCCAAGCTCCGGGACGAGGACTATGTCGAGCACCTGCTCACCACCACGGCCCACTCCTACCTGCTGTTCTTCTCCACCCGGGGGAAGGTGTACCGCCTGCGCGCCCACGAGATCCCCATGAAGGAGCGCACCGCCCGGGGCACGGCCCTGGTCAACCTCATCGCCCTCCAGCCGGGTGAGAAGGTGCAGGCCATCATCGACACCCGCCAGTACGAGGAGGGCCGCTACCTGTTCTTCTGCACCAAGAAGGGCGTGGTGAAGAAGACCCTCATGTCGGAGTACGACTCGTCCCTGCGCACGGGGCTCATCGCCATCAACCTGCGGGAGGACGACGAGCTGGTCCGCGTGGTCCAGACCACCGGCGAGGACGACATCTTCATGGTGTCGCGCGACGGGATGACGATCCGCTTCTCCGAGGGTGACGTGCGGCCCATGGGCCGGGCCACCTCCGGGGTGCGGGGCATGAAGCTGAAGGACGCCAACGACGCCGTGGTCGGCTGCGGCGTGGCCGCCGACGACGTGGAGATCCTGCTCGTGACCAAGTCGGGCCACGGCAAGCGCACCAAGCTGGAGCGCTTCAACCGCCAGGGCCGGGGCGGTCAGGGGGTGCGGGGCATGAAGGTCACCCCGGCCCGGGGCGAGGTGGTGGGCGCCTTCATGGTGGGCAGCGAGGACGAGATCCTGGTGTTTTCCTCCGCCGGCAACATCATCCGCATGGAGGCGGGCGAGATCTCCTCCCAGGGCCGGGACGCCACCGGGGTGCGCATCGCCCGGGTTGGCGACGGCGAGTCGGTGGTGGCGGTCGCCCCGGTGCTCGACCCGCCCGAGGTGCTGGGGGAGGAGCCGCAGTGACCTACCCCTGGCTCGACGACCCCAACGGCAGCCCCGAGCCCCGGTTCCCGTGGGAGGACGACCCCGATGCCGGTGAGCGGCCCGCCGCGCCCCTCTATCGCCCCGGCGGGGAGCGCCGGGTGCAGGTGCTGCGCAGGATCGACCCCTGGTCGGCGCTGAAGGTGTCGCTGGTCCTGTACCTGTGCCTGTTCGCCGTCGCCCTGGTGGTCGGGTCAGGCCTGTGGGTCGTGGCCCGCCAGAGCGGGTTCCTGAGCGACGTCGAGAGCCTCATCGAGGACCTGGGCCTCTACGTGAACGGCAGCTACCACTTCCGCGACGGCTACATCCTGCGGATGGCGGCGGTGATCGGCCCGATCTTCGCCGTCCTGGCCGCCCTGCTGACCACGGCCGGCGTCGCCATCTACAACCTCGTGGCCCGACTCACCGGGGGTCTCGAGGTGACGGTGACGGACGAGGGGGTCTAGGCGTCGGCGACGAGGCGGAGGATGGTGTCCTGGGAGTCCATCCAGGCCGCCACCTCCTCGGCCCACTGCACGAAGTTGAAGCGGTCGAGACCGAGCTGGAGGAGCCGCCCGGCGTGGGGCACGGCCTGGATGGGCACGGCCTGGGCCAGGGGCTCGACGTCACACAGGCAGTCGGGCAGGCCGTGGGTGGCGCAGCCGACCTCGTCGGAGAAAGCTCGGGCCTCGTTGGCGTGCATTCGATTCGGCTCCCCTTCTCGCCCCATTGCCTATTAACCAGAAGAACGCACGACTCCTCCTGTCATTACGGATCATTGTCGGAAATGATCCGGACGGAAGGGGAGAAATAGCCCGAATGGGCTATGCCCGGTCGGATGGGGGCAGAAGGGGCGCCCCGGAGCGCTCCGGTATACTCCCGAGCTTCCGGCGCCAGGCCTGCTCGGGTCTGACCGGGGGCTATAGCTCAGTCGGTTAGAGCGCGTCCCTGATAAGGACGAGGTCGCTGGTTCGATTCCAGCTAGCCCCACGATGAAGGCCCTGCGGCGATCCCTGGTGGCCCTCGGGGTGGCCGGGGTGCTCGGATGGATCGTGCGCACCCGGGGCCGGGGCGGGGTTCCCCCCACCAAGGGCGGCTGGCGCCAGCTGCACGAACCCGACTTCCGGTGGCGACACTGCTGCTGGTCGGCGCCGGCGCCGTCGGCCGGCGTGCCGCCCGGACCCTGGTGGAGACGGATGGTGTCGAGCGCCTCCTGGTGGTCGACAAGGACGCCTCCCGGGCCACCCAGGTGGCCGAGGTGCTGGGCGAGGAGGCGGAAGCTGTCGTGTGGTCGCCGGCCGATCCCCTCCCGCCCGGTGTGACCGCCGTGGCCGTGGCCGCCGATGCCAGCGTGGAACGGGCCGTGGTGGAGCGGGCCCTGGAACGCCGGGTGCCCGTCGCCTGCTCGTCCGACGACCCCGACGGGGTGCGCAGCCTGCTCGACCTCGACGACACCGCCCGGGAGGCGGGCGTGGCCGTGGCCGCTGCCTGCGGGCTCGTTCCCGGCCTGTCCGACGTGCTGGCCCGTCACGCCGCCGCCGCCCTGGAATCGGTCACCGAGGTGCACGTGGCCCGGGCGGGCTGGGCCGGCCCGGCCTGTGCGGGGATGCTCCAGCGGGCCCACCGGGGCGTGGCCCTGGAATGGCGTGACGGCACCTGGGTACGGGAACGGGCGGGCAGCGGGCGGCAGATGGTGTGGTTCCCCCAGCCGGTGGGCGGTCTCGACTGCCGGCGGACAGCCTCGGCCCAGGCCCAGCTGCTGGTGGATGCCATGCCCCGGCTGGCCCGGGCCACCATGCGGGCGGCGCCGGGCCCGACCGAAGGGAACCGGCGGCGGACGCGGCACCAGCCCGACAGCGAGGGGCACTGGGGGGCGGCCTGGGTCGAGGTGCGGGGCCGGCGGGGCCGCGCCGAGGAGGTGCTGGTCTACGGGGTGGTGGACCGCATGGCGTTCGCCGCCGGCACGGTGCTCGCCGTGGCCGCCGGGTGGTTGGCGGGTCTGGGGGAGTCGCCGGTCACCCAGACCGGCGTGCATGGTCTCGGGGCGCTGCTCGAACCGGTGCCGTTCCTGGCCGAGCTGGCCGCCCGGGGCGTCAAGGCCGCCGCCTTCGAAGGCACCCGCTGAGGTCCTCCGCCTCAGGATTCAGCCGGGCGGATCACGATCTTGCCGAAGATGTCTCCCGCCTCCAGCGTCCGCATGGCGTCGGGCACCTTGTCCACGCCCTCGCAGATCTCCGACACGGGCGGGTGGAGGTTGGCGTGCTCGACGAAGCGGCACAGCGCCTGGAGCTCGTCCCGTGATCCCATGGCCGCCCCCAGCACCGAGATCTCCCGGTAGAAGAGGCGGTTGAGGTCGGCGGGCGGGTCGGCACCGGTGGTGGCCCCGGCCACCACTAGGCGCCCGCCCTGGGCCAACGACTTGAGGGAGTGGCTCCAGGTGGCCTTGCCCACCGTCTCGATGACGACGTCGACGCGCGCCGGCAGCCGGGCCCCCGTCTGCACGCCTTCGTGGGCCCCGATGGCCCGGGCCCGCTCCAGGGCCTCGGGCTTGCGGGACGTGACGGTGACGTGGGCGCCGGCGGCGGAGGCGAGGGTGATGGCGGCCGTCGACACCCCGCCGCTGGCGCCCTGCACGAGCACCCGCTCGCCGGGGCGCAGCTGGGCCCTGGTGAAGAGCATGCGCCACGCCGTCAGCCACGCCGTCCCCAGGCCGGCCGCCTCCTCCAGGCTCAGGTTGGCGGGCTTGGGCACAAGGTTGGCGGCCGGGAGGGCCACCCGGGGAGCGAAGGTGCCGTCGATCCCGTCGGTCAGCATGCGGAGCCCGGCGGGGTGGGGGATCACGGGGTAGAAGACGACCTCGGTGCCGTCGGGGGCGAGCCCGGCGCCGTCGCAGCCGAGGATGACCGGGGGCTCGAAGGGGAAGCCGACCTGGCCCTTCAGCGTCCAGATGTCGTGCGGGTTGAGGGTGGCGGCCTTGACCCGGGCCACGACCCAGCCGGGGGGCGGGTCGGGTTCGGGACGGTCGCCGATGACGAGCCCGTCGAGGAAGTTGGGGAGGCCGAGCTTCTCGGCGTAGGCGGCGAGCATGGGCGGGGAGGGTAACGGCGGGCCGCTACCTCGTTCGCATCCGCGCCGCCTCGGTGAGCACCTGGCGGAGGACGGCCTCGATGGTGTCGAACTCCTCGGGGCCGCAGATCAACGGGGGTGCGAGCTGGATCACGGGGTCGCCCCGGTCGTCGGTCCGGCACACCAGCCCGGCCTGGAACAGCGCACCGGCCAGGAAGCCCCGGAGGAGTGATTCCTTTTCCTCGGCGTTGAAGCGTTCCCGGGTGTCGCGGTCCTTCACCAGCTCGATGGCCCAGAAGTGCCCCGCACCCCGGACGTCGCCCACCAGGGGGATGTCGGACAAACCCTGGAGGCGGGCGGCCAGCTCGCCCTCGGACGCCCGGGCCCGGGCCAGGAGGTCCTCCTTGTCGAAGATGTCGAGATTGGCGAGGGCCACCGCGCAGCTGACGGGATGGCCGGCAAAGGTGAACCCGTGGTTGAACACGGCGCTGCCCGATACGTAGGGCTCGGCCAGGAAGTCCCGGCAGATCATGGCCCCCAGGGGGGAGTAGCCGGAGGTGAGCCCCTTGGCGCAGGTGATGATGTCGGGCTGGTACTCGTAGCGCTCGCACCCGAAGGTGAAGCTGAGCCGGCCGAAGGCGCAGATGACCTCGTCGGAGACGAGCAGGACGCCGTAGCGGTCGCAGATCTCCCGGGCCCGGGCGAAGTAGCCCTCGGGCGGGGGGAAGCATCCCCCGGCGTTCTGCACCGGCTCCAGGAACACCGCCGCCACCGTGTCCGGTCCCTCGCGGAGGATGACCTCCTCGATGTCGTCGGCGCAGGCCCGGGTGCAGGCGGGCCCGCTGGCGCAGTAACGGCAGCGGTAGCGGTTGGTGTTGGCCGCCTTGGCCGTGCCCGGCACCAGCGGCTCGTACGGAGTCCGCAGCTCGGGGATACCGGTGATGGACAGGGCCCCGAACGTGGTGCCGTGATAGGCCGTCCGCCGGCTCACCGCCTTGGTGCGCTGGGGCTGGCCGGTAGCCCGGAAATGCTGGCGGGCCAGCTTCCACGCCGATTCGACCGCCTCGGAGCCCCCAGTGGTGAAGAACACCCGGTTGAGGTCGCCGGGCGCCAGGTCGGCCAGGCGGACGGCCAGCTCGACGGCGGCCGGGTGGGCGTAGTTCCAGATCGGGAAGTAGGCCAGCTCACCCGCCTGGCGGGCGGCGGCCTCGGCCAGCTCCCGGCGGCCGTGGCCGACCTGGACGACGAACAGGCCGGAGAGGGCGTCGAGGTAGCGCCGGCCGTGCCGGTCCCAGACGTAGGCACCCTCGCCCCGCACGATGACGGGCACCTCGTGGTCGGCGTAGGACCACAGCCGGCTGAAGTGCATCCACAGATGCCGCCGCGCCAGCTCGTGGAGGTTGTCGCCCGTGTCAGTCATCCAAGCAGCGTGGCCAGCCCCGGGCGCGGGCGTCAAGGCGAAGCGGCTCCTTCAGGATTTCCGCGCCGAAGCCGGCGGCCCCGAATCCCGGCCGGGCGACGACGCGTTCTACCCTCCGCGGTGAGAATGTGAGTTTCCCCCCAAGGCAGGTGAACATGCCCAACGCTTTCGTGTTCAAGTCCATCTCCAAGGACTCCATCCCCGATGCCCTGAAGAAGGCCGAGCGCTACCGGCTCCTGGGCGACCCCGAGGAGGCGGAGAGCGTTTGCCTCGACATCCTGCAGACCGATCCCGGGAACCAACTCGCCCTTGTCGATCTCATCCTCGCCGTCGCCGACCAGTTCCGGAACGAGAAGAAGCCCCGGATCGAACTGGCCGAGGAATACGTCGCCCAGCTGACCGACGAGTACCAGCGGGCCTACTACGCGGCCGTGATCATGGAGCGGGAGGCGGGCGCCGTCCTCCAAGGGGGAACGCCGCCGGTCCTGGCCCTGCTGCGCTTCACCGAGGCCATGGATCAGTACGCCAGGGCCGAAGCCATCCGGCCCCGGGGCGACGACTCCGCCATCCTGCGCTGGAACGCCTGCCTGCGGGCCATCCGCCGCCGCCAGCTCCGGCCCGGCCTCGGCGAGGAGGAGTACGTCAAGCCGATCGACGTGACCTGAAGCCGCCAGCGTTACGCTGAGTGGTGGAACTCCAGGGGGACGTAGCTCAGTTGGCTAGAGCACCTGCTTTGCAAGCAGGGGGTCGAGGGTTCGAGTCCCTTCGTCTCCACCGAAAGCCCAGGTCAGATGTTCAGGAGCGCGGCGCGGTCCTGCTTTGGAAGAGTTCGGCGTAGCGGTAGGGGAGACGCTGGGTGGAGGCCAGGTCGGTGAGGATGTAGCGACGGCCGCCCCCGTACCGGGCGCCCTGCTCGGGGCTGAGCGGCTCGAACTGCGTGTCCTCGCCGGTGAGCGGGGAAGCCCGGTGTGGCCCTGCTCCCAGGTGTACCACCAGCGGTCGACCTCGGTGTGGATCATCCAGAAGAGGGGGTCGACGGTGAGCTCGTTGAAGTTGCTGACGGTGCCGCGCACCGTCGGGTTGGTGGGGTCGACGCCTCCGGCCCACAGGTGCAGGATCACGTGGGGCGGCGAGATGACGGCGGCGCCGGCGGTCTTGACGGTGGTGATCAGTTCCTGGTCGGGCTGGGGCTTGGCCGCTTCGGCGGTGGCCAGGTATCCGACGCCGAAGGCGGCGTCGAGCACCTTGACCGTGGGGTCGGGGTCTTGGGCGGCGGTGGCCGCGAGCTCTTCCGGAGAACGCTTGAGGTCCTCGACGATGGTCTGGACATCCGGGTTGCCCGGGAACCGGCGCTCGAGGGTCTCGAGCGCCTGCTTGGCGGCGGGGACGGCGGACTCGACGATCGTGGGTTCGGCCTCGATGGCCCGGTAGAAACCAGGGAAGTCCTCGTGGGCCAGGATCCCGGCCACCTGGGCCGGCTGGGGCAGCCGGTCGAAGGCCGGGTTGTTCCCGGGCCAGCGGCCGAAACCGACGTCGTAGCGAGAGCCGACCGGCTTGCCGTAGAGGGGGTGGCCCGACGGCACGTCGGGCGGGACCATGGCCGTGCCGCCCTGGGGCTGGAGCCCTGCACCCAGGCGGGGACGGCCTGGTCGTGGGCGACGTCCCAGTAGGGCATGAAGAGGCCATCGGCCTCGGCAGGGTCGCGGCCCTCCCGGCGATCGCGCTCCCGCAGGGCGGAGCGCAGCATCTGTTCCGCTTCGAGGATGAACGAGCGGTGCCAGGGCATGCTCGGCGTCCCCGCTGGCAGGCCCAGCGGATCTTGGGCCTGCCCCTGCCCGACGTCGATGCCGCCCCGGTTGCCGACGACCACGCTTTCGCCCCGGCGCGGCCGGTGCGCCAGGGGGCGAGTCGGAGTCGCTGATGTGCCCGCACAGGTCAGCTACGAGAAGAACACCCCGTTCCGCTCGCGACCGATGAAGGAGAAGATCGAGTTCGAGGTGGCCGCGGGTTCGGAAACGAAGCTGGAGGTGTCGGTATGACCCGACCAGCTGACGGTGGTCCGCGCCTCCCGGAATTCGCCGGCGAAGCCGTGGTCGTCGTTCCGGACCGGTGCCGCGGGACCGGTGGCCGTCCAGTTGACCTCGAAGGTGACCCGGCCGGGGACGTCCGGACCACCGGCCAAAGCGTTGACGACGTTGAAGGCGTCGACCAGGTCGAGGTCGGTCTGACGGTACGACCCCGTTTCGAGCCCAGGGTCGAAGCTCACGGCGTCCGAAGGGACGGCGATGGTCCAGAAGAGGCCGCTCTCCGGGATTCCGGGGCTGTAGTCGTGGATCTGACCGGCAGCGGGAACGGAGCCAACCTGGCTCACGAAGACATCCAGTCAGATGAAGCCGAAGGTGCCGGTGTAGGTCTGGCCGTCCATCCCGATGTAGCGGCCGGCCATGAAACGCATGTCGGAGTCGAAGGTCATCGGCGCTTCCACACCCTTTTCGACCCCCGTTCCCCGGCCCAGCGTCTGGGCGATGGCCAGGACGCCGTCGAAGTCCGTGATGGTCGATGGCTCGCTGATGGGCGAGGCAGGATCAAGCGGATTCATGCGGCCGGGGGGGTAGGCGTGAAACCGCTGTTGGTCGAGGACGACGATCCCGCCCGGGATCGGCCGCGGCTCGGTGGCGGTCGTGGCCGCCCGGGCCGGAGTGAGGAAACGTGGTGGGAGGAAGGGCCGGCCGACCATGAACCCGGCGGCCGCGGTCGTACCGAGCAGCATGTTCCGCCGGGAGACGGCCCGCTCCCAGAAATGCGCGTGCCCGATCGCCGGTCGGGCCAACGGTCCATCCCTGGTGATGGGCGCGGATGCGATCCGATCAAGTCCCATCGTCCTTCTCCTTCTCGGCCGTGTCAGGGCACGGCCCCGTCTCCCTCGATTGTCCTCAGGCTCGGTGAGCGATGTGTGACGTGGATGACACCGGATGTGTAAATCTCGTCACACTTGCGACGATCGGAGACCATGGACGTCGAACGGGTGCTGGCGGCGACGGCGGAGCTCGAGACCCCGGTGGCGGTGGTGGACGGCGACGTCCTGGAGCGCAACGTGGCGCGCATGGCGGCGACGGCCGAGGCGGCAGGGGTGGCGCTGCGGCCCCACGGCAAGACCCACAAGAGCGCGCTGGTGGCCCGGATGCAGCTGGCGGCCGGCGCCCGGGGATTGACGGCGGCCACGCTCAACGAGGCGGAGATGTTCGCCGAAGCCGGCGTCGAGGATCTCCTGCTCGCCCACCCGCCGGTGGGTGCGGCCAAGCTCCGGCGGGTGGCCGCCCTGGCCGAGCGGGTGCCGATGCTCACCATCAGCACCGACTCGGTCGACGTGGCCGTCTCCCTGCCCGAGGGGGTGCACGTCCTGTGGGAGGTGGACAGCGGGCACCACCGGATCGGGACCGCTCCCGGCCGGGACACTGCCGACGGCGTCGCCGCCCTGCTGGAGCGGTTTCCGGTGGAGCACTTCCGGGGCCTCTTCACCTTCCCCGGCCACGTCTACAAGGCCAAGGACCACGACGACCTCCGCACCATCGCCGACGAGGAGGCCGACGCCCTGCTCACCTCCGCCGCCGAACTCGAAGCCCGGGGGATCCCCGTGCGGGAGCTGAGCATCGGGTCCACCCCGACGAGCGGGTCGGAGCGGAAGCAGAGCGGGGTGACGGAGATGCGT
>JBIOYN010000134.1:0-3431 GCA_044870155.1 Acidimicrobiia bacterium | reverse complement strand
CCGACAACATGAAGCCGATCGTCGATCAGGCGAACCCGCTCGAGCCCCGGCTCAACGACGCCTTCTTGGATTACGCCCAGGCCCGGGGCTTCGGAGTCGACGCCGCGAGGGTCCGAAAGCCGACGGACAAAGGGTTGGCTTCACACTGCACCTCCTGGGTCGTTTCCGATGTCTATTCGGCTGGCCGGTGGGCGTTGGGTGGCCGTCCGGTCTTCTTGAACGGGGGGACGGCGGGCACCTGGTAGTAGTGGGATCCCTTGTCGTTCAAGGGTTCTCCGTGGATGCGGCCGGCGTGGTGCCAGTCTTTGACGGTGGTGGTGCACACGCCCATGGCGGCGGCAGCTTCGTCGAGGCTGACCAGGCCGCGTTGGCGGAGCCGGTCTGCTCGGCTGGCGAGGCGGTACTTGATCCGGATGTGGTGGACGATCATGGGGTTGAAGGCCTGGCCGGTGCCGGAGCGCGTGCCGGCCTGGTTGAGGGCGACAGCCACGCCGCGTTCGGTGTGGTCGTCAAGGAGCCGGTCGATCTCGGCGACGACTTCGGCGGGGGTGCGCCGGGCGTCAGGAGCGGGCAGCGGGAGAGGAACGGCGAGGCTGGTCGTCTGACCGCCTTTGAAGCGGATGTGCACGGCGATGTGGTCGGTGCGCACCAGGGTGACGTCATCGAGGAGGAGGCGCACCATCCGCTTCCGTTCCCGTTGCGGGGTGCGGGCGTCGGACCACAGGGCGGGGAAGTCGGTGGCCAGGGCGGCGATCCTCGCCTTGTCCTTGTCGCTGAGGGGCTGGGCCCGTGCGCTTTGGCGTTCGTAGTCCTCCTGGGCTTGGGTGTAGGCGCGCAGGGCGTCGTTCCAGTCGGCTTCCAGACTGGCGGCGACCAAGCGGTTGTCGGGATCGACGGCCAGGTAGCGCCGCCGGGCCAGTTCGGCGTGGTGGCGGGCCCGCTCCACGTGTTGGCGGCGGAGCTGGTCGGCCTCGACGGCGCGGCCTTCGAGTTCGGCTTGCACGGCCAGGGCGACCTCGAGGGCCATGGGGGTGACGGTGGCGAGCAGCAGCTCGCCGACGGCAGCGTCGACGGCCTCGCCGGCCACCTGCTGGCAGATGGGTGTGCCTTCCTCGATTCCCTTGCGCTGGCAGACGTAGTCGGGGAAGGTGACCTCCTGGCGGGTGTGATAGCGGACGGTCATGCGGGTCCCGCACCGGCCGCAGACGACCAGGCCTTGGAGTAGGGCGGGGCCTTCGCGGGGTGGGCTGGCCCGGCGGTCCTCCCCGCGGGCTTGGGCGAGTTCGGAGAGGCGGCGCTGGTTGTCCTCGAAGCGTTCCCAGGAGATGTAAGCGGGGTGGGCGTCAGGGATGAGCGCCGTCCATGCCTCCCGGGGCTGGAGGGCGTAACGGGTCTTCCCGTCGGGCGTGCGGCGCTGGCGGCGCCGCCCATAGCAGAACGCGCCCGCATAGCGGGGGTTGTGGAGCACTTGCAGGGCGCGGTGATGGAGGAGCGCCACCCAGGCGAGGGTGCCCTTGTTCGGCCCGGTCTGGACCCGGGAGGGGAACAGGAGCCCTTCGGCGGCGAAGGCTTTGACCGTGGCCCGGGCCGTGCCGGTGCGCTCGAAGGTGGCGAAGAGGTGGCGCACGACTCCTTGCACGCTCTGGTCGGGATCGAGGACGACCCTGCCCGCCGGGTCATAGACGAACCCGACGGGCAGCGGGACGATCAGGTCCCCGGTGCGGGCTTTGGCGAGTTGGCCACCCCGCAGGCGGGCCTTGAGGAGGTGGAGCTCGGCTTCGGACATCTGACCCTTGAGCCCGAGGAGGAGCCGGTCGTTGAAGGCGCACGGGTCATAGAGGCCGTCCTCGTCGAGGATGAGCGTCTCGGACAGGGCGCAGATCTCCAGCAGACGGTGCCAATCTGCGTTGTTCCGCGCCAATCTGCTGACTTCCAGGCCGAGGACGACGCCGGCCTTGCCCATGCCGACATCGGCCACCAGCCGTTGGAAGCCTTCCCTGCCTTCGGCGCTCGCCGCTGAGCGTCCCAGGTCCTCGTCGATCACCACCACCTGGTCCGCCGCCCAGCCCAGGGCCACGGCCCGCTGCCGCAACGCGTACTGGCGGTCGGTCGAGGTGGTGTTCTCCATCACCTGCCGCAACGTGCTCTGCCGCACATAGAGGTAGGCGGAACGACCCAGATGATCGGAGGTCACTTTCTCGGCGGCCTGGGCGCCCATCAGCTACCCGCTCCCCGTGCAGGCGAGCGCCATGGCGGCGAGCACCGAGACCACCTCGGCCGGCGGCCGTGCGGTCGGGGCGGGCCGGAGAGGAGCAACTGGCGCTGCGCAGGCCCGCCAACCCCGCATCCAGGCGGCCATGCCCCGGCCGAGGAGCAAGGCGAGGCCGAGCCCGACCCCGTCGGTTCCTCCGTCCAGTGCCACCGCCCGCAACTGCTCGTAATGCTCGACCAGACCCGGGTCGCCGGGGGTTTCATCTCCTGGCCGGTCATTGACTTTTGGGCTGGTCCCGGCGGGCGAGGGCCCGCTCGATGGAACGGGGGTGGACCCGCACCCCGAAGCGGTCTTCGATGCGGTCCACCAACTCGGACGCCCGCAGGACGGGATCGCCCTCGAGCGCCTCGGCGGCGAACGTGACCACCTCCTCGGAGAGCTTGTGGGCCCGGCGGGGACCGGGGCGGTCCCGCAGCAGGCCGGGGAGGCCGTCCTCGTCCAAGGCCCCGGCGGCCGCATACCAGCTCGGCCGGGAGAACCCGAACGCGGACGCCGCCGCCGAGACCGTCTGGCCTTCGATCCGCACCCGGCGCACCATCTCGTACTTGACCTGCACCAGGTCCCTCGGATCCAGGAACTCCGACGCGGCGAAGTCGGGGTCAACCACCACCGCCGGATGCGGGTTCAGCGCCCGAGCCGCCCGCAGCGACTCTTCCTTCGGGTCCCTCCGCTTCCTCGCCATATCCTCGCCTCCCGAATGACAGTGATGTAAGTTTCATTATGCCGTTCCAGCGAGACAGGTCAAGCACCCTATGGCTCAGAGCCCTTTCAGTCACAGGAATCTATGGGGACCACTCGGTCAGAATCGGTAAACCTCCAGAACCAGCCCGGCGAATTTGCCTTTACACAGGCGGCATAGTTCGCTTTACACGCTTCCGCCGACCCCGGGGCCGGAGCCGCTCAACCAGGTCGGCGAGGGCCACCAGATCCTCGGCCCGGAACGGCGAACGTCCAGCGGCGACCACGACGAACGGGTCCACACCCACAACATCCGTCCACGCTGCCGGCAGGCTGTGCAACTGCCGCTCCTCGTCGAAAAAGAACACCCGGTCCTCAGCCCAGTTGAACTTCCGGACCACGAACTCGAACTCCCGGCCGGCCAGCGGATGGAACGGATGCGTCACCCGCACCCGCAGTTGCTGACCGCTCCGATCGGGTG
>JBIOYN010000133.1:0-15829 GCA_044870155.1 Acidimicrobiia bacterium | reverse complement strand
ACGGCGGTGCTCCTGCACGACTGCGCCCGGCTGCCGGCGTGGGAGGTGGGCACGGTCCTGGGGTGCTCGACCGAGGCAGCCCACAAGCGGATCCAGCGGGGACGCCTCAGGCTCGCCGCCGAGCTGGGCCGGACATCGCGCGGTGGATCGCTTCCCCGCCCCGCCCCCCGCACCTGCCGCCTGACCCGCAAGCTGATGCCCTCGTATCTCGAGGGCGGTCTTCCCGAAGCCGAGCGGAGCGCCCTCGAGGCCCACATCGCCCGGTGCCCCCACTGTCCCGCCCTGGTCCAGGCGATGTGGGCGCTCCTCTCCGTACTGGCCGACGGGAAAGGGGTGCCGGAGGAGGTCCTGGCCCGGTTCAGGACACGGGCGAGGGCGATCGCCGAGGAGCAGGCGAAGAGCTGAGTGACTGACGGCCGTCCGGGTCGGCGGCCGTCCAGCTCGGGCCTTCGCCGTTCCGCAGTCAGGTTTCCTGTCCAGCTCGGGGTCCCCGAACGTCTAGTCAATCGTAAGGTCTGCCGGTTTCGTGCGCGGGAGGTGCATCGAACAGGAGAGGCCGCCTGATCTTCTCCGACGGCATCCGTCCGGGGCGTAGTGATTTACGCCCGACTTTGGCGCGTGAGGTGGCAAAGTCAAGGCTGGACTTCACAGGGAATCGGCAGGATTTGCGCCCATAACCGTGAGACGCATGCGGACATTGCGGACATGCGATGAGAACGCTTGACAGTGCCAACCGGTGTGGATACACATTTCGAAGAGAGCCGATGGTGGTAGTGGGGGGGATCGAGAAGGGCCACCTCGGGTAATGAGCCGGTCCGTCAAACCCTAAATCCAGCATCCGGTCGGACGGTAAGCCCTGGCGGCAGCGCCGGGTTGAGTTTGGTGAGCCTCCGGGAGTCGCTCCGCTGCAAATGGTTCCGGGCTCGAACGCCAAAATATTACCAATGTTACGACAACCTACGGCGATTTTGACATTCATGCCCCTACCGTTGACACCTCTTCGGGAACTGACTAATCCTGTCCTGGGGGCACTCGCACTCGCATATACGCATACAGCTAACCCAAGAGAGGGGACGGACCCGGTTCGCCGAGGGGTCCGGGCAACGGAGCAACGTCTGCAGTCAGCCCCATCGTGCGGTGCCGCGAGGCGCCGTGGGGACTGCTCTCGCCTCCGCCTGCCCGGCGCCGCGTAGACGAAGCGGGCACCGCTCGGCGCAGCATCCGTCGACAGGGGGGGTGGCGGAGTGATGAGCGTGGAGCTGAACGTCGAGGTGGTGGTTCAGCGCGCTCGACTCATGGTTCCGCCGTCCTCCATGCCTCCAGGGCGAAAGGAGGAAAGCGAGGGGGGGAGGGGTGCACCCAGCAGGGGTATCGCCTCCGTGCCAGCAGCACCCCCGTCGAACCCGGCACCGCTGGTTCGACCATGAGCACAACCAGGACTCCTGCCGGCCGGCCTGGCTGACCAGCGGGTTCACTGACAACAGCAGAGGGGGGTTGGAGTGAGGAAATTCATCCGCCGGCACAAGATTGCCGTGGTCGTCGCAGGAGCCGTGGCGCTCCTGGGTGCGTACCCCGGCAGTTCGACCGGGAGCACTGAGCTGAGTGAGCAGGCCATGTACACGGCCATGCACGATGCCCAGTCCCGAGTCGATGCCATCAACAACATGGATGACGTCCCCGACGTCGTCCAGAACCTCATCCCGGGCGCCATCGAGCGCCGCAACGTCGCTATGGCGCAGTACAAGGCCAACCAGGAGGCAGATCCGCTCTCGAAGCCGGAGTACGCCGTGATCTGGGCCGGCAAGAACAACGCCGGTGACTTCAACGGCAACTACGCCATGCGCTTCCTCGACCAGGGCGCGATCAACCCGCAGGGTCTGGTCGACGTCGGCCGGTTGCAGTTCGCGCCCGGCCTCGACGCCATGGTCGTGGTCGACGTCCGCAAGCTGAACGGCAACGGCACCCGCAACAACGACTACGGCAAGGTGGTCAACTTCGTGCAGGTCCCGCCGCCGTTCGGCATCGAGGGCGAGCCGCACCACATGCAGTACGAGTGGAACGCCCCCGGCCAGCCGGTCATCGCCGGGCACCTGTTCACCGACGTGACCAGCGTGTGGGACGTCTCCGACATTCCCAACATCACCCTGAAGAACGTCGTCCGGCCCGAGGAGAACCCGGCTGGGTCCTTCCCCGACGCCTACGACTTCACCGCTGACGGCCGCGCCATCGGCACCTACATGGGTGGCCCCAACGTCCCGCCCAACTACGGCGGCTCGCCGGGGTCGGTCGTGGTCTTCAAGCCGGATTCAGCCAAGGGCCTGGTCCAGGAGTCGGAGACTCCGTCCAGCCAGTTCGGCGCCGTGGTCCGGGGCAACCCCGGCGGCATCCCCGAGCCCTGCTCAGTGGAGGAGGCCAGACCGGCTGGCACCTGCGGGAACCCGCACGGCATCCAGATCCGGTCCGACCTCGGGATCATGGTCAGCAACGACTACGCCGACGCCCGCGAGCTCGGGTCCGACCCGATCAAGCAGGTGAACGAGCACAACCTGCGGCCCACGTCCCGCATCTGGGACGTCTCCGACCCCGGCCACCCGAAGCTGATCTCGGTGGCACACATGCCGAAGAGCCCGAAGCACACCGCCAACAAGGCCCATGAGAACCTCGGCATCATGGAGGGCGCCAAGACGTACGCCCCCTCCAAGGGCATGTTCTCCGGGTCGATGTGCGGGGGCGGGATCTTCTTCCTGCCCGACATGACCAAGGCCCAGCCTGACTCGTCGGCCCAGTGGAAGCAGGTCTTCGACGACGGCATGGCGCTGTCGGGCCTGAAGGACGGTCAGCGGGACGTCCTCGGGGCCGGGAACCAGGACTACGAGCCCGGCGCCTGCGCCGGTGGTGCCTGGCACCAGGTCAGCCACGACAACCACTTCCTCTTCCGGGCGGTCGGTGGCCGCAACCCCGGCTCGAACAACGTGTTCGACAACGGGTTCCCGAAGATGATCTGGGTGGCCGACATCTCGAAGCTGATCGAGAGCGCCGCTGACGGCTCGATCGACTGCAACATCGACACCCCGCGGGAGATCGGCCTGGGCGTTGGCGACGAAGCCGACTGCCCGACCCTGGCCAGCGTCCTGCTGGTGGACGACTACACCACGGGCGGCCCGCACTGGGGTGCCCTGGACAACTGGCAGAACAGGTCTGACGGGGCTCCGACCCGGATGATCTTCTGCAACTACTTCGTGGCCCGGACCGGCTACGACGGCAACCGCCGCTGCTACATGGCCAATGTGGACCCGGACACCGGGGCCCTCAGCTACGACAACGACTTCCGGGACGAGAACACCGGCGCTCTCGGAATCGACTTCAACCGTCGCGACTGGCCCGGCCACACCGACGGCGGGTTCTACAAGCCCCACTCGATGGTGTTCGTCACCCCGAGTTGATTCCAGGAGGGGAGCCGCGACCGGCCTGCGGGCGGGTTGTGAAACACTCCCCGACCATGCAGTTGTCCCGTCGGGCATGGCCACGGCTTGGAGCCGTGGCCATGCTCGTGGTCGCCTGGGTGGGCCTGGCGCCGGGGACGGCCGGCGCCCACCCCTATGTGGTGCAGGTGGTGCCCGCCCCCGGCACCGTGGTGCGCACGCCGCCGCCCGAGATCGAGATCGCGTTCACCGAGGCCGTGGTGCTCGAGGGCTCTTCCCTCGTGGTGGAGGACGCCAAGGGCCGGAAGGTGCAGCTCGGCCCGCTGCGGAAGCCGAAGGGCGGGCCCGGCCTCGCCGCCGACGTCAAGGAGACTCTCCCCGGTGCCGTCTACACCGTCCGCTGGGTGGTGTTGGGCGACGACGGTCACACGGCATCGGGCGACTACCGATTCGCCGCCCCCGACGACGAGGGCCGGCCGCCGCCGGGGGCGGAGAACCTCTCGGCCACGGGCGGCCCGGCCGACCAGCGGCCCGCCTCCGAGGGTCCGGCCCGGATACTGCTCCGCTGGACCGGCCTGGTGGGTGCCGCCATCCTTCTCGGCGCCGCCACCCTCGGCGCCCGCCTGCGGGGCCGGCTCGACCCCGGGCTGGAGTCCGTGGCCGCCGCCCGGGGGGCGCGGCTGTCCCGGGTCGGCTGGCTCCTGGCCCTGGTCGGCGCCGTGGGGTCGGTGGTGGCGGCCGCTTCCGCCGGCGCCGGCGGGGCCAGCCTCGAGGTCGCCCTCGCCACCAGCACGGGCACCCTGGCCCTGGTCCGCCTGGCCGGGGTGGTGGTGGCCGGAGTCCCGGCGTTCCTGGGCCGGGGCCGCCGCGGCGACGACCTGCTCGGGGCGGCCGGCGCCCTGTTCCTGGGTGTGGAGGCGGCCAGCGGCCATCTCACCGGCCTCACCAGCGGACGCCTGGTGGCCGGCGTCCTCCAGATCTCGCACCTCGTCGCCGCCGGCGTGTGGGTCGGGGGGCTGGGCACCCTGGCCTACACGGTGGCCGGTGTCCCGTCCCACCAGCGGACGGCGGCGTGGCGGGCCCTGGCCCGGGCCTTCTCCCCACTGGCCGCCGGCGCCGCCGCCGTCGTGGTGGTGACGGGCACGGTGGCGGCCGTCCGGGAGGTCGACCACCGCTACTTCCTGCGCTACTCGGCCTACGGCCAGTTCCTGCTCGTCAAGCTGGCGCTGGTGGCAGGCATGCTCGTCCTGGGCGGGTGGGCGGGCCGCACGCTGGCCCGAAAGGACCGCGCCCCGGCGGCAACCGGCGGGGCCCGGCAGCCGGCGCTCTCGGGCGTCCTGCGCTCGGAAGCGGCTCTCGGCGTCGCCGTGCTGCTGTTCGCCGCCACCCTGGCCGGGGTGGCCCAGGGCCGGGGCCAGCCGCTCCCGGCCCAGCGGGGGAGTGTGCTGGCCGGTCCCGCCTTCGCCAACGCCGTGGTCGGACAGGCCGTCGTCCGCCTGGCGCTGTCGCCCGGGGCCCCCGGCCCCAACCGCCTCACTGTGGTGTCGGGCGGTGACACGGGCGCGGCAGCCCGCCCGGCCGCCGGCGAGGCTCAGCGAAGCCCGGAAGGTGACGTGGGCGCCGAGTCTCCCGAGCCCCTGGTGGCGGCGCGGTCGATGGAGGCTTCCCTCACGTGTTCGTGCGCCAAGGAAACGGTGAAGGTGTCGCTGCGGCGGGGCGGCGCCGCCTGGCACAGCGACGTCGACCTCCCCTCGGCCGGCGTGTGGCGAGCGGCGCTGGCCGTCGACGGCCAGGCGGCGGTGGCCCCGGTGGCACTGCGGGTCGACGACGCCGCCGCCCCGGGCGCCCCCCCGGTGGTGGTGGCGGCACCGGCCGACCTCTCCGGTCCCCAGGCCCGACGCTGCCGCTCCTTCCAGCTGGGCATGGTGCTGGCGCTGGGGTTCCTCAACGCTGACGGCGGTGTGGGCGGCCGCAAGGTGGTGCTCGAGGCCACCGACGACGGCGGTGATCCGAAGCAGGCCCGGGCGGCGGCCGAGCGGCAGCGCTCGAGCGCCGTGCTGGGCGCGCCCTGCGGGGGCGGGGCGGCGGAGGCCGGGCGGGCGTTCGGTTCCGACCTTCCCGTGCTGGTGGCCGACCCCACCACGGCGCCGTTCGAGGGGGAGCGGGTGTTCCGCTTGGCCGGCGACCCCTACGCCGAGGGCTGGGCTATGGCCCGCACCGTGGTCCGCAGCACGTTCCAGGTCGCTCCCGGCGCCCCCCGGTCCATCGCCGTGGTGTCCGACGCCGGCGACCCCTCCACGGAGCGGGCCCTGGCCGGGGTCCGGGCCGGCCTCGCCCTCGATCCCGAGGTGGCGCAGCAGGTGGAGGGTGAGCGGCCGCCCGACGGCCGGGATGTCAAGGTCGTGGCGCTGACCCATGAGGCGGGCGCGCCGCTGGCGGACATGGTCCGCACCGCCACGCGCTCCGATGTCCACGTGGCCTCGTTCCTCCGGGTGGCGCCCGACGACCTGGCCCCCGCCCTTGATGCCCTGACCGACCCGGAGATCGACTTCACCAATGCCGTGGTGGTGCCCAACCGGCACTTCGACGAGGGGTTCTACCGGGCGTCGGAACTGGGCCGGCGGGGCGGGATCTTCGTGCTCGGTGAGGTGGCGCCCGACAGTGCCGAGTCCCTCCTGTACACCAAGCTCGTCCTGTCCATCTTCACCGGCGAGCGGCCCACCATCGACGGCATGCGGGGCTGGATGGCGGGCAAGGCCGTCGTCGAGGGGCTGCGGGGCGGCACCTCGGCCGCCGAGATCGCCCGGCGCCTTCGGCTCCTGGGCCCGTTCTCCGACGGCGTGGTCTCGGGCTGGAGCCCGGCGGCGCCCTCCGCCGGCTCGTGGCGCTTCTTCCTCTACCGGGGGAACTTCATCCCCATGGGCCTGATCCCGGGCGACGACCCCGCGCCCGGGCGGTTCTTCGACGAGGGAGCGTGGAACCGGGTGGTGACCCGGAACACGGGCTTGTGCGGACCCCAGAAGTCGTTCGCCCCCGATGCCGAATGCACGCCGGCACCGGCGGCCAAGCCGGGGAACACCAAGGAGACCGGCTGAACCCCCGGTGGCGGTGGGCGCTCCTCGGGGCGGCCGTCGCCGTCATGGCCGTGGCCGGGTACGTCCTGGTGGCCGGCCCCGGAGGCGATGACGGCCCGGCCGCGACCACGACCACGGGCGCCGGCCCGGGCGGCGACGGCGGTGGCGGTGGTGGCGGTGGCTCTGGCACCACCGGCACCTCGGATGGGACCGGTGGGAGCGGGCCGGGGTCGACGGCACCAGGTGCGACCGGACCAACGGACGGGACCACGTCCACCACCGGTCCCGGATCCGGCGCGCCGTCACCGGCGGCCGGCGTCCTGGCCTTCGCCAGCGACCGGCCCCAGGCGGCCGGCGTGTTCTCCGTCAACGGCGACGGGTCGGGTGAGACCCGCCTGGCCGGCGCGCCGGGCCAGTACTTCACCCCGGTATGGTCGCCGGACGGGACCCGGGTGGCTTTCGTCAGCCGCCGGGGGGGCAACACCGACGTGTTCGTGGTGCGCGCCGACGGCACCGGTGAGGTCCGGGTCACCACCAACCCCGGCGACGACGCGGCCCCGGCCTGGTCGCCCGACGGCGCCGTCCTCGCCCTCGTCAGCCAGCGCGACGACAACGCCGACCTCTGGGTGGTGGGGGCGGACGGCAGCGGGGAGCGGCGCCTCACCACCGACAAGGGCGAGGACGTCGACCCCGCCTGGTCGCCCGACGGCGCCCGCGTCGCCTTCACCAGCCGCCGGGAGGGCAGGTCCGACCTCTTTGTGGTAGGGGCGGACGGGCAGGGGGAGCGGCGGCTGACCGGCGACGAGGGCGACGACCTCGATCCCAACTGGTCCCCCGACGGGACCCGGATCGCCTTCACCAGCGCTCGGGGCGGGCAGACCGACGTGTTCGTGGTGGGGGCGGACGGCAACGGGGAACGGCGCATCACCACCGCCGCCGGCGACGACTTCGACCCCGCCTGGTCGCCGGACGGGCGTCGCCTCGCCTTCGTGGGCAGTCGCGACCGCAACCGGGACCTCTACGTCACCGACGTCGAGGCCGGGGTCCGCAGCGAGCAGCGCCTCACCACCGACCCGGGGGAGGAGACGTCCCCGGCGTGGTCTCCGGACGGCGGGCGGCTGGTCTTCGTCTCCGACCGCGACGGCAACCGGGAGCTCTACTCGGTCGAGCCGGCATCGAAGGCGGAGCGCCGGATCACCAGCCATCCCGCCGCCGACTACGACCCGGTGTGGCGACCAGCCCCGAAGGGCAGCGGTCAGTAGTCGCGCTGGAAGCGGGCCAGGGCGAAGTCGTTCTCGCTGGCACCGGCGGCGACCACCTTCCCGTCGGCCTGGATGGCCAGGGCGTTGACGCGGTCCTCCCGGCCACCGAGGTCGACGGTGGCCAGGCCGTTGTGGCCAAAGGCGCGGTCCAGCTCCCCCCGGGGGTCGTAGCGGAGCACGGCGAAGTCGGCCGCGCCCCGGTCCCGGGCCACCTGGCCCCCGGCCACGATCATGCCGCCCCGGTCGATGGCCACGGCGGTGAGCCGTTCCAGCCGGGAGCGGGATCCGGTGTCGGTGACAGCGAAGCCCGAGGCACCAAGTCCGAAGTCGGGGTCGGGAACCCCATTCCGGTGCAGCCGCCCGACCATGAGATCGCCCTGGCGCTCGCCGTCGAGGTACCCGGCGACCACGATCTTCCCGTCGGGGTCGAGGGCCAGGGCCCGGATCTCCTCGTCGCGGCTGCCGAGGTCGATCACCGCCTTGCCGCCGCGGCCGAAGTCGGCGTCGAGCAGACCGGTGGCGGTGTAGCGGGCCAGGGCCAGGTCGTCGGCGCCGAAGAGGACGCCGGGGCCGCCCCCGCTATCGGTCACTCCCGCCACCAGCATCCGCCCGTCCGGCTGGAGGATCAGGGCGTAGAGCTCGTCGTAGGAACCATCACCGAAGTCGGTGGTCACCACTCCACCGAGGCCGAAGGTGAAGTCGGGATCGCCGGCCGTCGTGTACCGGGCGAGCATGAAGTCGCCGTTGGGGCGGAGTGAGACCTCGTCCTCGAAGGTGACCCCGGCAGCCACGATGCGGCCGTCGGGCTGGACGGCGACCCCCCGGATGGCGTCCACGGTGAGGGGCCGCAGCGATCCGGTGACGAGGCCGCCGTCACCGAAGCCGCCGTCGAGGGCGCCATTGGTCAGGTAGCGGGCGAGGGCGAAGTCCTTGCTGCCGCTGCGGTCGCTCACCCCGGCCACCACGAGCTTCCCGTCGGGCTGGAGGGCCAGCGAGTAGGCCCAGTCGTACGAACCGCCGAAGTCGGTGGTGACGGTGCCTCCGTTGCCGAAGGTGGGGTCCAGGGAACGGTCGGCGGTGTAGCGGGCCAGGGCGAAGTCGTAGGTTCCGCCCGCGTTGCTCACCCCGGCGGCCACGATCCGCCCGTCCGGTTGCACGGCCACGCCGTAGGCCCAGTCGTAGGTCCCGCCGAAGTTGGTGGTCAGGACCCCGCCCATGCCGAAGCTGGCGTCCAGGTCGCCCGGCGCGGCGACGGCCGGGAGGGTGACCAGCACGCCGATGACGAGAGCCACGAGAAGACTGCGTCGCACGGGCGGAGTCTACGTAGGCCCCGGATCTCGGGCCCGGCCCGGGCGTGGAAGACTTTTCTGTCCATGACCCAGCTTCCGTTCCTGCTGATGGTGGCGGTCCTCGCGGCCGGCGCCTGCGGTGGTGACGATGAACCCGCCGCCGCCGACCGGCCGGCGGCGGTCTTCGCCCTGCGGCCCGTGGTCGACGAGTCGCAGCCGCCGTGCCCCAAGGAGACGTCCTCGCCCGATGTCGACGTGCTGGCGGAGCGTCAGGACGGGAAGGTGGCGTCCTGCCTGAGCGTCGGCCCCGCCATCGTGGATGCGGCCGATGTGCGCAGCGCCTCGCTGGGCGATCTTGAAGGTGGGGGCAAATCCGTGAGCATCGTGCTCGGGCGCAACGGGGCCGCCAACCTCGATGCCTTCGCCGCCCGCAGTATGGGTAAGCGGATCGCCATCGTGGTGGACGAGAAGCTGGTTCGGGCGCCGACCGTCCAGAGCGCCCGGTTCTACGGCCGCATCGAGGTCGTCGGGCTGCCCGACGGCCAGGCGACGACACTCTTCGAGGAGCTCCGCCGGCGCCAGAACCCGTCGTAACGCCGCTCCTTTGGTCAACCGGCGCTCGGCGGCGCGGGTTTTGTCCCGGTCTGAGTGGGTACCGCTTCCCCCACAAATGCCTCTGGGCACGACGTTTCTCGGGAGGAACACGGTGCGGCGGCGGAGCGGTGGGTTGTCGTTGATGGTGGGGATCCTCCTCGCCATGGTCGCTCCCCCGACCATGGCCTCGCCCGGCGAGCTGGACGCGACCTTCGGGACGGGCGGGGTGCTGACCACCAACTTCGGCGGGACCTACGACTGGGCCTACGCCGCCGTCCGCCAGCCGGACGAGCGCTTTCTGGCTGCCGGCGTGAGCAACGCCCACGGCAGCCACGACTTCGCCCTCGCCCGCTACACGGCCGAGAACGCCCTGGACCCCACCTTCGGTGAGGGGGGCATCGTCACCACCGACTTCGGGGAGAACTCCTACGACTGGGCCTACGCCATGGCGCTCCAGCCCGACGGCGCCATCGTGGTGGGAGGCGTGAGCGACCGCAGCGGCAGCAAGGACTTCGCTCTGGCCCGCTACCTGCCCAACGGCGCCCTCGACGGCGGCTTCGGTACCGGCGGCCTCGTCACCGAGGGGCGGCGGCCCCTCACCGTCGACGTGGTCCGCAGCCTGGCCGTGCAGCCTGACGGCAGGATCGTGGTGTCCGGTGTCACCTTCGAGGACAAGGTGTCGGTCGATCCCAACGGTGACTTCGTCGTGGCCCGGTACCTGCCCGACGGTTCGGCGGATCCGACCTTCGGCGTCGGCGGCGTGGTGACCACGGACTTCGGCGACAACGGCTATGACGACGCCTACGCCCTCGTGATCCAACCCGACCGGCGCATTCTGCTCGGCGGGTACAGCACCACGGGAGGGGGTCCGGGCGTGCTCTTCGGCGCCGACAACCTCGCCCTGGCCCGCTACACCCCTGAAGGCCTCCCGGACATGAGCTTCGGGCGGCAGGGGAAGGTGGTGCTCGATGCCGGCTCGCTGGACGAGGAGATCCGGGCCCTGGCCCTGACCCCCAAGGGGTGGGTCGTGGCCGCCGGGTTCGTCAACGGCGAGCGGGGCGGCGACATGCTCGTGGCCCGGTTCAACCCCCAGGGCGTGCCCGACCCCGATTTCGGCACCGGCGGCCGGACGGTCTCCGACCTGAGCACCCACGCCGAGGGCCTGGCCGCCGTCGCCATCCAGCCCGACGGGCGGATCGTGGCCGCCGGGGACGTGGCCCGCAAGACGCTGGCCGACTTCGCCGTGGTGCGCTACGACCCCGCCGGGCACCTCGAAAACTCCTTCGGGACGGCCGGCCTGGCCACCGCCGACGTCGAGGGTCGCCAGGACAAGGCGGCCGCGCTCGTTCTCCAACCCGACGGGAAACTGGTGGCGGTCGGCGCCAGCGAGCACAACTTCGCCGTCGCCCGCTTCAACGGCTCCTAACTGCTGACGGGCGTCAGGATCTCAGGCCGAGCGCCGCCGCCGGCGCCGGAGGACCAGCGACAGAGCGACGCCGCCCGCCGCCGCGGCCAGAACCGGGGCCCGCCGGCGGGTGGGGGTGGGCGGGGAGGCGGCGGGTGCGGCCTCGGCGGCGTCGGCGCCCGCCAGCCAGGACCGGGCCTCCACCTCCTCGTCGAAGAGCGCGTAGTTGGAGAACCCGTTCAGACCCAGGACGACGGTGGCCATCCCGCGCATGAAGGAGTTGGCCCGGAACATGGCCAGGGCCGTCATGTCGTACTCCTTCATCCGCCGCAGCGTGTAGAAGCCCGCCCCCGGTGTCCCCTTGGACATGGCGCCCATGTTCATCAGGATCTTGAACCGCCCGTCGTAGCGGGTGGCGATCTCGTCCACGGCCGCGCACATGGCCTCGGCCATCTTCTTGCGCACCAGGGGCGATTCGGCATCGACCCGGATGATCCCGTTGCCCTCGTCCGTGACCTTGAAGTTGTCCACCTCGTCTGTCTAGCAGGACCGGGGCGGGCGAGCCGTAGCCTTGGTGGGGTGAGCGGATAAAATTGTAGATACAATTACCGCCTGGGGGGTGGCTTGGTATCGCCGAGGACCGGATGACCGTGAGCCAGACCGAACGGCGCGTCGCACGGTGGCGCCGGCAACTGAGGCCCCGGCGGGTCTTCCCGGTCCTCGAAGCCGTCCGGGGCTACGGCCGGCGCGCGCTCGCCGCCGATCTGACCGCTGGCCTCACCGTGGGTGCCGTCCTCATCCCCCAGGGCATGGCCTACGCCCTCCTCGCCGGACTGCCGCCCCAGGCGGGTCTCTACGCCGCCGTGCTGCCCCTGCTGGCGTACGCCGCCCTCGGCGGGTCGCGCCAGCTCGGTGTGGGCCCCACCGCCATCAGCTCGTTGCTGGTGGCCGCCGGGCTGGCTCCCCTGGCCGGCGGTGACACCCGGCTCTACGTGGCTCTGGCGGGGACGCTGGCCGTCATGGTCGGGCTGATGCGCATCGCCATGGGGATGGGCCGCCTCGGCTTCATGGTGAACTTCCTCTCCCGCCCGGTCCTCTCCGGGTTCACCTCGGCCGCCGCCCTCATCATCGCCATCAGCCAGCTGAAGCACCTCCTCGGTATCCCGCTGCGCCAGAGCGAGCACGTCCACGTCGTGGTCGGCGACGCCATTGCCAACATCGACCAGACCCACCTCTGGACGGTGGTGGTCGGCGCCGTCGGGATCGTGCTGCTGTGGGCCCTGCGGCGCTGGAAGCCGGGTTGGCCCGGGACACTCCTCGTGGTCATCGCCGCCACTGGGGCCGTGGTCGTCTTCGGCCTGGAGAGCCGGGGCGTGAAGGTGGTGGGTGCCATCCCTCGGGGCCTCCCGCCCCTCGCCCTACCCCACTCCGATCTCGGCCACCTGCAGACGCTGCTCCCCACCGCGGTGGCCATCACCATGCTGGGGTTCATCGAGTCGATCGCCATTGCCAAGGTCTTCGCCCAGCGCCACGGCTACGCCATCCGGCCCAACCGGGAGCTGGTGGCCATCGGGGTGGCCACGGTGGCCGCCGGGGTCTCGCACTCCTATCCGGTCAGCGGCTCGTTCTCCCGGACGGCCGTGAACGCCTCCACCGGCGCCCGCACGCAGCTGGCGGCCGTGGTCAGCGCCGGTGTCGTGGCCCTCACCCTGGTCGTGCTCACCCCCCTGTTCCGGCCGCTGCCGAACGCGGTGCTCGCCTCCATCGTGGTCATGGCCGTGGCCGGCCTGGTGGACGTCAAGGAGGCCCGACGCCTGTGGCGCGTCAAGCGGAGCGACTTCTACCTGCTGGTCCTGTGCTTCGCCTCCACGCTGTTCCTGGGCATCCAGTTCGGCATCCTCATCAGCGTGGTGGCGTCGCTCATCGTGGTGCTGCGCCAGACCACCCGGCCCCACGTCGCCATCCTTGGCCGGGTGCCGGGCACCACCGCCTTCCGTAGCGTCGAACGGTCGCCGGGCGCGGTCACCACCGACGGCGTCGTGGTGCTCCGGATCGATGCCCCGCTCTACTTCGCCAACGCCGAATTCGTGAAGGAGGAGCTCCGGCGGGTGGAGGCCCGCCAGCGGGGACGGCTGCGGGTGCTGGTCCTCGACGCCAGCAGCGTGAACGACCTCGACTCGTCCGCCGATCTGTCGCTGCGGGAGATGGCCGACGAGTTCGCTTCCCGCGGCGTCGATCTCTACCTGGCCAACGTCAAGGCCAAGATCCTCGATGTCATGCTCCGGTCCGGGTTCCATGACCATCTCGGCGCCAACCACTTCTTCCTCTCCACCAACGAAGCCGTGGATCAGGCTCAGGCCATGCTGGGTGACGCCGAGGTCCGCCTCGACCTGCCGGAGGTGTCGGTGGAGGAGCCGGTGGAGGAATCGCTGTGAATCTCAACCAGCTCCAGATCTTCTGTACGGTGGCCCGGCACCTGAGCTACTCCGTGGCCGGCGAGGAGCTGTTCATCAGCCAGCCGGCGGTGAGCCAGCAGGTCAAGGCGCTCGAGCGCGAGCTGAACGTGAAGCTGTTCGAGCGGCTCGGCCACAAGCTGTTTCTGACCGAGGCGGGCGAGGCCATCCTGGCCAGCTCCCAGGCCATCCTCACCGCCAGGGCCGAGATGGAGCAGTCGCTGGTCCTCCTGCGGGGCTCCGCCGGCCGGCTGGCGCTGGGCGCCAACACCACCGGGGGCATGTACGTGGCCCCCGCCATTGCCCGCGCCTTCCGGGAGCTGCATCCGGATACGGAGGCCACCCTCCAGGTTGAGACCACCAACCGCATCTGCGAGCGGGTGATGCAGAACATGATCGACGTGGCCGTGGTCACCGGGCCCGTCGAGGACCGCCGGTTCGTGGTCCGGGACCTGCTCGAAGACGAGGTGTGGCTCATCGTCTCCCCGTCGCATCCCTTCGCAGGCCGGGGGTCGGTCTCGCCCGCCGAGGTGGCGGCTGAGGACTTCGCCGTCCCCGAGCCGGGCTCGCGCACCCGCATGCTCATCGAAAGCGCCTTCCTCGAGCTGGGTCACCGCATCCGGGTCACCATGCAGCTGCCGGGCACCGAGGCGGTGAAGAAGGCGGTGGAGGCCAACCTCGGCGTGGCCATGGTGTCGAAGCACGCGGTGACCCGGGAGCTGGCGCTCGGCGTCCTGTGCCGGGTCGTCATCGACGGCCTCGAGATCCACCGGCCCATCCACGTGCTTCACCGCAAGGGCAAGCACCTCTCGCCTCTGGCCCGGCGCTTCCTGGCCTTCGCCCACGAATTCGTGGCCCGGGAGGGCTCTGGCTCCGGGCCCGTGCTGCTGCCCTCGCGCAGGGATAAGCAATCGAGCGATGAGGCCGTGTAATCCCTTATTTGACCGACCGCGGGAGGGGTAGCAGGGTTCAAGGGGGAAAGGGGGGCGCCGCATGGTGGATAACGCGTTGTCTCCGCACGGCGGTGTGCTCGTCGAGCGGGTGGCAGGACCGGCCGAGGTGCGGGCTGCCGCCGGGCTCAAGGCGATCCCGGTGCGGGGCCAGATCGCGACTGAGTGCCTCAGCCTGGCCTACGGCTTCTTCTCTCCCCTTGAAGGGTTCATGACCGAGGCCGACGTCGACGGGGTGGCCAAGGACATGTGCCTCTCCAGCGGCTACGTGTGGAGCGTCCCCATCCTCTTCGACCTGTCGTCGGAGCAGGTGGCCGACCTCGGCGTCAAGGAGGGCGAGACGCTGCTCCTCACGTTCCAGGACCAGCCGTTGGCCACCTTCGAGGTGGAGGACGTCTACGCCTACGACAAGGAGTTCCTGGCCGGTCAGATCTACGGGACGACCGACGAGGCCCATCCCGGTGTCCAGCGCACCTACCGCTACCAGGACCGGTTCCTGGGCGGGAAGGTCACGCTCGTCTCGCCGCCCCAGGTCCAGGCGCCGTTCGACCGCTTCTTCTTCACGCCCCGTCAGATGCGGGATCGGTTCGCCGAGAACGGCTGGGAGCGGGTGGTGGCCTACCAGTCCCGCAACGTCCCCCACGTCGGCCACGAGTGGCTGATGAAGTCGGCCTGGTTCGCCTCCGCGGCCGACGCCGTGCTGGTGAGCGCCGTCATCGGGGAGAAGAAGGTGGGCGACTCCATCGACGAGGCCGTCATCCTCGGCCAGTCGATGCTCCGGGAGGCGGGCTACTTCCTCGACAACGTGCACATGACCTCCATCCTGTTGTGGGACATGCGCTACGCCGGCCCCCGGGAGGCCGTTTTCCACGCCCTGGTGCGGAAGAACCTGGGATGCACGCACCACATGTTCGGCCGGGACCACGCCGGCGTGGGCAAGTACTACGACCCCTACGCCGCCCATCGGATCTTCGACGAGATCCCCGACATCGGGATCAAGCCGGTGCTCACCCTGGAGTGGTTCTACTGCCCCCGCTGCGGCCCCGGCTACGAGAAGCTGTGCGGCCACCAGGACCAGAAGGACCCCATCAGCGGGACCTGGATCCGGGGGCTGATCAAAGACGGCGGCAAGCCCGACCAGCAGAAGTTCCGCGAGGAGGTCTTCGACACGATGATCGAGGCCGGCCAGCGCTACGGCGACGGCTCGCCCTTCGTGTCCGAGGAGTACCTGGCCAACCGCAATCCCGTGTTCGTCGTTCCGCCGCTCCCCGGCGGGACCGGTTAAGGGGGGCATCTGTGCCTACGTTCGTCCATGTCGACAAGTGCGATGGTTGCCGGGCGCTCGACCGGCCGGCGTGCATGTACATCTGTCCCAACGAC
>JBIOYN010000132.1:0-3230 GCA_044870155.1 Acidimicrobiia bacterium | reverse complement strand
GCGGCGGTGGAGGGGCCGGTGGCCATGACATCTTCCAGGACCCGGCCGGCGGCAACGGTGGCGCGGCCGGAACCGACGGTGTGAACAGCAACGACGCCGCCGGGGGCTCCGCCGGCACGCTGACCGGCGGCGGCCTTGGTGGCGCCGGCGGCGGAAACCCCGGCAACGACGGCACCGAGGGTCAGGGCGGCAGTGGCGGGTTCCCCGCCTTCTTCGGCGGTCCCGGGGGCGGCGGTGGCGGGGGCCACTTCGGCGGCGGTGGTGGTGGGGGCGCCGGCGCCGGCCCCGGCGCTGGAGGCGGCGGCGGGTCGAGCTTCCCGGCCACCGCCACCATCGAAGCCGACACCAGCGGCATCCCTCGGATCGTCATCGCCTGGACGGACCCCGACCCGGACCGGGACGACGACGGTATCCACAACAGCGTCGACCTGGACCCCGACCACGCCAGCGTCGCCTGGTCCGACGGAACCACCAGCGGCACGATCGCCTCCAAGGGCGGGGCGTCGGCCGTCCTGATCGAGGATCTGGCCGGTCCGCTGGGCGTCAAGGTGACGACCGTCGGCTCGTCCAATCAGAAGGCGAGGCTCACCTACAAGGGGGGCAACATCTTCGTCTCCGTGCCCGGAACGGCGATCATCACCGACCCGGCCCTGGACACGACGATCGAAGTGCTGGACGGGACCGTCGAGTTCGAGGTCACAGGAGCCACGTCGCCCCCGATCACGATCGTGGCCGGCGCCAGCGCCACGGTGACCTGGGACCCCGATACCGACGAGCTGCAGGTCGAGCAACTGACGGGCGAGCCCGGTGACGTGACGGTGAATGGCATCGCCGTCGATCCCGACGATCCCTTCGCCACCGTGCTCGGCACCCTGAGCGCCCGGCTGGCCGTGACGCGGGGGACGTTCCTGCTCTCCGGCACCCTGAGGTCCGGGGCCGGCGGCGATGGGACCGCCGATCCGCTGACCGAGGAGGTCGTCGGCCGGCTCGGCTCCTACCTCTTCGTGGTTCCCGGAGGCTCGTTCGCCCCCGCCACCGACGGTGCCTACTCCTTCAGCGGCCCCTTCGACGGGGTCAAGCTCGCCATCACACTCAAGCCCGCCAAGGGCGGCGGCTGGAGCGTCAAGGCGACGGGGAAGACCGTGACGGGCGTGACCAATCCCGTTGCCATCGGGCTCGGCATCGGCGACGACTCCGGATACACGAGCATCAACGCCACGCTGAGGTAGTCAGCCGAGGACGACCGGCGCGAAGGCCATGCAACCACACGGTGACCCGGCCGGGAGCATCAGAAGAATCTCGATCGCCTCGCCCATCGGCGCGTTCGCATATCCGTACGGGTACGGAGGGCGCGTCCGCCCCAGGCGTGTTTTACTGGGGCCGAACAGGGGGCGGGGCATGGTGCTATGGGACTCGCCTTAGGCCATGGCGGTTGCGGCTGGCAGGTGGCCGCAGCGGGCGGAGGCGCACGGTCGGTGACGACCGGGGGCGCCACCCGCCACCGCTGGGTAGGTGCCCGACCAGCATGTGGCGAGGCCGTGCTCGCTCCCGAGCGGGTGGGTGCACCGTGATGCGTTTCGGGATCCTCGGTCCGCTCCAGGTCCTCCACGCCGGCCGCAGCCTGGCTCTGGGGGGCAGCCAGGAGCGTGGCCTCCTCGCCCTTTTGCTCCTCTCGGCCAACCGGGTGGTGTCGGGAGAGCGCCTGGCCGAGGACCTCTGGGGCGACCACCCGCCCGAGGGCGCCACCCAGGCCCTGCGGGTGGGCGTCTCCCGCCTGCGCAAGGCGCTGCGGGAGGCGGGCGGCGAGGGCGTGCTCGTCACCCAGGCCCCGGGCTACCTCCTCCGGGTCGAACCCGAGGCCCTCGACGCCGCCCGCTTCGAGGCCCTCCTGGCCAAGGGTCGGGAGCAGGCGGCGGCCGGCGAGCACAAGGAGGCGGCGACCATCCTTCGGGAGGCCCTCGCGCTGTGGCGGGGCCCCGTCCTGGCCGATCTGCCCGACGCCCCCTTCGCCCGGGCCGAGGCGGCGCGCCTGGAGGAGGCTCGCCTGGCCGCCACCGAGGAGCGCGTCGAGGCCGACCTGGCCTGCGGGCGCCACGCCGAGCTCGCGGCCGAGCTCGACGCCCTCACCCGGGCGCATCCTCTGCGGGAGCACCTGTGGGCCCAGCGCATGCTCGCCCTCTACCGCTCCGGGCGCCAGGCCGAGGCCCTGCGCGCCTACCAGGACCTGCGCCTCCTTCTGGGCGAGGAGCTGGGCATCGAGCCCAGCGCCCCGCTCCGGCGCCTGGAGGGCGCCATCTTGCGCCACGACGCCGAGCTGGACTGGTTGCCACCGGCCCAGGCCCCGGTCACCTCGGCTGTCCCCGAGCCGGCCCCGCCGATCCCCGCCCCCGGCGGCCTCGTCATCATCCTCTTCACTGACCTCGTCGGGTCGACCGAGCTCGTCTCCCAGTCGGGCGACGAGGAGGCGCAGCGGGTCCTGGCGGCCCATCACGCTCTCCTCACGGAGGCGGTGGCCGCCCACGGGGGCCAGGAGGTCAAGTGGCTGGGCGACGGCCTCATGGTGGCCTTCCCCTCTGCGGCCGACGCCGTGCGTTGCGCCATCGCCATCCAGCAGGCCTCCCGCCGACCCGTGCGAGGCCAGCTGCTGGCGATCCGGATCGGGCTCTCCGCCGGGGAGGCATTCCGGGAGGCCACCGACTACTTCGGCACCCCGGTCATCGTGGCCCGCCGCCTCTGCGAGCGGGCCAAGGCCGGCCAAATCCTCTGCACCCCGGTCGTGCCGGATCTCCTGGCCGGCCGGGCCGGGTTCTCCTTCGCCGACCTCGGCAAGGTCGAGCTGAAGGGGGTGCTCGAACCGGTGGGCGCCTGTGAGGTCCACTACGAGGCGGCGCCGAGCTCCTGGCGGGCGACGTACGATCAATTGCGCGAGGCCGACCTGGCGGGCCACCTCCGCCCGGAGGATCTGGAGGCGCTGGCCGAAGCCAGCTGGTGGTGCGGCCGCCTCGACGACTGCATCACGGCGCACGAGCGCGCCTACGCGGCCTACATGGCGACGGGGCGCGTCCCAAAGGCGGCTCTCGTGGCGCTCAAGCTGGTGAGGGAGTACGAGGACAAGCTCGACCCCTCCATCGCCTCGGGCTGGCTGCGACGGACCGAGCGGCTGCTGGCGGGCGCGGAGGAGTCACCCGAACACGGCCATCTGGCGGTGGTTCACGCCCGTGCCAGCCTCG
>JBIOYN010000131.1:0-17770 GCA_044870155.1 Acidimicrobiia bacterium | reverse complement strand
GTCGCCGAAGGTGAAGATGCCGCCGTCGGCGGCCACGAGCCAGTAGCCGTTGCCGCTCGGGGTGGCGGCCATGCCGACGATCGGGCGGTTGAGTCGCATGTCGCCGAGCGAGCCCCGGAAGGGGGCGTCGCCGAAGGTGAAGATGCCGCCGTCGGCGGCCACGAGCCAGTAGCCGTTGCCGCTCGGGGTGGCGGCCATGCCGACCACGGGCCGGTTGAGGGTCATGTCGCCGAGCGAGCCCCGGAAGGGGGCGTCGCCGAAGGTGAAGACACCGCCATCGGCGGCGGCCACCCAGTAGCCCCCACCGGAGGGGGTGGCGGTGATGGACACCACGGTGGCGTTGGACACGGCTGAACCCTTGAAGGCCGCGCCACCGAATTCGTAGACGTTGCCCCGACCGTCCACGAGCCAGTAGCCGCGCTCGGCGGTGGCGGCCTGGGAGATCAGAGTGGCCTGGGCCGCCAGCAGGGCGACGCCAAGGAGGGCAGCGCCGAGACGGCGGCGCCGGCGGGTCCGGGGCACGGCGGATCTCCTTCGGGGTGGTCAGTCGTCATGGCAGGGCGGCATGGAGCGCCTCCCGGCGCGCGCCGCCGGCCCTACCGGAGCCTTCGGCTCACCAAGGGGGACAAGTCGGAATGGCCCTGGCCCCGTCGCGCGGGCGCGACAGACGGGAAGTTCGACCACTGAGAGTGAGATACCTCCCTTTGGGGACCTATCGGGGTGGTATCTCGGATTCGCGCCCGAGGTGTTCGAGCAGCATCCAGCGAGCCGTCATCGGAAACGGGGGGCGATCATGTTGGCTTCGCTCTCCAGCCTGTGCAGCCGCTCGTCGTAGCCGATCTGACGGAACAGGTCGGCCAGGCTGTCGTAGGCCCCGTAGTCGTCGGTGAAGCTGCCCTCGTAGGGGGTGTCCTCCCATTGGGCGTGCTCCTGCACGAACAGGGCGTACTCGTGCTCGGCATGGTCCTCGAAGTCGGCGTTCAGCCGGTAGGACCACTTCGGCTTGATGGCATACAGGAGCCAGGACAGCTGGTAGTAGCCGAAGGCCAACACCTGCGGCGTCAGCCAGTGGAGCAGCCACGGCGATCGGGGCGCCTCGCCGATGAGCTCTTCGAGGATCAGCAGGTGCCACTGCTCGTTGTCCTGTTCCCAGCGGTTGGCCCGCACCCGGTCGAAGATCCGGCGGGCGAAGCCGGGCTTGGTGGCGGTGTGGGTCACGGCCACGTAGGCCACGTTCTCCCAGGCCTGGTAGGGGACGCGGGCCACCAGCTCGAGAATGCGGAACTTCTTCAACGTCCGGTCTTTCCCGTAGAGGACGTCCATCGTCCAGAACAGCAGGCGGGCGCTCAGCGAGTAACGCCGGCGGGCCGAGGCCAGGCTCGCCTCCTGCTCGGCGACCAGCTGCTTGTGATCGAGCCGTTCGATCGGGCCGAACGGCGGCTGATGGGTGACCGCCTTCGAGACCGGCCCTTCCGGTGTGTCCGTCATTTCGACTTCAGGCGGGGCGGACGGCGGCGAGATAGTCAGCGGCCATCTCGGGCGTGAGGAACTCGAGCATCACGGCGTTCTCCACCCAGACTTCGACGACGGCGAAGGGTCCCCGTTCGCATCGGACCGCCCTCCATCCCTCGCGAGCGGCGACCGCCCGGATCTCCTCTTCCGAGCGCTCCACGGACAAGGCGGCGTGCACCGCTCCGTAGGGCGAGGGGCGCTCCGCCACCGCAAAGCGGGCTTCCTCGGCGCCTTCACCGGGCCGCAACTCGGTTCCCAAGTGAAGACAGTCGATCGCCGTTCCCACCTCGTCACGAGCCCAGGCGACCCAGCTCCCCGGCAAGGGGCCGAAGGGGGTCACGTCGCCGCCGAGCAACTCGGCCAGCACCCGGGCGGTCCGCTCAGGCTCCCGAGCCGGAATCGAGAGGTGATGGAGCATGGGACCACCTCACCTCATCTCGTGTCAGCTCTTATCGCTCTTATCGCGCAGGAAGTACAAGGAGATGGCGAATCCCACGCCCATCACCACGATCATGGCGAAGAAGAAGACGTTCGGGTTGAGCTTTTCCAGGAAATCGCCCATGAACCCCCTCCCCTGGGGATGCCGAAGGTTGGTGCTGCGCCAGAGTAGGCGACCGGCAGTGCGAGCCGGGGGTCCTCAGAACCGGAGGCCAATCAGGGGTCTGCTCCGCGGGCTGACGGGAGCCGGACGGTGAACCGGGTCCGCCCCGGCTCCGAGGTGAAAGCGAGCGTCCCCCGGTGGGCTTCGACGATCCGGCGGGCGATGTCGAGCCCGAGACCCGTGCCCTGACCGACCGCTTTGGTGGTGAAGAAGGGTTCGAAGAGCCGGGGTTGCGCGTCGTCGGGGACCCCGGTCCCGTCATCTTCGACGGCCACGACCACCTCGCCGTCACCGGTGGAGACGGCCACCGTGATGCGACCGCCACCGCCGGCGTGGACGGCATCGGCGGCATTGTCGAGGAGGTTCGTCCACACCTGGTTCAGCTCGCCGCCCGACCCCACCACGACGGGCAGATCGTCGGGGTAGTCGCGCACCACGGTGACGCCTTCGAGCTTGGCCCGCAGCACGGCCAGGGTGTCGTCGAGGCCGCGGCGCACATCCACGTCGCCCGTGGGCGCGCGGTCGCGGTAGGAGTACTCCTTCACCTTGGCCACGAGCCCGCTGACCCGGCCGGTGCTCTCCGCCGCCTCGTCCAGCAGCGTCGTGAGCTCGGCCCGGGGCACGGCCCAGGCGACGAGGGCGACCCGCTCACCGGCGGCCGACTCGTCAGCGAGGAGCTCGGCCACGCAGGGCGGGTCCATCCCGGCGTCGACCAGGGCGGCGGCGCCTCCGTCCGGGTCGTCGTAGCCGGCGGCGGCCAGCTGTTCGGCTACGGCGTCCTCGACCTCGGAGCGGCGCAGTCCTGACAGCTGGCGGCGCTGGGCCCGCCGGATCTCGATCTTGGCCGCCAGCGCCTCCAGGTCGGGCGCGGTTCCGCCGGCGGCGCGGACGGCGGCCGTCAGGGCCACCGCCGCCCGCTCCACCACCGGCACCAGGGTCCGGGCCCGCTCCACGGCCCGTCCGGCGGCGGACGCCGGGTTGTTGAGTTCGTGGGCCAGGCCGGCGGACAGGCGGCCGAGGGCGGCCAGCCGTTCCCGTTCCGCCACCCGGGCGCCGAAGCGCTCCATGCCCGTGCTGACACCACGGAGGAGGTGCGGGGCGATGGGAAAGCCGTGGTCGAGCATGTGGGTGACCACCTCGTCGGCCACGAGGAGCAGCCGGCTGGGGCGGGCCAGCACCCCGGTCATGAGGCTGGCGTCGTGGACGTAGGGGATCGTCCCGACCCAGGTCCCCAGTTGATCGCCGCTGGCCACCCGGACGTCGACCCCGCCGATGCGGCGGTGGACCTCGATCTCGCCTTCGACCAGGAACCAGAAGCCCGACGGTGGGCCGTCCTCCACGACCAGCTCGACCCCGGCGGGCAGGTCCCGGAGCTCGGCCCGTTCCCCCAGCCAGTGCCGCTGGTCGGCGTCGAGCTGCTCGAACATGGGCATGGCGGCGATGAGCTGCTCAATCGACTCGACCATGCTCCGATCTCCTACAGCGACAGGTACTGGTGCACGAACTGGACGGCGATCGCCCCCTCGCCCACGGCGGAGGCCACCCGCTTGACCGACGACGCCCGGACATCACCGACGGCGAAGACGCCGGGCACGCTCGTCTCCAGCAGGTAGCGGTCCCGCTCGGGCCGGCCCGGGACCCGCACCCGCCCCGGGACGGCGGCGCCGGTGAGGAGGAAGCCCCGGGGGTCCCGGTCGACGGCATCCTTCAGCCAGTCGGTGCGGGGTTCGGCGCCGATGAAGATGAACATCGACGCCACCGCCAGCTCGATCGGGTCAGGCCCTTCCCCCCGCCGGACGAAGACCCGTTCCAGGCGGCCGTCGCCCTCCACCGCCGCCACCTGGCTGCGGTTCCAGATCTCGATGTTGGGAGTGGAGGCGATCTGGTCGATGAGGTAGGCGGACATGGTGGCGGCCACGCCTTCGCCCCGGACGAGCACGACCACCCGGCGGGCGAACCCGGCCAGGAACACGGCGGCCTGACCGGCGGAGTTGGCACCCCCCACGATGACGACGTCCTCGCCCCGGCACTCGGGCGCCTCGGCCCGGGCGGCGCCGTAGTAGATGCCCCGGCCGGCGAGCTCGTCCATGCCGGGCACGTTGAGGCGCCGGTAGGAGACGCCGGTGGCGATGACGACGGAGCTGGCCGTGAGCCGTTCCCCGCCGGCCAGGTGCAGGACGCGGTAGGGATCACACCGCTCGATCCGCACGGCGGAGGCGGGGGCGATGAACTCGGCCCCCAGACGGCGGGCCTGGGCTACGGCGCGACGGGTGAGATCGGCCCCGGACAGCCCGGCGGGGAAGCCCAGGTAATTCTCGATCCGGCTGGACTGGCCCGCCTGCCCACCGGGCGCCTCCTGCTCGACGACGCCGGTCCGGAGCCCTTCGGACGCCCCGTACACGGCGGCGGCCAGGCCGCCGGGACCGGCGCCCAGGATGAGCAGGTCCCAGGCCCTCGTTTCGCGGGTTCCGGTGTGCAGGCCGATGACGGGGGCGACGGTGGCCGGGGTCGCCCGCTCGATCCGCTGGCCGGCTTCGGTGACCACCACCGGCAGGCGGAGGTCCCCGTCGCCGAGGAGCCGGGCGGCCTCGTCGGGATGGCCGTCGACGTCGAGCCACCGGAAGGGCACGAGGTTACGCGACAGGAATTCCCGCAGCTCGTGGGCCTCCGGTGACCAGCGGTATCCGACCACCTGCAGGCCGGCCACGGGCGCGCCCACGCCGGCCTCCCAGTCGTCGAGGAGGTCGTCGAGGACGGGGAACAGCTGATCTTCCGGCGGATCCCAGGGCTTGAGGATGTAGTAGTCGAGCCGCACCCGGTTGATGGCCTCGATGGCCACGTCGGTATCGGCGTAGGCGGTCAGCAACACGGTCTTGACCTCGGGTTCGACCCGGCGGACCTCGGCCAGGAGGTCGACGCCACCCATGCCCGGCATGCGCTGGTCGGACACCACCAGGGCCAGGCGGCCACCCCGGTCCTGCAGCTCGGCCACCACCTCGAGCGCCTCCTCGCCGCTCTGGGCCCGCACCACCCGGTAGCGTCGGGCGTAGTGACGCCGGAGGTCTCCGGCGATGGCCCGCAGCACGGCGGGCTCGTCGTCCACGGCCAGGATCACGGGCTGGACGGCTACGGCGCCGCCGTCCGGATCGGGCATGCCCACCTCCCGGGGTTCACCCCGCACCGCACCCTCGGCGGCACGCGCGGCGCGAGAGCGTAGCGGCGGGCTGTCGGCTCTAATCGTCCCAGAGCACCTCGTGGACCCGGCGGGTCCCGGAGAATCCCTTCAGCTCCACCTCCCGGGCCGTGCCGAAGGCGATCTCTCCGGTGTCGGCCAGCTCCTTCACCAGGGACGAGACAAGGATCTCGCCACCCTGAGCCGCGCCCGCCACCCGAGCAGCCATGGCCACGTTCCTGCCGAAGAAGTCTCCGCCCTCTTTCACGACCTCGCCCGTGTGGAGCCCCACCCGCACCCGGAGGAAGTCATCGGGGTGTCTCGCCGTGTGCTGGCCCAGGGCACGCTGGATGTCGATGGCGCACTCCAGCGCCCGGCGGGCGGAGGAGAAGGCGATCATGAAGCCGTCCCCCTGGGCCTTGACCTCGAAGCCGTCATGGGCGGCGACCTGGTCCCGCACGATGCGATTGTGGACATGCAGCAGCTCGAGCCAGCGGCGGTCGCCCAGCCGTTCGTTGGAGGCGGTCGAACCCTCGATGTCGGAGAAGAGCAGGGTCACGGTCCCGTCGGGTGCGGCATGGGAGGCCAGATCGGGCCGTTCGTTCAGGGCGGCGGCGGCCACGATGTCGATGGAGGCGGCCACGGTCCCGGCCGGGTCGACGCCCTGGGCGAGGAGCTTGTCGGCCATCGCCCGTTCGATCCACGGTCGCCCGGCGCCATGGCTCTGGTAGAGGTCGACCGCGTGTCCCAGTGGTTTGATGGCGCCCAGGCCGTCGCCGGCATCGAGGCGGGCCCGCCCCCAGCGGTGCCACGCTTCGGCCTCGTCCCAGGGCAGGGAGAAGCGCTGGAACTCCTGGATCGCGGCCTCGAAACGCTCACCCGCCTCCTCGAGCAGCCCCCGGGCGACCCTGGTCGCGGCCTCGGCCAGGGCCACCTGGCCGGGGGCCCCCCGCCAGTTCCCCGGCTTCGAGAGGATCTCCCGGCAGCGCCCCAGGCACGACACGGCCTCATCGGGCTGGCCGGCATCGGCCAGGACGAGAGCCAGCTCGGACGCAGCCATGAGCTCTGCGGGCACGTTGCCACCCTCCACGGCCTGGGCCAGGGTGGCCCGGAGCAGCAACTCGGCGCTTCCCCCGTCGCCCTGGTGACGCTTGACGACGGCCAGCCAGTGACTGCCGACCGACTCGGCCCAGCGGTTGCCCGTCATGCGGGAGAGCTCGCACTGCTTGGTCCAGCTGGTGGCCGCGTCCTCCCAGTTCCCCTCGCGGTGGGCCAGGTACGGTGTGCTGAAGCGGGCTCGGCCGGCGTGCTGGCGGACCTCGCGGGCCTCGGTCATCTCCCCGGCCTGGGCGTGGGCGCGGGCCAGGAAGTCGACGAGGATCTGGCGTGACCCCTGGGACTGGCGGGGGGTGCGCAGCTCCCGCTGACACCAGCGCTGCGTCTCCTTCGGATCGTGGAGGCGGAAGCTCCACACCGAGGCAATCCAGGTGGCCGAGAAGGCGGCGACCACGTGGTGCAGCCGGTCAGCGGCCTGCCAGGCCCGCTCCACCAGCCGCATCCCCTCGTCGACCCGGCCGTCGGCGAGCAGGTGGTGGCCGCGCTGGGCGGCCGTGGTGGCCCAGAGCCGCTGGTTGCCCAGTCGCTCGGCCATGTCCATGGCCTGCTCGGAGGCGACGAGGCCCAGTCCTGTCCGCATACCCCAGCACGACGCCAGGGCGAGCCCGGCGTACACGTATCCGAGGGCGGCGCTGTCGCCGCCCAGGGCCAGGATGGCCTCGGCCTTGTTGTAGTGGTCCAGGGCGCGGGGGATGTCGGTGGTGGCCGGGGAGGTGCCGGTGGCGAGGTGGCGCCCCAGGCGGGAGTGCGTCTGCGCCACCCGATGGTGGTCTCCCAGCTGCTCGTAGAGGCGCAGTGCCTGCTCCAGGGACTTGATGCCGCCCCGGTAGTCGAGGCCGGTCGTGTACTTCAGGTCGCCGAGGCGCTGGAAGAGCTGGGCCCGCTGCTCCCTCCGGTCCGAGCCCCCGGTCCGGCCTTCCTTGTCGAGGTCGAGGGCCGCCTCCCAGTGCTCCACGGCCTCCTCGTAGGCGAACACGGCCAGCGCCGCTTCGCCGGCCCGCACGGAGTAGTCGATGGCTCGGTCCGCTTCTTGCGATCCCAGCTGCCGGTAGTGGACGGCCAGGGCGCCCAGGTGAGGGTTGACGTTCCCGGAATGGATGGCCTCGATGGCCTGAGCCGCCCGGAGGTGGAGCCGCCGCTGCCGGGGACGGCTCAGCTCGTCGGAGAGCGTCGCCCGGAGCGCGGCCTGGGTGAAGACGTAAACGGCGTCCTCGCCCCGCTCGCCCGTCTTTTCCTTGATGATCTGCGCCCGGAGCGCCTCCTCCACCAGGTCGAGCAGCGCCTCCTCGTCGAGCTCAGCCATGTGTCCGAGCGTGGCGAAGTCGAACTGGCGGCCCAGGACGGCGGCCAGGGTCAGGACGTTTCGACAGGCGTCCGAGAGGCGGGACAGACGGCTCTCGAGGAGGTCCCGGACGCCCCGGGGGACGGCCAGCGCCTCAACGGCACCGCGGTCGACCTTCCAGCGTCCAGCCTCCGAGTACACGCCTCCCGTCTCGAGCAGGTGGCGGATGATCTCCTCCAGGAAGAACGGGTTGCCCTCGGTGTGACGGTGGAGGGCTTCGATCACGGCGGGGGCGAGGTCGAGATTGTCCTCGGCCACGGCCGTGAACACTTCGCCCGTCTCCTTCCTCGTCAGTGCCCGCAGCGCGATCCGCTCGTAGCCATGCTCGCGGCGGAGCTCGACCAGGACCTGGGCCAGGGGATGTCTCCCGTGCAGCTCGACCTCCTCGTAGGCGCCGATCACCACGAGGCGACTGCTGTCCAGGTGGCGGGTCAGCTGTTGGAGGAGCCGCAGGCTGGGGAGGTCGGCGAAGTGCAGGTCGTCGAGCACGAGGACGATGGGATGGGCCTGGGCGGCGTTGGCCAGAAAGGTGCAGACGCTCTCGAAGAGGCGGAACCGCTCCTCTTCGTCACTGCGCCGAGGAGCTTCGGGAAGTTCGGGCAGGTGGCTCCGGATCTCGGAGACGAGCTTGGCGACGTCCGACGCCCCCCCGCTCAACTCTTCCCGGAGGGCCTCAGGGGTCTGGGTGGCCACGTAGGAGCGGAGAGCTTCGACGAACGGTAGATAAGAGCGGGCGGACTTGGTCTCGTAGCAGTGTCCGACCAGCACCTGGGCGCCCCGCAAGCGGGCGTAGACCGTTGCCTCCTCGATCAGGCGGGACTTCCCCATGCCCGTCTCGCCCACCACCAGCACCAAGCTCCCGTGGCCCCCCAGGGCTCCTTCGACCGCCGCCTTGAGCGAGGCCAGTTCCCTGGTCCGGCCGATGAGGCGGGTCTGACGGTCCAGCCGGGCCGATCGCCGTACCGGAGCGGCGTCGGCCCGCGCCGACAAGGCCGGATCCGCTGGGGCGGCGGCGACTTCGAGGAGGCGCCGGTGGACCTCGACGGCCGTTCCGGGCCGCTCCTCGGGCGTCTTGGCCAGGAGTTCCATGACCAGGTCGCCGAGGGCCCCAGGCACCTCCGGGTTGTGCCAGAACGGCGCCATGGGCACCGTGTTGAGCTGCTGGGAGATCACGGCCACGGCATCAGCCCCGACGAATGGGGGGCGGCCGGTAAGGGTTTCGTAGAGGAGCGCTCCCAGGGCGTAGAGGTCGGCCCGGGCGTCGACCTCCCGGCCGAGCGCCTGTTCGGGAGCCATGTAGGCCACCGTCCCCACCACCATCCCCTCGGTGGTGAGGCGGGTGGTGTCGGCGGCGGTGGCGAGGCCGAAGTCGCCGAGCTTGGCCGCGCCCTCCTGGGTGAGCCAGACGTTGGCCGGTTTCAGGTCGCGGTGGATGATGCCCCGGGCGTGGGCGTGCTCGAGGGCGCTGCACACCTGTTCAGCGACGCGGATCGCCTCGGCAATGGGGAGTCGTCGGTTCTCGGACTTGTCCAGCAGGTCGTCCACCGACCCGCCGGACATGTACTGGCTCACGATGAAGGGTCGGCCGTCCTCGTCGCCGATGTCGTGGATGGTGACGACATGGGGATGGTCGCCCAGGCGGGCCATGGCCTGGGCTTCCCGGCTGACGCGCTCCAGGCCTGCCTCGTCGAGGCCCTCGGTTTTGATGGTGGCAATGGCCACCTCGCGCTGCAGGGCACTGTCGTATGCCTGGTAGACGCGCTTCCGGCCGCCCTCACCCAGGAAGCGCTGCACCTGGTACCGCCGGCCGCCGAAGAAGGCGGGGAGCGACGGGACATCGCCCGGCGGAAGCGACGGGCCCGGGGCGGGAGCGGGGACCTCTTCCCGGGACGGTTCGACCTGCGCTGCTCCACACGACTCGCAGAACCGGGCCGACGCGGAGACGGTCATCCCGCAGCTCGGGCACCGCCGGGACTGCCGGGCACCGCAGGAAGGGCAGAATCGAGCGCCGGCACTGATCTCCTCGGCGCACGACGGGCACTTCACGGCGAAGTCGAGCCGGGGAGAGCCCCGAGGACGGCGGCGTAACCCCTTGCCGCCATGACCTCTCCCTCCGTCAGGGGCAGGTGCCGACGGTTCGACTCTGGCCTGCGGCGGCGAGGAGGTCAAGTTGTCGTGCCTGCAGCTCACGGTCGACGGCATCGGCGCCGGGCTCCGAAACACGGGCTGACTGATGGGTTCCAACCTCGAAACCCCGGGCTCCGAGCGACGATTTGACTCCGCCCGCCCCCTGGATCTTCGGAAGAGCAAGAGGTTGGTTTTTGACGGGTTCCAGGATCTTCGCCTCGGGCGCCCCGGCCAGCGCCGGGGAGTTCTCCGGCACCGCCCACACCTTGGCCCGAGGCACCCGCCGTCGGCGCGGGTGCACCTCGGCGGCGGTGTGTGGCTCACGCTTCGAGCGGCGCGGGTCGACGCCGCCGACCCGCCGGCCGACCAGGACATCGCCGTCACCATCGAGCCGACGCCGCCGGTGGAGCGCCGGACGCTGTTCGCCCGGGCGCACGCCCTCACGGGGCGGGAGACAGAGCTCCTCGAGCTCCTGGCCCACGGCGCCGACACGCGCACGCTGGCGCAGCAGCTGTTCGTGTCGGAGCACACGGTCCAGGATCACCTGAAGTCGATCTTCGCCAGGACCGGTGCTCGGAACCGCCGTACCCTGCTGACCCGCTTGGCCGGCCGCTGACAGCTGGTATCCCCTGACCGGCGGGTCGAATAGCATGTCCCTTGCCATGAGCAGGATCCTGGGCATCCTCGCCCTCCTCGCAATTGTCGGCGCCGGCGCTTACATCGGGCTGCGCGAGACGGGAGTGATCGAGGGCGGGAGCGTCGCCGGCGGCGGGTCCTCCACCTCGACCTCGGTGAGAAGGGCAACGACGACGTCGTCGACGGCAGACGCGTCCACCACCACCGTTTCGGCGAGCGCCACCGCCACCAGCGCGCCCACTTCGTCGACGGCCCCGGGTGCCACCACCACGACCACTGCCGCCGGTGCCTCCACCACCACGACTTCGCCGGGCGGCTCGGTCCCCGATTGTGGCCACGGCGTGGCTCGGGCCGTGGCCGGGGTCACGACCGTCGAGGGTGCCTACGAGTTGACCGCCATGGTGAGGAACGACGCCGACCGGGCCGTCGAGATCGACACCCTCGTCGTGCGGGCCACCTATCCGGGACCGCGGACGGCGACCTTCCCGGGCGACCCCACGAAGTTCGCCGGCGCTCGGGTCGAGCCCGCCCAGGAGGTGACCTTCGCCATCCGGGAGAGCCGGGCCGCGGAAGCGCCCACGTCCTTCGAGATGGCGGAGTTCTCGTACCACACCGCCAACCTCCCGCAGTGCAAGTCGTCCTGACCTGCCGGAGCGCTACCTCCAGCTACGACGACGGCTGCGGCTGCGGCGGTGGTTCTGGTTGTGGTTGCCGTTGCCGTTGCCGCTCGGCCGGGGGACCCGCCCGTTTGGGAAGCCGGCGGCGGCGAACTCGTGATCGAGCTCGAGCAGCTTCGCCATTTTGGCCATCTCCGGCTGCTGCTCGGTGGTCACGAAGGTGATCCCCGTGCCCGTCCTGCCGGCGCGGGCCGTACGGCCCACCCGGTGGATGTAGGCCTTCTCGTCGCCGGGAGGATCGAAGTTCACCACATGGCTGATGTGCTCGAGGTCGAGTCCCCGGGCTGCCACGTCGGTGGCCGCCATCACGTCGACGGCACCTGAGGCGAAACGACGAACCGCCCGCTCGCGGGCGGGCTGGGACATGTCGCCGTGGAGCGCCTGGGCCCCGAACCCGCGGGCCACGAGGTGGCGGGCCAGGCGGTCCGCGCCCCGCTTGGTCCGGACGAAGACCAGGGTCGGGCCCCGCTCGCCGGTCAGTTCCCGGGCCAGCGCGTCCAGCTTGTCGCCGGCGGCCACGGCCACGAAGCGGTGGACGGCCTCGGAGACGACGGGTCGGGCGTCGATGATCTCGTGCCGGACGGCATCGTGGGTGAAGCGGGTCGCCAGCCGGTCGACGTCGCCATCCAGCGTGGCCGAGAACAGCATCGTCTGCCGCTGTTCCGGCAGCACGGAGAGGATGTCGCTGACGTCGGGTAGAAAGCCCATGTCGAGCATGCGATCCGCCTCGTCGAGGACGCAGATGCCGACGTCGTTGAGGCGCAGGAGCCTCCGCCGGAGCAGGTCGAGGAGGCGCCCGGGCGTGGCCACGACGATGTCGGCCCGGCGGGCAGCCTTCACCTGGTTGGCGATGCCGACGCCGCCGTAGACGGCCGCCACCGACAGCCCCCGGGCGGCGGCGAGGCCCCGGAACTCCTCGGTCACCTGGTTGGCGAGCTCACGGGTGGGGACGAGGACGAGCGCCGAGGGACGGGCCCGCTTTGAGATCCGCTCCACGATGGGCACGGCAAAGGCGAGCGTCTTGCCCGAACCAGTGCGCGACTGGACGAGCACGTCCCGGCCGGCGATGGCATCCGCCAGGACCAGGGACTGGATAGCGAAGGGTGAGCGGATGTCGCGCCGGGCGAGGGCGTCGACGACCTTGGGTGATACGCCGAATTCGGCGAAGCCCGCCTCCGGGGCATCAGCCGATGCCCCGGAGCGCGCGCGAACAGAAGAGATAGTGGTGCTGACGGTCAAGATGTGCGGGTCTCCAATCGCGCCCTTGCGGGCGACGGGGCAGGACGGACGTCAAGTGGTGCCGAGGGGAACCTCAGCTGACGCGCCGGACGTTTGCCGCCTGGGCGCCCTTGGGGCCCGAGGTGACGTCGAAGGAGACCTTGTCGTTCTCCTCCAGGCTCCGGTAGCCGGACTCCTGGATCGAGCTGAAATGCACGAACACGTCCGCGCCGCCGTCGTCCTGGGTGATGAAGCCGTAACCCTTGTCGGCGTTGAACCACTTCACAGTGCCAGTAGCCATGAGCGAATCCCTCCTTTCCGAGGCCAGGCCGATCATCTGCGGACCGGTGGCCACCCGGCTCTCGGCCGGGAGAGGGAAGAGCTCGAAGCGATACTGCTGGAAGCGATACCCAACGGGTGCTGCCCTCGGGATCAGCATAGCCGGAGCCGAGGGGGGTGCGGGTGTGTTGGTCTGGCGCCCCCTCAGCGGGAGGGTCGGCGCTGGCCTCCGTGCTGGCCCCCGTGCTGGCCCCCGTCGCCCACCGTGAAGGCGGGGTGGATGGTCGTCGTCCGCTCCATGCGGACGGTCACGTAGTGCTCGCTGCGCCGGCGATCGGTCTCGTGCCAGCCGGTGGCCTCGAGGTGGCGGAGCTGACCGGCGGCACTCTTCCGGAGGCGGTCGGTCCCGGGAGTCTTCACGTGCAGACGGTAGGAGGACACGTCCTTGCGTTCGCGCAACATTCTCGGCTCCTCTCCGGAGCCAAGAAGGACCTGGCCGCGGTCGGCGGCCGGCTCAACTCCACGGCCACCATACCCCCACGGCAGGCCTACTGCTGGTAGCCCTCCACCACTTCCGGGGGGCGGGCGGAGGTGTCGTCAGGGTCCTGACCGGCGGCGCGGTGGGCGCGCCGCTGGCGGAGCAGGTCCCAGCACTGGTCGAGCTGCACCTCCAGATCCTGCAGGCGCCGGTGGTCGTCGTCGGAGGCCCCGCCCTGGGCGGTGTGGGCCTGGAGCCGGTGCTCCTCGTCGACCAGTTGGTTGATCCGCCGGGCGATGTCGTCGTCGGTCCCCACGGAGGTCTCCTCTCTGCCGTTCCCCCGTGTTTACTTGATGCCGTCGAGGATCAGCCGGTCGGGACACCCGGGAGGCCGAGGTGGGCAGGCGCTGGGACGAGTCGCAGATACCTCCGCTCGACGGCCGGGTGGCACTCGTCACGGGCGCCAACTCGGGATTGGGTCTGGCGGCGTCCAAGATCCTGGCCCGCCACGGAGCCCGGCTGCTCCTGGCCTGCCGCAACCAGGGCAAGGCGGAAGCCGCCGCCTCCGAGATCCGGGCCGAGGCCGACGGAGCCGAGGTCGGCATCGTCCCCCTCGACCTGGCCAGCCTGGCGTCGGTGGCGGCGGCGGCGAAGCTCGTCCGGGACCGGGAAGCGCGCCTGGACCTGCTCATCAACAACGCCGGGCTGATGGCCATCGACGAGGCCAGGACCGAGGACGGCTTCGAGATGCAGCTGGGGGTGAACCACCTCGGCCCCTTCGCCCTCACCGCCCAGCTGGCGCCGCTCCTGCTGTCGACGCCGGGGTCCCGTGTCGTGACCATGTCGAGCCTGGTGCACCGCATGGGCTGGATCCGGTTCGAGGACCTTTCGTTCGAGCGGACGCCCTACGACCGCTGGGGGGCGTACTTCCAGAGCAAGCTGGCCAACCTGCTGTTCACCGCCGAGCTCCACCGGCGGCTGACCGAGTCCGGCGCCCGGACGATCGCCCTCGCCGCCCATCCCGGCGGCACGCGCACCGACCTGGGCTCCGAGGGCAGCAGCCCCCTGAACACGATGTGGCGCCTGTTCATCTCGAACATGATGCAACCGGCCTGGCTCGGAGCCCTCCCCATCGTGCGGGCCGCCACCGACCCCGACGCCGCCGGCGGGCAGTTCTACGGACCCCGCCTCATGGTCGGCGGCTTCCCCCAGCTGGAGACGCCCAGCCCCGCTGCCCGGCGGGCCGTCGACGCCCGCCGGCTGTGGGAACGCTCCGAGGAGCTCACCGGAGTGGTGCTCGAACTCGGGAACAATCCGTAAATTTCCGGCCATCTCGCGTCACCCGCCGCGCCGGCTTCCGTTGTTTTGTCGGCGGGGCAGCGGTGCCCGCGCCGTGGACAAGGTGACGGAGGTCCCCGAATGTTTCAGGTTCTGCAGATCAGACGGCCGGTCGTGGCCGCCGTGTGCTTCGCCGTGATCTTTGCGGCGCAAATGGCCGTGTTCGGCCTGGTCAAGGGCGAGCCCCCCGCCGACATCCTTCTCGAAGCGGTCGTAGTGGTGCTCGTCGGCACGGTGGTGGGAGCGGCCTTGAACCTCCGGGTGCGACCCGAAGGGATGTCGGGGCTGAGCGCCCCGCAGGTGCGGAGTGTCATCCGCTGGGTCCGTCATGGTGACGTGGTCGACGACCCGGCGATCGCCGAGGCGGTGCTCGCCTACGCCCGGCATCAGGAGCGGGCCGAACCGTTGGCCGGCGTGTGCCTCGCCGGGTTGTCCTTCTCGGCCATGACATTGGCCGTCGGCCGCCCTTTGGGACTCAGTACCGTTCTCATCGGACTCGGGCTGGCGGGGGCGGGCGGCGTCGTCCTCTTCGAGCTGAGCCGGGCCCGCCGCCGGCGTCAGGCCGCCGTGGCGGCCGCCCGAGCCGTGCTCGAAGCGGACTCCTCTGCGGCTTGGGGGGAACATTCCCGACCAAATGCCGCGAAGGTTGGCAACGGTGGGCCAACGTGATGACAAGGGCCTAAAAAGCGCCGGGACGCCGACCGATATTGCGCCAATGATGAACATCAAGCGCAGATTGCTCAGGGTCCTAAGCGCCGCGGTGTCGACGGTGGTCGTGGTCGCCGGGTTCGGGGGGGTCGCCGAGGCGGCCAAGCCGACTCGGCCGCTCCTGTCCATTGCCAACGCCAGCGTGGCCGAGGGCGACAGCGGGACGACCAACCTCACGCTCACGCTCACGGCCTCGCCCGCACCGAGCCGCAAGGGCACACTCGTGTCCTATACCACGGCCAACGGCACGGCCATCGCCCCGGGCGACTACACGGCCACGACGTCGGCCAAGCAGGTGGAGATCCCCATCGGGGCCACCAGCGTGACCATCACCGTCCCGGTGGCCGGCGACGCCCGCTACGAGTCGGACGAGACCTTCTTCGTCAACCTGCGCACGCCCATCAAGGCCAAGATCGCCAAGGGTCAGGCGGTGGCCGCGATCGTCAACGACGACGCCGTGCCCACCCTCTCGATCGCCGGTGCCAGCGTGGCCGAGGGTGACAGCGGCACCACCGTCGCCAGCCTCCCGGTGACCCTGTCAGCCCCCAGCGGCACGGCGACCACCGTCCACTACGCCACCAGCGACGGGTCGGCCACGGCAGGCGAGGACTACACGGCGAAGACCGGCGACCTCACCATCCCCCCGGGCGCCACGAACGCCGCCGTCACGGTCGCCGTCACGGGCGACACCACCGTCGAGACGAACGAGACGTTCTCGCTCACCCTGTCGTCCCCCGTGAACGCCGAGCTGGCGACGCCGTCGGGGACGGTCACCATCGTGAACAACGACCCCGCCGGCGCTTCGGCGCTGTCGATCGCGGACGCGCCGGCGGTCACCGAGGGGAACAGCGGCACGGCCAACGCCAGCTTCACGGTGACGCTCAGCTCCCCGTCGGCTTCCCCCGTCGTCGTGAACTACACCACCGCCGATGGCACCGCCCTGGCCGGCAGCGACTACCAGGCCGGCTCGACCACGGTCACCATCGCTCCCGGCATTCTCGTCGCCACCATCACGGTGCCCGTCACCGGCGACGTCCTCGACGAGGACAACGAGACCTTCTACGTCAACATCGCCACTTCCGCCGCCGGCATCGGGGTGACCGACCCCCAGGGGACGGTCACCATCACCGACAACGACAACCCCCCGACGATCTCTCTTGCCGCTGCCGAGGTCAGTGAGGGCGACACGGGGCTGAGCACCCTCTCCTTCACCGCCACTCTCTCAGCCCCGAGCGGGCGGGCCACTTCGACCACCTACGCCACTGGCGGGGCCGGCTCGGCCACCGCCGACGGCGACTACCAGGCCACCCCCAACGGGACCGTCGCCTTCGACGCCGGCGAGGTCATCAAGACCATCCCGGTGCAGGTCATCGGGGATACGGCGGTGGAGCCTGACGAGACCCTCACACTCACGCTCTCGAACTCCAACCTGGTGAACCTGGGCGCCGGTTCGCCCATGGCAGCCACGGGCACGATCTTCGACGACGACGCCATCTCCATCGCCGTCGAGGACGTTCGGATCCAGGAGCCGGCGGCCGGCATCGTCCCGGCGGTGTTCACGGTCATCCTCTCGGACGTCCCCACGGCCACCGTGACCGTGAACTACAAGACCACCGCCGACACGGCCACCAGCCCGGCGGACTACACGGCGCTCCCGGCCGCGACGCTCTCCTTCGCCCCCGGCCAGACGAGCAAGACGATCGTGGTCCTGGTCAAGACCGACAACATCGCCGAGGAAGACGAGAGCTTCTTCGTCGACCTGTCGGCGCCGACCAACGCCGTGCTCCTCGACGACCGGGCCATCGGCACCATCGTCGACCGCGACGCCCCCACGGCGTCGGCGGGCGACGCCGAGGTGGCCGAGGGCGGGACGGCCCAGGTCCCCGTCACGCTCAGCGCCGCCAGCACCTTCCCGGTCACCATCGACTACACCACCGTCGACGGGACCGCCTCCAGCTCTTCCGACTTCCAGGCGGTGGCGGGCACGCTGACCCTCCCCGCCGGCGGGACGACGGCCTTCATCGCCGTTCCGACCTTGGGTGACGCCGCCGTGGAGCCGACCGAGACCTTCACCGTCACCTTCTCCAACCCCACCAACAGCATGCTGGCCCAGGCCGCCGTCACCGTCAGCCTCTTCGACGGGCCGCCCGTGGGTTCCACCGGTGAGCCCGGCGGGTCGGGACAGGTCCCCGGGGCTCTGGCCGTGGCGGACGGCTACTGGCTGGCGGCGTCCGACGGCGGGCTGTTCACCTTCGGCGGTGCGCCCTTCTACGGCTCCACCGGGGCCATGAGGCTGAACCGGCCCGTCGTGGGGATGGCCCCCACCCCCACCCAGCAGGGCTACTGGCTCGTCGCCACGGACGGCGGCATCTTCACCTTCGGTGACGCCGGGTTCTTCGGCTCGACGGGGGCGATGAAGTTGAACCGGCCGATCGTGGGGATGACGTCGACGCCCACGGGTCTGGGGTACTGGCTGGTGGCGTCCGACGGCGGGATCTTCGCTTTCGGTGACGCCGGGTTCTTCGGCTCCACGGGGGCGATGAAGTTGAACCAGCCGATCGTGGGG
>JBIOYN010000130.1:0-9446 GCA_044870155.1 Acidimicrobiia bacterium | reverse complement strand
GGAGGTCCTGAGGCGTGACGGAACCCCGGGCCGTGTTCCTCGAGGCGCTGGCGGCGGTGACGCCCCTGCTGGAGGCGCCTGAGCTGGCGGCCCGCTGGGAGGAGGAGAGCGCGCTGGAGCGCTTCTCGGTCCGGGGGCTGGCCGGGCACCTGCTGCGGGCCACCACCTCGGTCGAGGCCTACCTCGACCGGCCCGAACCCGGCCCCGGCCAGGAGTCCCTTTCCGCCGCCGCCTACTTCGCCGCTGCCATCTACAGCGATATCGGTGACGCCCCCTACACCGGCCCTGACCTGGACAGCGATCTCCATTCCGCCATCCGGGCCCGGGGCGAGGGGATGGCCGAAGGCGGTCCCGCGGGCCTGGCCGGGGACTGGTCGGCGGCGGCCCGCCGCCTGGCCGAGCGCCTGGCGGCCGAAGCTCCCGGCCGCCGGGTGCAGGTGTTCGGCGACTTGGTGCTCACCCTCGACGATTACCTCACCACCCGCCTCGTCGAGCTCTGCGTCCATGCCGACGATCTGGCCGTGAGCCTGGGGATCCCCACCCCCGCCCTCCCCGCGGCCGCCACCGGCCTGGCCATCGCCGTCCTCCTCGGGGTGGCCCGGCTGCGCCACGGGGACGCCGCCGTGGTGCGGGCGTTGGCCCGCCGGGAGCGTGACGGCGTCTCCGCCCTGCGGGTGCTCTGACGGTCCGGCGGCCGGCCTTGAGCGCACCGGTCCCCGTCACCGACCCGGACGATCCCCGGCTGGACGACTACCGGTTCCTGCACGACGCCCGGGTCCGCCGGCGCCTGGAGGCGCCCGACCCGGTCGGCGGCCACCCGGGGTTCTTCGTGGCCGAAGGAGCCACGGTCATCGGCCGGCTGGCCGGCTCGGGCCGGCACGTGCGCTCGGTGCTGGTCGATCCCGCCCGGGCCGAGCGCCTGGCTCCGCTGCTCCAGGCGCTCCCAGCTCCGGTGTACGTGGCGGCGCGACCCGTGCTGGCGGCAGCGTGTGGCTTCGACGTCCACCGGGGGGCGCTGGCCGCCGCCGATCGCTGGCCGCTCCCGGCCCCCGCCGCGCTGCTGGAGGGCGCCCGGCGGGTGGCGGTGCTGGAAGGCATCAACGACCACGAGAACCTGGGGGCGTTGTTCCGCAACGCCGCCGCCCTCGGGATCGACGCCGTGCTCCTGTGCCCCCGGTGCGCCGATCCGCTGTACCGGCGCTCGGTGAGGGTCTCGATGGGCCACGTGCTCTCCGTCCCCTGGGCCCGGCTCGAGCCCTGGCCCGACGCCCTCAGTGATGTGCGAGGCGCCGGCTTCGCTCTCGCCGCCCTCACCCCCGCTCCTGACGCCGAGGTGCTCACCGGCACCCTCGGCCCGGGGCCCGTCGCCCTGCTGATCGGCGCCGAGGGGCCGGGCCTGTCCGCCGAGGCGCTCACCCTCGCCGACCGGCGCCTGCGGATCCCCATGGCCGCCGGCGCCGACTCGCTCAACGTGGCCAGCGCCGCTGCCATCGCCTTCTACGCAACACAGCTCACATAAGGAACAAGAAGCACACAAGAAATCTCTTCTTGCGCTGGACACACCAGGCACGGCAAGATCAGGACTTCCATGGACGGACGGAAGCGGGATCCGAGGCTCGGGTCGGGCCGGGTGCGAAAGCCCCGGTCCGGCCTGCGCCCGGGACGCCCGCTCGTCCTGCTCCTGGCCGTGGCCGGCGTGGCTTCCACCCTCGGACCGCTGCCGGCCCCGGCCCGGGCCCAGACCGGATGTGGAGCATCACTGCGGGAGGTGCAGCGCACGCCCGGGGGTCTGCCCCACGACTCGGCCGAGGCGTCGGGCGTCGTCTCCTCCCCCAGGTACCCGGGAGTGGCGTGGATGATCCGGGACTCGGGCCACCCCGCCAGCCTCTACGCCCTGTGGTTCGGGCCCGACGGGGTTGCCGACGCCCGCGAAATCCCGGTGGCGGGCGCCACCAACCACGACTGGGAGGACATCACCTACGTCACCGGCCCGGACGGCGGCGGCCGGCTGCTGGTGGTGGAGAGCGGCCAGGGAGGCGGCGGGGGCGGCCGGGTGGTCTACGAGATCGAAGAGCCCGACCCCCAGACGGCGACGTCGGTGCGGCCTCTGGCCCGCTACAGCTACGCCTATCCCGACCGCTCGGCCAACACCGAAGCGGCCTTCACCTGGGACAACCACCTGGTCCTGGTGAGCAAGAACTTCCCCGCCCACGTCTACCTCTTCGACCAGCTGCGCCCGGGCGGCGTCAACAAACCCCGCTACGTGGGCGACTTGTCCGACGCCAACGGCATCTCGGTGGCCAAGCCCTCCCCGGACGGGCGCTGGCTGGCCACCGCCACCCACGACACCGTCTCCCTGTACCGCAATGCCGGCAAGCCGGGAACCCTGGAGGGCTTCCTCAACCAGGAGCCCTTCCACGTCATCAAGGCCGCCCCGGACGACAACGTGGAGGCGGGCGACTTCTATCCCGCCGGCGAGTGCCAGCTGGTCCTGGTGTCCGAGACGCGCAACACCTACCGCCTGACCTCGAGCTCGAAGTAGCGGAGGGCGGGCCCGCCTCGAGCTACTCCAGCACCGGCGCCCCGGAGACGGCGGGCTGGCGGCCGGAGCGGACCACGAGAACGACGCCGGCGGCGATGAGGACGGCGGCGGGATAGGCGCCGGCGGGGGGCGCCTCCCCGAAGGCAGCCCAGGCCAGCAGGCTCGAACCCACGATCTCGAAGAGGATGGCCACCGACACCACGGTGGCGCTGGTGGTGCGAAGCACCCGGTTGACGACGGAGTGGCCGAGGAGCTGGGGACCGGCGGTGAGGGCCGCCAGGGCGGCCCAGGTGCCGGGGTCGTAGCCGGTGAGCGGCTGGCTGCCGGCCAGGCACAGGAGGCCCAGGAACCCGCCGGCGATGGCGTAGCAGATGGTGGTGTACACCGTGGTCGACACCGACTGGCGCACCTCGGCGCCCACCGTCACGTAGGCGGCGGCCAGCATCCCGCCGGCCAGGGCCAGGGCGTCGCCCAGGAGGGCCCGGGGCGAGATGGACAGGTCCACGCCGGAGAGGGCCACGGCTCCCGCCACGGCCACCCCGATCCCCACCCAGGCCCGGGCCGGCACCTCCTCGCCCCGGGCCCGGGCCATGAGGGCCGCCCACACCGGCTGGGTGGCGACCAGGGCCACCGACGACGCCACCGTGGTGAACGACAGGCTCGGCACCCAGGTGGCGAAGTGGGCGGCCAGGAACACCCCGGCCAGGAAGGCCCCGCGGCGTTGGGTCGGGCCCAGTGCCGCCACCTCCCGCCGGCGCCGCACCAGGGTGACGGGCACGAGGACGGCCACGGCCAGGGCGTTGCGCCAGAAGGCCACTGCCAGGGAAGGAGCTTCCGCCCCCCGGATGAGGGGTGCAGCGGTGGACACGGCGGCGACCGCCAGCATGATCCGCCATCGGTCACCCTTGCCCACCGCGATGACGGATGGCACCCGAACTACAGGGTCATCGCGTCGAGAGGGTGCCGCACTTGTACCCGCCGTACTCGACTTCAACGCACCCGTGCTCGTCGGGGGGCCCGGTGGTGGTGGTCCCATTCCCGTGGTCCACGATCTCGTCGCTGTCCGGGATTCTCTTGGGAGTGCCCACTCCGCTGGCCGCCGTGGTGGTGGTGACCTGACCGCCGGCCCCCGCCGCCGTGGTGGTGGTGGCCTGATCGCCGGTCGGGGTGCCGGGCTGCCCAGGCTCCGTGGCCGCGCCCGTGCGGTTCGGCCCGCCGGCGGCCGGAACGCTCGTCGACGTGGCTCCGGCATCCGCCCCTGCGGGGGCGGTTGCTTTCGTCCGACCCGGCTTCACGGTGGTGCCCTCGTCGGGCGAGCTGCAGGCCGCGGCCAGTGCGAACAGGAGGACCAGGCCGGCCTTCTTCATGGGAAACACCATAGTGAAGGCGGTTCGATGCCGTGGCCGGCGTTTCCTGCCCCGAAATCGGCACCGGGTGACGGCTCCTTCCGCGAGACTGGAGCGATGGGACGGGTGCTCGAAGCCCGCGGCCTGCGCAAGGCCTACCGCCGGGTCACGGCGGTCGACGGCGTCGACCTGGCGGTCGGCGTGGGCGAGCGCGTCGCCCTGCTGGGGCCCAACGGGGCGGGCAAGACGACCACCCTGCTCATGCTGCTGGGCGCCATCACCCCCGACACCGGCACCGTCGAGGTCCTCGGCCACCGGCTGCCCGCCGGGCGCAGCGCGGCCATGGAGGGCGTCGGGTTCGCCGCCGGCTACCTGCCCCTCCCCGACCGGCTCCGGGTCCGGGAGGTCCTCTCCGTCTTCGCCAACCTCCACGGGATGGCCCAGCCCGCCGCCGCCATCGAGGCCGGTCTGGAGCGGTTCCGCATCGCCCACCTGGCCGACGCCATGGCCACCGAGCTCTCCAGCGGTCAACGGACCCTGGTGGGCATCGTCAAGGCCACCCTGCACCGCCCGGCGCTGCTGGTGCTCGACGAGCCCACCGCCTCGCTCGACCCCGACGTGGCCCACCGGGTGCGCGCCGGGGTGGAGCGCATCTGCGACGAGGACGGCACCGCCCTGCTCGTCACCTCGCACAACATGACCGACGTGGAGCGCATCTGCGAGCGGGTGGTGTTCCTGTCCGCCGGCAAGGTGGTGGCCGACGGGTCGCCCGTGGCCGTGGCCCGCTCCTTCGGGCGCGCCAACCTGGAGGAGGTCTTCCTCCACCTGGCCGAGCAGGAGGAGGGCAGCGCGCTGTGATCACCCTGGCCGAGCACTTCTCGTGGCTGCGGGTCCGCGCCATCCTGCGCCGGCAGACCTTCGTGCAGCTGCGCGCCCCCCAGCGCTGGTTCGACGTGGCCATCTGGCCGCTGGTCGACACCGTCATCTGGGGGTCCATCGGCGCCTTCGTCGACCAGCAGGGTGGGGCCGGGCGCGCCGGCCTGCCCTACATGCTCTCCGGCATCCTCCTCATGCACGTGGTGTACCAGGCCAACGTGTCCATGGCCGTGGGCTTCATGGACGAGACCTGGTCCCGCAACCTGCTCAACCTCATGGTCACACCCCTGCGGGAGGCCGAGTTCCTCTCCGGCCTGGTCATCATGAGCGGCATCCGCCTCCTGGCCGGCCTCTCGGTGGTGGCCCTGGCCGCCTTCGGCCTGTACTCGTTCAACGTCACCAGCGCCGGGTTGGGGCTCATCCCGGTGGTGGCCGTCCTCATGCTGGTGGGCTGGTCGATCTCGCTGTTCGTCATGGCCCTGGTGCTCCGCTTCGGCAACGGGGCCGAGATCCTGTGCTGGGGGCTGCTGTTCGTGGTGGTGGCGCTCTCGGGCGCCTTCTACCCGATCGAGGCCATGCCCGGCGCCCTCCAGCCCCTGGCCCGGCTCCTGCCCTCCACCCATGCCTTCGAGGCGGCCCGGCGCCTGCTCGACGGCGACGCCATGCCCTGGGGCCTGATCGGCCAGGCGGCCGCCGGCCTGGCCGTGGCCCTGCCCGTCTCCCTCGGCGTGGTGTGGCACATGCTCGGCGTGTTCCGGGCCCGGGGTTACGTCACGCGCTATTCCTGAGGGCGCACTGACGCTTCCATATTGCGGTTCTGTGACGGGCCGCATTCAGGAATATGACAGGCAGCTGTTTCCGGGAGAGCCTATGACGCCGATTTTCGCGCTGGGGAACAGCGATGCCCGGGTTCGGGAACATAGGTTCCGATTGTCCGTGGAGGGTGAGCGGTATCCAACGCAGAACCATGGCGATCGTGACGCCGGGTTCCTTCAGAGACCAGAAAGACCAGGGGGAGCTGGGGGACGGCGCCGGTCCCACCCGTGGCGGGCAGGGCCGGCGCCGCAAGATCGCCGCTCAGGTGACCTGCTGACACACGCGCCCCGTCAGCGTCTGAGCGTGCCAACCGCCGCGTCCCGGATCTGCGCCCGGGACGCGGCGGTTTTTTTCCGTCCTCACAGGAGGCGGCCGGTCTCGCCCACGTCGTAGACCAGGACGGCGTCCTCCACCCGGGCGGCGTCGGTGGGCCGGTGGGGGGCGAGGCGCCCGTCGGGCATCAGATGTTCGACGCCCACTCCGTGCACCAGGACCAGGGCGTCGGCCAGGAGGCGGCGGTGGCACTGCCACCAGAGGCTCTCGGCGCACATGACCGCCACTCCTCCGTCGGGGGCGGCGGCAGCCAGACCGAGGAGGGCCGCCACGCCGCCGGCGAAGTCGGCACCCTCCATGTGGTCGGCGTAGGCCCGGAAGGCGTCGTGGGTCAGGCCGGTGTGGCGGGACCCGGGCACCGGCGGCCGGCGACCGCCCAGGCGGGGCTCCCACGAGTAGGCCACCCCGGCCGCCACCAGCCACTCCTCCATGGCCGCCCGGCTGAAGTGGGGATGGCGCCGGCTTCCGGGATAGGAGCGGACGTCGACCACGTGGGCCACGCCCGCCCCCCGCACCAGCGCCACGAAGACGTCGGCCGGGTGGGCGCCATGGCCCACGGTGCGGACCGTGACCGGCATGGGCCCAATACTGGCGGACGGATCAGGTGGTCGCGATCCATGGGACGACGACCCGTCGATCGCGACCACCTCGCGGTTCCAAGCCGGCGTGGAGGAAAGACATGCGTGTGGAGGACGGGGCCAAGTGGGTGCGGGCGTTCCTGGGCGGGCGGGCGGTGGCCGACACCCGCCGGCCCCGGCTGGCGTGGGAGATCCCGGAGTATCCCGCCTACTGGCTCCCCGAGGATGACGTCGACGTGGCCGCCGTGCCCCCGGCGGCGCTGCGCCGTCCCCCGGCGGAGGCCGGCGGCGCCCTCGACGGCCATGTCCACCTGGAGTGGGAGGCCATGGACGCCTGGTTCGAGGAGGACGAGGAGGTGTCCGTCCACCCCCGCGACCCCTACACCCGGGTCGACATCCTGGCCAGCTCCCGCCACGTGGTGGTCGGGGCCGGCGGCGAGGTGGTGGCCGAGAGCCGCAAGCCCACGCTCCTGTTCGAGACCGGGCTACCCGTCCGCTATTACCTGCCGCCGACCGACGTGCGCCTCGACCGGCTGCGCCCCTCGCCCACCACGTCCCGATGCCCGTACAAGGGCACGGCTTCCTACTGGTCGGTCGAGGTGGGCGGCCAGACGGTCCCCGACCTGGCCTGGACCTATCGGGCGCCCCTGCCCGAGGCGGTCAAGGTGGCCGGCTTGATCTGCTTCTACAACGAGCGCGTCGATCTGGTGGTCGACGGGGAGGCCCTGGTCCGGCCCCGCACGAAGTTCAGCTGACGGGGAATACTTCGCTAAGCTAATTAGTTGAGTGAAACAATGATGCGGGGCGTGACGACACCGGGGAGCAGCGACACCAGCCAGGCCGAGCTGGCCGGCCGGCTCCGCCTGGCCGTGACCCGCCTGGCCCGCCAGATGCGCCAGCAGACCGACACCGGCCTCTCACCCACCCTGCTGGCCACCCTGGCCACCGTAGAGTCCGCCGGCCCCCTCACCCTGGGCGACCTGGCCGTCCGCGAGCACGTGGCCCCGCCCACCATCACCCGGGCGGTGGCCGGCCTGGAGGCCGAGGGACTGGTCGTGCGCCGGATCGATCCCACCGACCGCCGGGTGGCGCGGGTGGAGGTCACCCCCACCGGACGGCGGCTCCTGGAACGGGCCCGGACCCGCAAGAACGCCTGGCTGGCCCTTCGCCTGCGGGCCCTGGCGCCCGGGGACGCCCAGCGGCTGGCCGAGGCGGTGGACATCCTCGAGCGCCTGGCCGGGCAGCCCGACCCCGAGGGCCCCGCCGGGGCGGCGAAGCCGCCCGAGGCGTCGCCATGACCCGGAGACTGCGGCTGGCCACGGCCGAGACCTTCCGTTCGTTGCGGGTGCGCAACTTCCGCCTGTTCTTCCTCGGCCAGGGCGTGTCCATGGTCGGCACCTGGATGCAGTCGGTGGCGCTGGTGTGGCTGGTGCTGGACCGGACCGGCAGCGGAGTGGCCCTGGGCGTCATCACCGCGCTCCAGTTCGCGCCCGTCCTCGTCCTCAGCCCCTTCACCGGGCTCGCCGCCGACCGGTTCGACAAGCGCCGCCTCTTCCTCTTCACCCAGGCGGCGGCCGGGCTCCAGGCGGCGGCCATGGCCGTCCTGGTGATCACGGGCACGGACACGATTCCCGTGATCTACGCCCTCGCCCTCGTCTTCGGTGTGGTCACCGCTCTCGACCAGCCCGTCCGCCGGGCCCTGGTGGTCGAGCTGGTCGACGAGGCCCACGTTCCCAATGCCGTCGGGCTCAACAGCGCCCTCATGACCGGATCGCGGATCCTGGGCCCGGCCGTGGCCGGCGTACTCATCGCCGGCGCCGGCGTGGGGTGGTGCTTTGCCGTCAACGCCGCCAGCTACGGGGCCGTGCTCGCCGCGCTCCTGCGCATGGACCGCCTGCCCCTGCGCCCCTCGCCGGCGGCATCGGAGTCGCGTCCCCGGGTCGGCGGGCAGGTGAAGGAGGGGTTCATCTACGCCTGGCGGACCCCGGAGGTGCGGCTGCCCATCCTGCTCGTGGCCGTGATCGGGACGTTCGCCTTCAACTTCCCGGTGCTCCTTCCCCTCCTGGCCGACCGGACGTTCCACGGCGACGCTTCCGCCTTCTCGCTGCTGTACTCGGTGATGAGCGTCGGCTCGCTGGCGGGGGCCCTGTTGGTGGCCCGCCGGCGCAGCATCGACGGCCGGTGGCTGTCGTGGGCGGCGCTCGCCTTCGGCGGGACCCTGATGCTCCTCGCCGCCGCTCCCAGCCTGCCGTTGGCGGTCGCCGCCACCATCCCGGTCGGGCTGGCCGGGGTCCTGTGCCTGTCGGGAGCCAACTCCTCCCTCCAGCTCCGCACCGCCCCGGCGATGCGGGGCCGGGTGAACGCCCTCTTCGCCATGGTGTTCCTGGGCAGCACGCCCGTGGGCGGGCCCGTGGCCGGATGGGTGGCCGAGCACTTCGGCGCCCGGGCCGGCCTCCTGCTCGGGGCGGTGGCGGCCGCCGCCGCCGGTGGTGCCGCCCTCGCCTGGAGCCGGCGGACGGGTTCCGCCCGCGACTCCGTGCCCGCCGGCGGCGTCGGACCAGCCGCCGAAGTAGCTCCCGCCGCCTGACGAACGCCCTGGTCGGAGGCCCACGCCGCCGCCCAAGGGCCTTACCTTGCAAGCGCCCGGTCCGTCGTGGAACGCTTACCCAATCCAGGTGCTGGGGACAGGGGGAGGGGCAGCAATGAAGCGGGCGCGACAGTTGGTGGCGGGTGCCGGTCTGGCCATGGCGGTGACCTTTGGTTTCGGGGGGGCAGGTGGGGCTCAGACCCCGGATCTCGACCTCGGCCAGCCTCCCAAGGACCTGTGCGGCGCAGTCTTCGCTCCAGGGGCCTTCGAGGGTTTCTCACCCACGGGTGAGGTGGCGGCGGGGGAGCCGATCAGCATCGCCGTGGAGTGGCTGCCCAGCAATGTGGCCGCCGACAAGGTCGACCTGC
>JBIOYN010000129.1:0-7659 GCA_044870155.1 Acidimicrobiia bacterium | reverse complement strand
TCGTCGACATGGCCGCCACCCCGAGCGGCAACGGCTACTGGCTCGTGGCGGCCGACGGCGGCATCTTCACCTTCGGCGACGCCCCGTTCCGGGGCTCGCTGGGCGGGCAGCAGCTGAGCCACCCGATCGTGGCGATGGCCTCCACCCCGAGCGGCAACGGCTACTGGCTGGTCGACTCCGCCGGCAAGGTCTTCGCCTTCGATGCCCCCCACTTCGGCGACGCCGGAGCCCTCGGCGCGCCGGTGGCGGACATCACGCCGACGCCCGGGGGCGACGGGTATTGGCTGGCCGACGCCGGCGGCCGCGTCCATGCCTTCGGGGCGGCCGAGTATTCGGGCGGGGCTGAGGGGTGCAACCTGCCCGCCGGGATCGTGGGCATCGCCGCCAGCGGAGCCGGAACCGCCCTATCCCCGCCGCCGGCCCGACCCAACTGCGGCCTTCCCACCACGCCCACCACCTCAGGGGGCAGCGGCTCGTCGCGCACGCTGACGGCGGTGGCCGATGCCGATGTGGCGGCGGCCGACGCCGGACGCAACTTCGGGTCGGGGTCGCAGATGGTGGCCGACGGGTCGCCCCAGCGGCAGGCGTACGTGCGGTTCGACACCTCCGGCCTGGGCACGGTGTCGACCGCCCGGCTGCGCGTGCTGGTGAAGGGGGGATCGGCCAACGGTCCGGCGATCCACCGCGCCGGCGGGGCGTGGTCGGAGATGTCCATCACCTGGGCCAACCAGCCGGGCCCCACGGGGGCGGCGCTCGACAACCGGGGCGCGCTCAACACCGGGCAGTGGGCGGAGTGGAACGTGACCGCGGCGGTGGCCGCCGGGGCGGGCAGCTTCGTCCTGGTGCCGGACTCGTCCGATGGCAGCTATTTCGCCACCCGGGAGGAGGGCCACCCAGCCCAGCTGGTGGTGACCACCAGCGGAACGACCTCCTCCGACCCCGTTGATCCCGGCGACCCCACCGACCCGGTCGACCCGCCGGGCGGCCGGCCCAACTTCCTGGTCATCAACACCGACGACCAGCGCTTGGACGGGACCATGGACATCATGCCCAAGACCCGGCAGTGGATCGCCGCCGCCGGCACCAGCTTCACCCAGGGCTTCGCCACCACCCCGCTGTGCTGCCCGTCCCGCTCGGGTCTCTTCTCCGGCCGCTACACCCACAACCACGGCAACCTCAACAACCAGACCACCGACCAGCTCGACCAGAACGCCACCATGCAGCGCTACCTCCACGACGCCGGCTACCAGACCGGCATGGTGGGGAAGTTCCTCATGGGCTGGTCGAACTCGACCCGGCCCCCCAACTTCGACTACTGGGCCCTCACCTCGGGCGGCTACTACGACGTCCCCTACGGCACCGACCAGGGCTCGCTCCGGGCTGATTACAGCACGTGGGAGTCCGGCCGCCAGACCCTGCGCATCCTCGACGCCTTCGAGCGCCGGGACGCCGACCCGTTCTTCCTCTACCTCGCCCCCCAGGCGCCTCACGACCCCTGGGACCCCGAGCCCGCCTATCGCAGCGCCGACGTGGGCGCGTGGGACGGCAACCCCGCCGTCCACGAGACCGACCGCTCCGACAAGCCGAAGTGGGTCCGGGACTTCCACGTCGACTACGCCGAGGGCGCCGGCATCCGGGCCAGCCAGCTGCGGCTGCTCAAGTCGGTCGACGACATGGTCGACTCGGTCATGCGCCGTCTCACCGCCCTCGGGGAGGCGGACAACACCGTGGTCATCTTCACCTCCGACAACGGCTACCTGTGGGGTGAGCACGGCATGAAGTCGAAGTACAACCCCTACGACGGGTCGGTTCGGGTCCCCTTCATCGTGCGCTGGCCGGGCAAGGTGGGGGCGGGCGCCGTGGACCCCCGCCCGGTGGGCAACGTCGACATCGCCCCCTCGCTCCTCGCCGCCGCCGGGATCAGCCCCCGCCTCGTCTACCCCTTTGACGGCCGGCCCTTCCTCGACACCACGGGCCTCTCCGGCGCCGTGCGGCCCGAGGCCTACCTCGAGTACTTCATGGACGAGCACCGCGCCATCCCCGACTGGTCCGCCATCCGCACCACCCGGTTCAACTACGTCCAGTACTACGACGGGGACCAGATCGTGTACCGGGAGTACTACGACCTGGTCGCCGATCCCTGGGAGATCCGCAACCTGCTCGGCGACACGATCACAACCAACGACCCGGACACCTCGGGCCTGGCAACCCGCCTGGCCCGCTACCGGACCTGCCGGGGCACGACGGGTACCACCGCCTGCGCCTGATCAGCCGCCGGGCCGGATGGCCGAGCGATTCTGCCGTGCGCGCCCCACGCCGCCAGCGTAGGTTCAGCCCGCGGCGCACCGACCACGGCCACCACTACGCACCAAGGCGCGCCGGAGGCAGAACACCTGCTCGCCGTGCCAGGCGACGTGGTCCGCCGAAGGCCGCGGCTGGCCTCGTTGGGGCTCGAAGACGACCGTGCGCCTCCCCGGTGAACTGGCCGACGCCCGAGGCCGTGGCGCGAGTCAAGGGCACCAGCGTGAACGCGCTCATTGTCGAGTCGTTGGCGGCTGGCTTCGCGTCTCGACTTGGCGGATTCGGCGCTCCACGCTCCCGCTGCCGGGTTCGACGATCAGGACTTCTATCCCGACATCGTGGATAAAGCCGCGGTCCTGACCTGCAGGCTTTCTTGGAACCATCCCCTCCCCGACGGCAACAAGCGGGCGGCCTGGGCTGCGCTCGTGCTCTTCATCGATCTGAACGACGGCGTCTGGGACCCCGATCCGCCGGACGTCGACGAAGCCACCCCGGATCCCCGACACCGACGAGGGAGCGGTGACGCGGATCAACCTCCGCGACGGCGTCGCCGCCTGGCTCGACCTCGACACCCGCTTCGGCAAGGTGCACAACGAACTCGACGCCGCCGACAGCCCGGCTCCGGGCGAGGACACCGTCCGCCGCTCGAAACCCGCCACTCCGGTCCGGTCAAGGCCTGACGCGATCAGGCGGGAAACAGCGGCTCTCCGTAGCGGTCGGAGAAGACCATCGCCGAGACCGGGCCCCGTGACAGCTTCGTCGGCAGGGGCCGCTCGGGATAGCCCAGGGCGATGGTGGCGCAGGTGATGAGCTCGGGTGGGATGCCCAGCAGCTCCTTCACCTGCGGCTCGTAGGCACAGAGGATGGTGGTGAGCGCCGTGCCCAGCCCCTCGTTGCGGGCCGCCAGCATCAGGTTCTGGACGGAGGGGTAGACGGACGCGCCGCCCACCACGCCGGGGCGGTCGAGGCCGGCGTCCGTGCGGGTCAGGTCGCCCAGGACGGCGCACACGACCACCAGGACGGGGATCTCGGCGAAGTGGTTGGCCATGTGGGTGGCGCCGCTCAACATCCGTGGCGTCCCGCGGTACTCGCCCCGGGCCGCCATCTCGAGGACCTTGTTCCAGTACGGGAGGTAGAAATCCGCCAACTGCTGCTTCAGCGCCGGGTCGCGCACCACGATGTAGCGCACCGGCTGGCGGTTGCCGCCCTGGGGGCCGTAGCGGGCGGCGTCGAAGAGCCGCTCCAGCACGTCGTCGGGGACGGGATCCGCCGTGAAGTACCGGCAGGCACCCGTGGTCTTGATGGCCGCGATGAGTTCCATACCCGTGGCTCCCACTCGAGGCGTGCGTAGGCCAGGTTTAGGCGGCGAGACGCTTTTCGAGTTTGGCGAGCTGGTCCCGCAGGTTGGGGGGGAGGCGCTCGCTGAGGGTTTCGTAGTGGGCCTCGATCTGGGACAACTCCTGACGCCACAGGTCGGGGTCGACGGTGGTCAACTCGGCCAGGACGGCGGGATCGAGGTTGAGGCCGTCGGTGTCGATGGCGCCCTCGGCCGGGACCCGGCCGATGGGGGTGTCGATGGCCTCACCGCGGCCCTCGACCCGCTCGATGATCCACTTCAGCACCCGGCTGTTCTCGCCGAAGCCGGGCCACAGGAACGAGCCGTCCTCGCCCCGGCGGAACCAGTTGACCCAGAACAGCTTGGGCAGCTTGTCGGACTCGGTGGCGGCGCCGATCTCCAGCCAGTGGCCGAAGTAGTCGCTCATGTTGTACCCACAGAAGGGCAGCATGGCGAATGGGTCGAACCGCAGCTTTCCGACGGCCCCCGCCTGGGCGGCGGTGGTCTCCGAGCTCATGATGGAGCCGAGAAACACGCCGTGCTCCCAGTCGAACGCCTCGGTGACGAGTGGCACGTTGGTGGCCCGGCGGCCACCGAAGAGGATGGCCGAGATCGGCACCCCGTTGGGGTCCTCCCACTCGGGGGCGATCGACGGGCACTGGCGGGCGGCGACGGTGAAGCGGGCGTTGGGGTGGGCGGCCGGGGTGCCCGTGTCGGGGGTCCAGTCCTGCCCCTTCCAGTCGATCAGGTGGGCCGGCGGCTCCTTGGTGAGCCCCTCCCACCACACGTCGCCGTCGTCGGTCTCGCCCACGTTGGTGAAGATGCAGTTCCCGTGCAACGTCTCGATGGCGTTGGGGTTGGTCTGGACCGACGTGCCCGGGGCGACCCCGAAGAACCCGGCCTCCGGGTTGGTGGCGTAGAGCCGCCCGTCCTCCCGGAACTTCATCCAGGCGATGTCGTCGCCCACGGTCTCGACCTTCCAGCCCGGCAGGGTCGGGATGAGCATGGCCATGTTGGTCTTGCCACAGGCCGATGGGAAGGCGGCGGCCACGTAGCGCTTCTCGCCCCCGGGAGGCGTCACCCCCAGGATGAGCATGTGCTCGGCCAGCCAGCCGTCGTCGCGGGCCATGGTGGAGGCGATCCGCAGCGCGAAGCACTTCTTGCCCACCAGGGCGTTGCCGCCGTAGCCCGACCCGTAGCTCCAGATCTCCCGGGTCTCGGGGAAGTGGACGATGTACTTGTTGTCGGCGTTGCAGGGCCAGGGCACGTCGGGGCGGGTGTTCCCGTCGGCGTCGACGAGGGGGTAGCCGACGGAGTGCAGGCAGGGGACGAAGTCGCCGTCGCCGAGCGTCTCGAGCACCTGGGCGCCCATGCGGGTCATGATCCCCATGCTCACGACCACGTAGGGCGAGTCGGTGAGCTGGATCCCGATGTGGGCGAAGGGCGACCCGATCGGCCCCATCGAGAACGGCACGACGTACATCGTCCGCCCCCGCATCGAACCCGTGTACAGGCCGGTCATGGTGGCCCGCATCTCGGCGGGGTCGCACCAGTTGTTGGTCGGCCCGGCGTCGATCTCGCGCTCGCTGCAGATGAACGTCCGGTCCTCGACGCGGGCCACGTCGCCGGGGTCCGACCGGCAGATGTAGCTGTTGGGGCGCTTGCTCTCCGACAGCCGTTTGAAGGCCCCGGCGTCGATGAGGAGCTGACACATCCGGTCGTACTCCTCGACGCTCCCGTCGCACCAGACCACGTTGTCGGGCTGGAACAGCTGCCGGCCGTGCTCGACGAATTCGAGCAGCTTCTGGTTCGTGACGCTCGCAGACATCAGCAGGCTCCAAGGTGTCAGAAGGGACGGGGTCACAACGGTAGTGCGGGAGCACGACCGAGAGGAATCCACCGTCCGACCTTGGCTTTTGCTGTTGAACGCAGACCCGGTTCAGCGTGCTGCCAGATCGGCCGCGCCGAAGGCGGAATCGAAGCGGTCGCACCAGACCACCACCGACCGGAACCGCGCCAGGTCGACCCCTGCTGGCAGCTCGTGGTTCTGGTCGCCCTGGTTGCCCTTCAGCCGGCCGAGGTTGACGTAGTCGTCGTCGAAAGCAGCTTCGGTGCCGCGGGCCGGATTCGTCGAGAGATAGATGGCCGCTGGTGCCGTGGTCCAATGACACGAACTGGCGCTCGCCACCTCCACGGACCCGTCGCCGGTGGCCCTCGCATCAGGCATCGAGGGTGCCGGCGCCTCCTGTTACATCGTCACGGGTGTTCATCTGGCGTCGCCTACCCGGACGGCTCGCCGTCGCCATATTCGTCGTGCCAGTTCCACCACGCATAAGGCGGCGTCTGGGGGTAGCCCTCCGGCGAGTCCTCCCACTCCTCCTGGCGCCCGAGTGCCGTCATGTCGAGGTAGCTCCAGGTACTCCCCAGCGCCTCGTCGCCACGGCTGTTGATCCAATAGGTGCGGAACACGCGCTCACCGTCGCGGATGAAGGCGTTCGTGCCGTGCCACTCATCCACGCCGAAGTCGGCGTCGAAGTCGTCCGTGATGGTGAACCACGGCATCTCCCAGCCCATCCGCGCCTTCACCCGTTCGATGTCGGGCTGCGGCGCTCGAGAGGCGAACACCAGCGTGGTGTCACGGGCGTTCAGATGGGCCACGTGGCCGACGTGGTCGGCCACCATCGAGCAGCCGCGGCAGGCATGTTCGGGCCAGCCGAACACACCGGGCTCGAAGAAGGCGCGGTAGACGATCAGCTGACGACGGCCGGCGAACAGGTCGAGCAGGCTGGCCTTGCCCTCGGCGCCGTCGAACACGTACTCCTTGTCCACGGCCAGCCACGGCATCCGGCGACGCTTGGCGGCCAGCGCGTCACGGGCGCGGGTCATGGCCTTCTCCTCCACGAGCAGTGACTGGCGCGCTGCTTCCCACTCCTGCGGAGACACGATCGGGGGTGTTTGCATGGCGAGACCTCCACCTTTCATGAAGCTGAGGACAGCCCGTCCGGCGTCAGAAGGTATGCCCCCGGCCCGTGATCGGTAGACGACGCCAGATCGGCGATGTGCTGAGCGACACGCTCGGGCTCGAGGGCGGGACCCAGCTGCTTGACGATCTCCGCGGGAGCGCTCATCTCCTCTTCACACCGGCCATCCCATGCTCGAGGGGCAGCCAAGAGGAGGAATACGAACATGGAACGACAACTCGGTCCCAGCCCCGAGCGGTTGATGGAGTCGGCGGGGATGGTGGACTGTGCGGTGCTCCTGCGCCACCGCAGCTGGGCGGCGATGGCGGCTGAGCGTCTCGTCGATGACCTCGCTCTGCACGACCGCGCCTTCCAGCCCACGCGCCGCTATCTCGGCTCGTCCACCGCCGAGGCGCTGGCCAGCACCGCACTGCGCCTCCGGACCGAGGTGAAGCTGCTGGCCGACGATCTGCACGACGGTACGAGCTGGCCCCGCCCCTCACTGCGTACCCGGGTGGAGGAACTGATCCTCGAGGAAGCCGCGGCGGTCGGCGACTGCGCCTCCGCCTACGTCGATTGAGCCGAGGACTTACGGTCCTCTCATGTGCGGATCAATACGGTCGCCGGCGGAGAGCCGCACAGCAACCAGCGCCGGTAGCTCACGAGAGCACCCGACTCTTTCCCGGGAAGACGGAGGTTCGACTCCTCCCCGGCGCACTCCGATCCATCCCCCACGGAGGTCAGGCATGGTCACCGCGCTCGTCGCCGGACCCGGAGCCATGGAGTTCGCCTCGACCCTGCGCAAGGCAGGGGTGGAGGCCTGGTGGTTCGATCCGGTGAATCGGAGCCTCACGCCCCTCCTCGTGGTGATCGCGGGGGACGGGGCGACCAGGGGCCGGGACGCGCCCGGCCCGGCCTCGCTCGCCGCTTACGCCGACCTCGTTCCCGACGCTCCCTACGAAGAGTGGCGGTCGCTGGTCTTCGGCCTCTGGACCGAACGCTGACCACTAGCGCCGGGTCTCGACCAGCTCGTGCTCGAAGGCGAACGCCGTGGCGCCGGCC
>JBIOYN010000128.1:0-11261 GCA_044870155.1 Acidimicrobiia bacterium | reverse complement strand
CGACAACGCCTGGCGGGACCTGCTCGAGGCCCACCACGCCGCCGTGCGCAAGGCACTCGACCGCTTCGGAGGCCACGAGGTCAAGACCACGGGAGACGGCTTTCTGGTGACCTTCGACGGTCCGGCGCGAGCAATCCGGTTCGCCCGGGCCGTTATCCCGTCCGTCCGACACCTGGGAATTCGGCTTCGGGTCGGGATCCACACCGGTGAATGTGAAGTGATGGGTGAGGACCTGGGCGGCATCGCCGTGCATGTCGCCGCCCGCGTGGCCAAGGATGCCGCCCCCGACACGGTCCTCGTGACCGGGACGGTCAAGGATCTGGTCGCCGGATCGGGGATCCGCTTTGCCGACCGCGGCGAACACGCCTTCAAAGGCGTACCCGACGAGTGGCACGTGTTCGAGGTCGAAGGAGACGAGAGCTCCTACCAGCACCGTCAGAGGTGAGGGTCCCGGGCCGCTAGGTTCGAGGCGGTGATCGACCTCCACACCCACTCCCTGGCCTCCGACGGCTCCGACCGCCCGGCGCAGCTGGTGGCCCTGGCCGCCGGCGCCGGGCTGTCGGCCTTCGCCCTCACCGACCACGACACCATCGACGGCCTGGCCGAGGCGCAGGCGGCGGCGGACGCCGCCGGGGTCCGCCTGGTGCCCGGGTGCGAGCTGGCCTGCGAGGTGCCGGCGGGCATGACCGGCGGGATGCACATGCTCGTGTACTTCCTGGACGACGGGCCCGGACCCCTCCAGGACCAGCTGGCCCGCATGCGGGCGGGCCGGGGCGTGCGCAACGAGCGCATCCTCAGCGTCCTGGCCCGCCACGGCATGGACATCTCCGTCGAGGAGGTGCTGGCCGAGGCAGGCGAAGGTTCGATCGGCCGGCCCCACATCGCCGCCGTCATGGTGCGCAAGGGCTACGTCGACAGCTTCAACGAGGCCTTCGACCGCTGGCTGGCCACGGGGCGACCGGCCTACCTGGCCCGGGACCGGTTCACGCCCACCGAGGCCATCTCCCTGGCCCACGCCTCCGGGGCGGTGGCCGTCCTCGCCCATCCCACCACGTTGGGCCTGGACCGGGACCGGGCGGGCGAGTTCATTGCCGGCCTGGCCGACGCCGGACTCGACGGCCTGGAGTGCGAGTACGGCCGCTACCCGCCGGAGGAGCGGGCCGTCTGGCACCGCCTGGCCGGCGAGCTCGGTCTGTGCCCCACCGGCGGGAGCGACTACCACGGCATCTACAAGCCCGACCTCGCCCTGGGGAAGGGCCTGGGGGACCTGCAAGTCGCCGACGAGCTACTCGAGGAGTTGGAGCTCCGCCGCCAGCCCGGGGTCCCCGGCGGAACCTCCGGTTCCGACGGGGTGGAGCGCCTGGGGGAGAGCGTTCCGCCACGCTGACGCCGCCTCGTCGAGGCTCACGTCGAAGCAGCCCTCCAGCGCCAGCCGATCGCCGCCGGCCACCCCCAGTTCGGCGGCGGGCACGCCGGCCGCCCGGGCCCGGGCCATGACCTCGCCCAGCTGGTCGGGGGCCACCACCACCAGGACCCGGCTGGCCGTCTCGGAGAAGCACACGGCCGCCGGCGGCAGGTCCTCGAGGTCGCCGGCACAGCTCACGGCGAAGCCGCAGCCCCCGGCCACGGCCAGCTCGGCCAGGGCCACGGCCAGACCGCCGTCGGAGCAGTCGTGGACCCCGTCCACCAGCCGCTCGGCCACCAGCTCCGCCACCAGGGGATGGAGCCGGAAGGCGGCTTCGAGGTCGGCGGCCGGCGGGGGCCCGTCGCACAGGCCGTGGCGGGCGGCCCACTCGGAACCACCCAGCTCGGCGCCGGTCGAGCCCAGCAGAACGATCCGGGCCCCGGGAACCAGGCGGGGACCGGGGACAGGCCCCCGGAGCTCGTCGATCAGGCCGACGACCCCGACCACCGGGGTGGGGTCGATGTCGGTGCCGCCGGACTCGTTGTAGAAGCTGACGTTGCCCCCCACCACGGGGATCTCGAGCTCCCGGCACGCTTCGGCCATGCCGTCGACCACCTCGGAGAACTGCCACATGACCTCGGGGTGCTCGGGATTGCCGAAGTTCAGGCAGTTGACCAGCGCCAGGGGCCGGGCGCCGGCGCAGGCCACGTTGCGGGCCGCCTCGAGCACCACCAGAGCGCCCCCCACCCGGGGATCGAGCCGGCAGAAGCGGGCCTTGCCGTCGGTCGTCAGGGCCAGCGCCTTGGGGCTGTCCCGGGCGCCCGTGTCCTTCAGCCGCAGGACGGCGGCGTCGGCACCGGGCCCGGCCACGGTGTTGAGGAACAGCTGATGGTCGTACTGACGCCAGACCCACGACGAGTCGCCCAGGCCGGGGGTTCCGAGCAGCCCGATGAGCTCGGGGCCCAGGTCGGCGCCGGGGGGAAAGCGCCCGAACAGCTTGGGCCAGGGGTCGGCGGCCAGGCGGTCGTCGTGGTCGGCGGGACGGGCCAGGGGCCGGTCGTAGTCGGGACCCTCGCCCAGGCTGCCGACGGGCACATCGGCCAGCAGCTCGGCCGTGGAGGGATCGCCGGCGTCAAACAGGCCGTCGTAGACGCGGAACCGGCCGGTGCCCGTCACCCGGCCGACGACGGCAGCCCGGATCTCCCAGCGCCGGCACAGGGAGAGGACCTCGTCGAGATCCTCGGGCCGGATGATGGCCAGCATCCGCTCCTGGCTCTCCGAGGTCATCACCTCGACCGGGGTCATGCCCGGCTCCCGGCGCGCCACCCGGGCGATGTCCACGTCCATCCCCGCCCCCGCCTTGGCCGCCGTCTCCGAGGCGGCGCACGACAGGCCGGCGGCGCCCAGGTCCTGCACCCCCACGGCCAGGCCGGAGTCGAGCAGGGCCAGGCAGGCCTCGATGAGCTTCTTCTCCTCGAAGGGATCGCCGACCTGGACGGAAGGACGCTTGTCCTCTTCGCCCTCCACGAACCCGGCGGAGGCGAGCACGCTGGCGCCGCCGATGCCGTCCCGGCCGGTGGAGGCGCCGAGCAGCACGGCCAGGTTGCCCTCCCCCTCGGCCCGGGCCAGGACCAGCCGGGCGGTGGGGAGCACGCCCAGGCACAGCACATTCACCAATGGATTGGCCGAGTAGCACGAGTCGAAGACGATCTCCCCGCCCACGGTGGGCACACCGACCGAGTTGCCGTAACTCGAAATCCCCGACACCACACCCTCGACCAGGTACCGGTTCCGGGCATTTGTTTCCGGGGGCACCCCGGCCCCGGGATCCAATGGACCAAAGCGGAGGGAATCCATCAGGGCGATGGGCCGGGCCCCCATGGAGAAGACATCGCGGATGATTCCCCCCACACCGGTGGCCGCGCCCTGATGGGGTTCGACCGCCGATGGGTGGTTGTGGCTCTCAATCCGGATGGCCACGGCCAGGTCCTCGCCCACATCCACCACCCCGGCGCCCTCGCCCGGGCCCACCAGAACCCAGGGGGCCTCAGTGGGGAAACGGGAGAGGTGACGCCGCGACGACTTGTAGGAGCAGTGCTCCGACCACATCACGGCGTACATGGCGAGCTCGAGATCCGTGGGCGGACGGCCGAGCAGTTCGACGATGTCATCGAACTCGGCGTCGGTCAGCCCCAGCAGTCGGTGCGTGGCTTCCATTGTCACCGCAGCCTATCCGTCGCTGGAAATATGTGCTATAAACCCGAAGCAATAGTCTTATAAGGGAGTCAAGATGGCAGCAAAGCGTGCGGTTGCGACAGCTCCGGCCAAGCGGAAGCGTTCCCCCATGTCCGACGAGCACAAGGCTGCTCTCGCCGAGGGACGCGAGCAGGGTCGGGGCGTGCGCCTTTATCTGGAGGCACTGGAAAAGAACCGTCCCAAGCGAGGCCGCAAGCGCACCACGGATTCCATCACGAGGCGTCTGGATGTGATCGACCAGAAGTTGGTCGAAGCCGATCCCCTGACCCGGCTGCATCTCATCCAGGAGCGGATGAACCTCCAGACCGAGCTCGAGAGCCTCAAGGCGAAAACGGACCTCACCGAGCTGGAAAAAGGATTCATCACCGCCGCCAAGAGCTACGGGGAGCGCAAGGGCATCACTCACGCCGCATGGCGGGCCCTGGGTGTTCCTGCTGACGTGCTGCGCAAAGCGGGCATTTCCCGCGGCGCATGACGCCGTTTTAAGACCCGAACCCGAACCCGAGGTCCGGAGCACCCAGCACCGGGAAGAAGGGAATGCCGAGCCCCTCCAGGGCCGCTCCCAGCTCGCCACCCCGGTCCAGCAGGCACGCCGCGCCCACCACCGTGGCGCCGAAGTCCCGGATCGCCTCCACCGCCTGGAGCGTCGAGCCTCCGGTGGTGACGGCGTCGTCCACCACCAGCACCCGGTCGTCAGGCCGGACGGCACCCGCCATGCGGCCGCCGGCCCCGTGGCCCTTGGCCTCCTTGCGCACGGCGAAGGACCGCCGGCCGCTGACCAGAGCCACGGCCAGCGCCACGGGGTCGGCGCCCAGCGTCAGCCCCCCGGCGGCATCGAAGGCGAGGCCGTCCACGGCTTCCAGGACCGCTCGGCCCACGATCTCAATGCAGTCACCCCGGAACGTGACCTGGCGGGCGTCGAGGTACCAGGACGACGTCCGGCCCGAGGCCAGGGTGAACTCCCCCGTCCGCAGCGAGTGCCGCCTGAGGGCTTCGAGCAGCTCGGCTCGGGCCTCGGCCACCGTCAGGGCGCGCTCGCGCCCACGGAGATTTCGGGGGACACCCCCGAGCCCCCGGGAGCCCGGGTGAGCAGCGAGCGGAGCAGCGTGGCGCCATCGGCCGAACCCAGGACGTCCTCACAGGCCCGCTCCGGATGGGGCATGAGGCCTACCACGTTGCGGCCCTCGTTACAGATGCCGGCGATGTCGTCGAGGCTGCCATTTGGGTTCTCGACGTAGCGGAACACCACTTGATCCTCGCCTCGGAGGCGAGCCAGGGTATCGGCATCGCACACATAGTTGCCCTCGAAGTGGTTGATGGGGATTCGCAGGATCTGGCCCGGCTGGCACAAGCTCGTGAGCACGCTCGCCGCCGTCTCCACCCGCACCTCAACCGTCTGGCATCGGAACTTCAACCCGGCGTTCTTCTGGAGCGCTCCCGGGAGCAGCCCCGCCTCCGTGAGGATCTGGAAGCCGTTGCAGATACCGACCACGGGGCCACCCTCCGCCGCAAAGGATGACACTGCGTCCATCACGGGAGAGAAGCGGGCGATGGCGCCGGTCCGGAGGTAGTCACCATGTGCAAATCCGCCGGGGAGGACCACCGCATCGACACCCCGGAGGTCGCGGTCCGCATGCCAGAGAAGCTCGGCCGAGCCGCCGATGGACTGTACGGCCCACATCACGTCGTGTTCGCAATTCGTGCCCGGGAACAGAACGACTCCGACGCGGGTGCTCATTCGTGATTCACCGGGAAGAGGTCGATGCTGAAGTCCTCGATGACGGGATTGGACAGGAGGCGGACGCACATCTCCTCCACCTGAGTGCGGGCGTCCCCTTCGTCGGCGGCGTCGACCCGCAGGCGGATGCTCTTGCCCACCCGCACGTGCGACACATTGCCGTAGCCCAGCGCCGGCAGTGCCCGCTCGATGACACCTCCCTGCGGATCGAGGATGCCGGGCCGGTGCCCCACCTCGATCCGGGCCTCGTACTCCATCATTCGCTGTCCTCTCCGTACCAGTCGTCGAAGCTCGTCTCCGTGAGCAGGTCGTAGGCCTCGATGTAGCGGGACCGCGTGCCTTCCACGACCTCGTCGGGCAGGGGCGGCGGCGGCGGCGTGCCGTCCCAGCCGGTGTCGAGGAGGTACTGACGGACGTACTGCTTGTCGAAGGAGGGCGGCGCCGTCCCCGGGTGCCATTCCTCGGCGGGCCAGAAGCGGGACGAGTCGGGAGTCAAGGCCTCGTCGATGAGCACGATGCGCCCGTCCACCTCACCGAATTCGAATTTGGTGTCGGCCAGCAGGATGCCCCGCATGGCGGCGTTGGTGGACCCGAAGCGGTACAGGGCGATGGACAGGTCGCGCAGCTCCTCGTAGCGGGCCTGGCCCACCAGGGCGACGGCCTCCTCGGGGGTGAGGGCGAGGTCATGCCCCTCGGTGGCCTTGGTGGTGGGGGTGAAGATGGGTTCGGGCAGCTGATCCGCCTCCACCAGGCCCTCGGGCAGTCGTACCCCGTTGACCGTCCCCGCCTTGTCGTACTCCTTCCAGGCGGAGCCGAACAGGTAGCCCCGGACCACGCATTCCATCTCCACCGGTATGGCGGCCCGGACGAGCATGGCCCGGCCGGCCACGTCCGGCCCGCATATCGACGGGAGGTCGGTGGGGTCGGCGGAGATGAGGTGGTTCTCCACCAGGTCGGACGTGGCGTTGAACCAGTAGGTCGACAGCCCGGTCAGCACCCTGCCCTTGTCAGGGATGGGCTGGTCGAGGACGACGTCGAAAGCCGAGATGCGGTCAGAGGCGACCATGAGCAGCGAGTCGTCCGATACCTCGTAGACCTCACGCACTTTGCCCGAGCGCACCTTGGGCAGGGCGATGGAACCCACTTATCCGTCCTCCTCCTCGGAGTTGTCCCCGGGGTCCGGGGTGTCCACATCATCATTGTCAAGGACGTCGAAGACCCGTCCGGCGTTGGCTAAGGCGGCTTTCAGATCGAAGCAGGCGGCCAGGCGCTCCGGGGACAGGCGCTCGGTCACCTCGGGGTCGGCCAGCAGGATCTCCTGGAAGGGGCGCCGCTGCTCCCAGGCGGCCATGGCCGCCCGCTGGGTGAGGCGGTAGGCGGCGTCGCGGGTCAGGCCCGACTCCACCAGCGCCAGCAGCACCGGCTGGGAGAACACCAGGCCGTAGGACCGCTCCAGGTTCTCCAGCATCCGCTCCGGGAACACGTCGAGACCCTCGACGATGTCGGCGAAGCGGACCAGGAGGTAGTAGGCGAGCATGGCCGAGTCGGGCAGGATGACCCGCTCCACCGACGAGTGGGAGATGTCCCGCTCGTGCCACAGAGCCACGTTCTCGAGGGCGGGGACGACGTTGGCCCGCAACACCCGGGCCAGGCCACTGAGCTGCTCGCAGCGCACGGGATTGCGCTTGTGGGGCATGGCCGAGGAGCCCTTCTGGGCGCCGGTGGCGAAGGGCTCGGCGGCCTCCCCGACCTCGGTGCGCTGCAGGTGGCGGATCTCGGTGGCGAACGCCTCCACCGCCGCCCCGGCCGAGGCGCAGGCGTAGGCGAACTCGGCGTGGCGGTCCCGGGCCAGGACCTGGGTGGCGGGCACGGGGCGCAGCCCCAGGCGGCCACAGACGAAGGCCTCGACCCGGGGGTCGACGTTGGAGTAGGTGCCCACGGCGCCGGAGAGCTTTCCCACCGCCACCGCCGCCCGGGCCCGCTGCAGCCGGGTCCGCTCCCGGCGCATCTGAAGGGCCCAGAGGGCGAGCTTGGCTCCCATGGTGGTGGGCTCGGCGTGGATCCCGTGGGTCCGTCCCACCATGGGGACGTCGCGCAGCTCACGGGCCCGCTTGGCGATGACGGCCTCGAGGCGGGCGGCGGCGTCCACCAGCAGGTCGGCGGCCCGGGTGAGGGTGAGGGACAGGGCGGTGTCGACCACGTCCGAGGACGTGAGCCCGTAGTGGACCCACTTGCCCGCCGGCTGGCCGACACGGTCGGCGACCACGTCGACGAAGGCGGCCACGTCGTGGTTCGTGATCCGCTCCCGCTCCTCGACGGCGGCCACGTCGAAGCCCGCCCGCTCCCGGATGGCCACGGCGTCCTCCCGGGGGACGACCCCGAGGTCGGCCCACGCCTCGACGGCCAGGATCTCCACCTCCAGCCAGGCCCCGAAGCGGGCCTCGTCGGTGAACAGATCCTTCATCGGCGAGATCGAATACCGCGGGATCACGAGGGCTCTCCGCCATTCTGTGCACCCGGGACCACCTCTGCGGTGGTTGCCGGTGCACAGTTCGCCGCGATGTCCCGGCGGAACTGCACTCCCGGCCACGAGATCCGATCGATGGCCTGGTAGGCGCGCTCCCGCGCCCCCGCCAGGGAGCCCGCCGAGGCGGTCACGTTCAGCACTCGCCCCCCGGCCGTGACGACGTCGCCTCCTTCATTGCGCTTTGTCCCCGCATGGAACACGGTCACATCTTCAACGCCGCCCGCCGCCTCCAGACCCTCGATCACGTCCCCCGTCCGAGGGTTGGCAGGGTATCCCTCCGACGCCAGCACCACGGTGACGCAGGCCTCGTCCCGCCACTCGACGGGCGTCCGCAGCCGGCCCTCGGCCGATTCCCGCAGGTGGGCGCCCAGGTCCGAGGCCAACCGGGGCACGACGACCTGGCACTCGGGGTCGCCGAAGCGGACGTTGTACTCCAGGATCTTCGGACCCTCGGGGGTGAGCATGATGCCGGCGTAGAGGATGCCCCGGTAGGTCACCCCGCGGTTTTCCAGGGCGTGCAGCGTGGGCGCCACCGCCTTGGCCATGACCTCCTCGACGATGTCGGGCCCGACGATGGGGACCGGGGAGTAGGCGCCCATCCCGCCGGTGTTGGGGCCGGCGTCGCCCTCCCCGATGCGCTTGAAGTCCTGGGCCGGAGCCAGGGCGACGGCGCCGTCCGTCCGTCCGTCGCACAGGACGAGGAGCGACAGCTCCGGGCCGGTCAGGCCCTCCTCGATGACGACGGTGCGACCCGCCGCTCCGAACGCTTCGCCGGAGAGGTAGGAGCGCACGGCCGCCCGGGCCTCGGCCAGGGATTCGGTGACCATGACCCCCTTCCCCGCCGCCAGGCCGTCGGTCTTGATGACGTAGAACCCGGGCAGGGAATCGAGAAAGGCGTCGGCGGCGGTCTCGTCGGTGAAGGCGCCGTAGCGGGCGGTGGGAACCCCGGCGGAGGCCAGCACCTCCTTCATCCACGCCTTGGAGCCCTCCAACCGGGCGCCGGGGGCCCGGGGCCCGAACGCCAGCCGGCCCCGGGCCTCGACGGCGTCCACCACGCCGGCCACCAGCGGCACCTCAGGGCCGACCACCACCAGGTCGGCGTCGAGCTCGTCGGCCAGGGCCGCCACCGCCGGCGGATCGGCGGCGTCCACGGCCAGGCAGCGACCGATGCCGGCCAGGCCGGGGTTGCCGGGGGCACCGAGGACCTCGTGGCCGGCGCGGGCCAGGCCCCAGCCCAGGGCGTGCTCCCGCCCCCCGGAGCCGACGACCAGCGTCCGCATCAGGCGACGGCCCGGGGGCCCGGGGGCGTCCCCCGTGACGGCATGACGACCGTCTGCTCCCGGCCGGGGCCCACGCCCACATAGGACACGGGAATCCCGGCCAGCTCCTCGATGCGGGCCACGTAGGCCCGGGCGGGGGCGGGCAGGTCCTCCAGGCGGTTGACGTCGTCGATCTCGGTCTCCCAACCGGGGAGGGTCTCGTACACCGGGCGGACCTTGTGCAGCACGGACTGGTGGTAGGGGACGTGGGTGTAGCGCTCGCCGGTCTCGTCCTCGTAGGCCACGCAGATCTTGAGCTCGGGGAGGGCGGCGAGGACGTCGAGCTTGGTGACAGCCAGATCGGTGCAGGTGTTGAGGCGGACGGCGTGGCGGAGCATGACGGCGTCGAGCCACCCCGGCCGCCGCCGCCGTCCCGTGTTGGTGCCGTACTCGCCGCCCCGCTCCACCAGCAGGTCGCCGGTGTCGTCGAACAGCTCGGTGGGGAAGGGCCCGCTCCCCACCCGGGTGACGTAAGCCTTGACCACGCCGATGACCCGCTCGATGTCCCGGGGCCCGACGCCGGCGCCGGTGCAGGCGCCGCCGGCACAGGGGTTGGACGACGTCACGTAGGGATAGGTGCCCTGGTCGAGGTCGAGGTAGGTGGCCTGGGCGCCCTCGAAGAGCACGTGCTCGCCGGCGGCCAGGGCCTCGTGGACCATGTGCACGGTGTCGGCGATCATCGGCTCGAGGCGGGCCCGGTAGCTGCGGTAGCGGGTGAAGATCTCGCCCGCCGTCATGGGCAGGCGGTTGTAGACCTTGGCCAGCACGCCGTTCTTCTCCCGCAGGGCGAGGTCGAGCTTGGCGGCGAAGATCTTCTCGTCGAGGAGGTCCTGGACCCGGATGCCCACCCGGTTGGCCTTGTCGGCGTAGGCGGGGCCGATCCCCCGCTTGGTGGTGCCCAGCTTCGACTTGCCCAGGAACCGCTCGGTCACCCGGTCGAGCTCCTGGTGGTAGGGCATGATCAGGTGGGCGTTGCCGGACAGGGCCAGGCGGGAGGTGTCGATCCCCTTGCCCGCCAGCATGTCGAGCTCGGCCAGGAGGACGGCGGGATCCACCACCACGCCGTTGCCGATGACGGGGGTGATGTGGGGATAGAGGATCCCCGAGGGCACGAGCTGGAGGGCGAGCGTGTGCCCGTCGGCGATGATGGTGTGGCCGGCGTTGTGGCCGCCCTGGTAGCGCACCACCATCTGCATGTCGTCGGCCAGCAGGTCGGTGAACCGGCCCTTGCCCTCGTCTCCCCACTGGGTGCCGACGATCACCGTCCCCGGCACGGCCCAGCCTCTCGTGATGATGTCGTCACGTGTCCAGAGCCTACTTGCGCCGCCTGACCAGCTTCTCTTCCAGGGTCACGCTCACGATCTCCCGGCCCGGGGGGCCCATCTGGCGCTGGGTCAGGCGCTCCACCACCGAGGTGGCCATCGGCCCGGTCTCGACCAGTCCCGTGTACAGGAGGTAGCCGGCGATGACCCCCAGCAGCCGGTCGCCGAACTCCTCCAGGTGGATGAGGATGCGCTCGTCGGGGTCGTCGAGCAGGTCGGCGATGGTGGTGTAGACCTCGGGCAGGAGGACGGTCAGGTCACCCCCGGCGGGGCCGAGCGGCACCTGGAGGTGGGGCAAGCCCATCTCCTCGTAGGCGTGCAGGTTGTGGGGCGTGTCCAGGAGCGAGACCACCCGGGTGAAATCGTGTTGCTGGAGCCAGATGATCTCCTCCATCCGGCGCACCTTGCGGTGGTTGCGGGCGTAGCCCCCGGGCCGCTCGCAGGCGGCCAGGCGGTCCTTGATGACCCAGATGAAGAAGCGGGGCTCGATGCCCTTGGCCCACTTCCCCTTCATCGGTCGCGGTGTCGTCGCCATGTCAGTCCGCCGTCGTCCTCGGCCGGTCTCCGGGCCGCGGTGGCCGCCAGCTCACCTCGAGATCGGGGTCGGACGGGCCGGCGGCGGCCAGGGCGGCGAGCAGCCGGACGGCCCCGGCGGGCGCAGCCGGCCCGTGGCCAGCGTGCCCTCCTCCCGCTC
>JBIOYN010000127.1:0-12003 GCA_044870155.1 Acidimicrobiia bacterium | reverse complement strand
GTCGGCGACACCCCATGCCTGACGGCCGCCGTCGACTCGGGCTACGAGATCGACGAAGCCGAGGTGATCTACTGGGGCCGATGCCCCGAGTGTGTGGCGGCAACTCCGGTCCCGTCCGGCGGCTGACACCAAGGTCGAGAACAACCAGCAAGCAGAAGGAAACCGCGAGACAGGAGAAGGAGCGACGTGTCTGATAGCGAGAACCCGGCAATCCCCAGCCCCACCCCCAAGGCGCATCGGCCCAGGACGAACCGGGACTGGTGGCCGAACCAGCTGGACCTCTCGGTTCTCCACCAGCACTCGCCCCGGGCCAACCCGATGGGCGAGGACTTCAACTACGCCGAAGCGTTCAAGACCCTCGACCTCGACGCGCTGAAGCGGGACGTCATCGACGTGATGACCACGTCGCAGGACTGGTGGCCGGCCGACTACGGCCACTACGGCCCGCTCTTCATCCGGCTGACATGGCATGCCGCCGGTACGTACCGCATCGAAGACGGCCGGGGCGGCGGCGGCACCGGCCAACAGCGCTTCGCCCCCCTCAACAGCTGGCCCGACAACGGGAACCTCGACAAGGCCCGCCGGTTGATCTGGCCCATCAAGCAGAAGTACGGCCAGAAGCTCTCCTGGGCCGATCTCCTGGTCTTCACCGGCAACGTGGCCATGGAGGCGATGGGGTTCCAGACGTTCGGCTTCGGTTTCGGGCGCCAGGACGTCTGGGAGCCCGAGCAGATCTTCTGGGGGATCGAGGACGAGTGGCTCGGAGACGAGCGCTACAGCGGCGACCGGGAGCTCGCCGGTCCGCTCGGCGCCGTGCAGATGGGCCTGATCTACGTGAACCCGGAGGGGCCCAACGGCAACCCGGATCCGCTGGCCGCCGCCCGGGACATCCGGGAGACCTTCAGTCGTATGGCGATGAACGACGAGGAGACGGTGGCGCTCATCGTCGGGGGCCACACCTTCGGCAAGTGCCATGGTGCCGTCAGTCCGGACTGCGTCGGACCCGAGCCCGAGGCTGCGCCCATCGAGGCGCAGGGCTTCGGTTGGAAGAACACCTGTGGCAGCGGCATGGGCGCCGACACGATCACCAGCGGTCTCGAGGGCGCGTGGTCCAACGAGCCGACGAAGTGGGACAACGGGTACCTCGACAACCTGTTCAACTACGAGTACGAGCTGACGACGAGCCCCGCCGGGGCGCACCAGTGGACCCCAACGAACCCCGAGGCCCAGGGCACCGTGCCCGATGCCCATATCCCGGGGAAGCGGGTCGCCCCCATGATGCTGACGACGGACCTGGCGCTGAAGCTGGATCCGATCTACGAGCCGATCGCCCGGCGCTTCCACGAGAACCCCGACCAGCTCGCCGACGCCTTCGCCCGGGCGTGGTACAAGCTGTTGCACCGCGACATGGGACCCCTGTCGCGCTACCTCGGCCCGTGGGTTCCGGAGCCGCAGCTGTGGCAGGACCCCGTCCCTGCCGTCGATCATGAGCTGATCGGCGCCGAGGACATCGCCACCCTCAAGGGCAGGCTCCTCAGCTCGGGACTGTCCATCTCCCAGCTCGCCTCCACCGCCTGGGCCTCGGCGGCCACGTTCCGGGGTACCGACAAGCGGGGCGGGGCCAATGGGGCGCGGATCCGCCTGGCGCCGCAACGGGACTGGGAGGTCAACGAGCCGGCCGAGCTGGCCAAGGTGCTCCAGACGCTCGAGGGGATCCAGTCCGACTTCAACAGCTCGGCCTCGGGTGGGAAGAAGGTCTCGCTCGCCGACGTGATCGTTCTGGGTGGGTGCGCGGCCGTCGAGCAGGCGGCGAAGAACGCCGGCGTCGAGGTGACGGTCCCGTTCGCGCCGGGGCGCACGGACGCCTCGCAGGACCAGACCGACGTGGAGTCGTTCGCCGTGCTCGAACCGAGGGCCGACGGGTTCCGCAGCTACCTCCGCTCCGGCGAGAAGCTGGACCCGGAGACCCTCCTGCTGGAACGGGCCAACCTGCTGACGCTGACCGCTCCCGAGATGACGGCGCTGATGGGCGGCATGCGGGCGCTCAACACCAACTTCCGCGGTACCAGCCACGGCGTCTTCACCGACCGGACCGAGGCGCTGACCACCGACTTCTTCGTGAACCTGCTGGACATGGGCACGGAGTGGCGGACGTCTCCCACGGAGGCGAACGTGTACGAGGGTCGGGACCGGGCCACGGGCGAGGTCAAAGGGACGGCCACCGCCGTCGACCTCGTCTTCGGTTCGCACTCCCAGCTCCGGGCCGTCTGCGAGTTCTACGCCCAGGGCGACTCCAACGAGAAGTTCGTGCGTGACTTCGTGGCGGCGTGGGACAAGGTGATGAACCTCGACCGCTTCGACCTCGCCTGATCCAGCGGGTCGGGGTTCAGCCTCGTCGGCCCGATCGAAACAAGCGCAGAGGCCCTCCCACCGGGGGGGCCTCTGCTGGCGCGACCGAAGTCAACGGCGGGGCAGCATCATCAGCTGGTAGACGGCGAGACCGAAGATCGTCACGCCCAGGGGCACGTGCCACGCCGCCGCCTCGGCCGTCTCCCGGCCGGTGTAGCCGAGCCCGATCTGGGCGGTGAGGAGCACGACGAGCACGGCGGCGACGGCCATCGCCTTCCGCTGCCGGGCGAGGCCGGCCAGCAGCAGCGTGGCCAGGCCGAACACGAAGGTCACGTTGCCCAGGACCCCGTGGACGGTGATGCTCCAGCCGCCGAACAGGGCCCTCCCGGCCAGGAAGGCCTGGACGAGGATGAGGGTCGGGAGGATGTGGGCGACGAGGCGCAACGGACGGATGCCGCCGCTGGTGGACTCTGAGCGAACCATGCGGCGATGGTAGGGCGGTCGAACGAACTCATCGGTGCGGCACCGGGAGATCGCCGGGGTCGAAGGCCCAGGCCAGCCGCTGCGGGGGGCCCGCCGGTCCCATCGCCACCGCAGGGAACCCGTCGATCTCGATGCCGTCCGGGAAGGTCGATCGCTGCTTGACCACCGCCCCGGCGCGGACCACGCAGCCGGCGCCGACGGTGCTGCCGTCGCAGACGATGGCCCCGGGTTCGACGACCGACTGCGCCCCGATGCGGCAGCCGTGGATCATGGCGCCGGGTCCGACGATGGCACCGTCGTCGATGACGAGCTCGTTGTCCGGTAGGAGGTGCAGGACGGTGTTCTCCAGGATCTGGACGTCGTTGCCGATCCGTACGGGCCCGTGGGAGTCGCCGACGATCTTGACGCCGGCGCCGATGACCGTGCGCTCGCCGATGACGACGTCGCCGGTGATCTCGGCGCTGGCGAACAGCACCACGGATTCGGCGATGGTGGGCACGATGCCTCGGTAGGCGTAGAGCTGGCCCATCGAGCTGGCCTCCTGTGTGGGTCCGATGGTGTCCCAGGTAGGCGGCGGGAGGGACAGGTCGCCGCCGCGCAAGGCCCGGAGCCGATCCAGGTCCGCCGGGCTGACGGTGCGGATGACGTGGGCCGGCCGGCCGACAGCGACGACGTCGCTCGGCAGGGTCATCCCCGTCGGGACGAGGGTGCCTTCGCCGAGGAACACCCGGTCGCCCAACCGGGCGCCGGGCATGAGCATCGATGCGTTCCCGATCTCGCAGAGGTCGCCGATGGCGGCGCCGATGATGAGGCAGCGGTGCCCGAAGGTGCTGCGTCGCCCGACGGCGGTGGGCATGAGGGTGGTGCCGACGACGACGGAGTTCTCCAGGACGGCTGAGCCAGTTCCGATCCGAACTCCGGAGCCGGACGAGCGGATCACCGCGCCCTCGGCGACCAGTGCCCGATCACCGATGCGGGCCTGACCGATGATGACGGCCGAGCCGGCCATGGGCCACGTCTGGGTGTCGCGGTCATCGACGGTCGAGGCCGGTCCCTTGCTCATGTGGGAGCCGCGGCCAGCTTGTCGAGCACACGATCGAACACGGCGCGCAGCGTTTCGACCTCCTGCTTCGACAGCAGGTCGAAGAAGTGCCGCCGGACGGCCTCGGCGTGGGCGGGGGCGGCGCCCTCGATGGCCCGCCGGCCGGCGGGGGTGAGGCGCACCATCAGCCCGCGGGCGTCTTCCTGGCACTCCTCACGCACGACCATGCCGCGCTTCTCCATCCGGGCGAGATGATGGGACAGGCGGCTGCGGTCCCAGCCGATCTCGGCGCCCAGGTCGCGGGCCCGAAGCAGTCCGGTCGGTTCTTCCGACAGCGGCACCAGGACGGCGTAGTCGGCGGCGGAGACGCCCCCTTCGCTGGCCAGCAGGTCTTCGAGGCGGCCGTACAGCTCCTGGTTCATCCGGATGTACGAGCGCCACAGGTGGTGCTGGCGCTCGTCGAGCCATCGCTTCTCGGCCATGGAATGCAGCCTACCACGAGTTTGTTGACACGTCAGCAACGCGGCATATTGTGGATGTGTCACCAAAAAGATCTGATGTGATCCTGGAGAGGAGCGATCGCCATGCCGGCCCTCACCGTCACCGACACCCTCGTCCTGCCCCGCATCCCCGGGCCCGACCCTACGACCTCGCGGCCCCGTCCGGTGGGCAGGATCGTGAACTCCTACGCCGGCACCGAAGGCGCCGGGATCGCCATCCGGCGTCCGTTCCCCGGTGGACTGCCGATGGCCGATGCGGACCCCTTCGTGTTGCTCGACCACGCCGGGCCGACCATGAACGGCCCGGGCGAGGCCAAGGGCGCGCAGTGGCATCCTCACCGCGGCTTCGAGACCGTGACCTACATGCTCGACGGCGAGATCTCCCACCAGGACACCACCGGTGGCGGCGGTCTGATCGCCGAGGGCGAGACGCAGTGGATGACCGCCGGCAGCGGCATCCAGCACGAGGAACTCCCCACCGAGCGGCTCTACCGCATGGGCGGCCTGTTCCAGGCCGTGCAGCTGTGGGTCAACCTGCCTCCGGTGCTCAAGATGACGACGCCGCGCTACCAGCCGATCACCACCGACTCGTTGCGTCTGCTCACCTCACATGACGGGGGCGCGCTGGTCCGGCTCATCGCCGGGAACATCGCCGGATTCGAGGGCCCCGGAGTCACCCACACGCCCATCACCTACGCCCACGTCACGCTGGCGCCGAGCGCCCAGCTGACCATGCCGTGGAATCCCGCGTTCAACGCGTTGGCCTTCGTGCTCGCCGGGCAGGGCACGGTCGGCGCCGAGGGTCGCCCGTTGGAGGACGGTCAGCTCGCCGTCTTCGGCCCGGGCGACCATCTGGTCGTGACCGCCGCCGAGCACGCCGGACCGCTCGAACTCCTCCTCCTCGGCGGACTGCCGATCGGCGCGCCGGTCGAGCACTACGGGCCGTTCGTCATGAACACCCGCGCCGAGATCCTCCAAGCCATCGAGGACTACCAGCAGGGCCGGCTCGGCGTCATCCCCGCCGACCAGCTCCGCCCCAGGAACTTCGCCTGACGGCGCCCCGGCGCCGCGCCAACCCGGGCAGATGTCACCCGCCGAGCGATCTCATCCGTCTGTACTGGAGACTTGACCAGGCGGAGGAAGCGAGGGCAGCGTGACCCAGGTGCGCCGCTGGTGGCCGGTACCGGTGATTTTGATCACCTCGATCGTCGTGCAGAAGGTCTTCTTCGAGAGCCGCTACGACGTCTCCGGTCACGCCGCCGAGCATCTCTCGGGAGCCACCGCCCCGTTTGCGGCCGCAGCCCTGGTCGGGATCCTCCTGTTCGTGACACCGCCGGCGCGCCGCCAGCCGCTCGTGCTCGTCACCAGCGCGGCGTGGCTCGCCAGCACCGTGCTGGTGCTCGTGGGCAATGTCCGGGTTGTCGATGCGCTCATCCGTGCCGGCATGGGAGACACGCCGACGTCCGAGCTCATGGAGAATGCCACCATCGGCTCGGCCCACGGTCTCGCCAACCTGGCGCCCTGGCTGGGGGTCGTGGCTGCGCTCGCCCTGACCGGCGCGCTCTGGCGCCACCGGCACGTCAGCGGCCGGGTGGCGGTCGGCGCGGTGGTCGCAAGTGTGATCGTCCCGCCGTGGCTCGTGCCGGGAGCAGGAGTGTTCGTGGTGGCGATCGCCCGCATCGCAGCTCGCCGCCGCACCTCCGCTCTCGCCCTTGACTGACTCCGGCGGAGTCCTGCTCTTCACCGGTCCGGCAGCAAGGCCCCGTGGTGGTGCTCGGCCGGGGGGGTTTCCACGCCGGCCGCTCCCGGGTGGTGGTGGGCTCCGGCGGGCTGGGCGACGGAGGTGAAGGCCAGACCCGCCACCGCGGCGGCGAGGAGAGCCGTGGCCCGCGGCCGGGACAGTGTCGCCCGCTGGCCGGTCGATGGCGTCCGCTGCTGGGCCCGGAGACGGGCGAGGAGCCGCACGCCGAAGACGATGGCGACGATCTCCAGGCCCGTGGCGACGGCGTCGGAGAGAAAGACCGCTTCAGGGTGGCCGGCCTCGGGGCCGATGGGGAGCCCGGCCGTCCGGGACAGCACCCAGACCATCACCACGGCGGCGTTCACGAGCACGCTGCCGGCGACGCGCCCGATGGTGGGGCGGGAGGCGATTCGAGCGGCGAAGATGAGCTGGGCGGCGCCCGTGAGGGCGAAGAAGACGCCGAAGAGGGCCGACTCGTCCAGGTGCTCCCCGATCATCGCGAGATGGATCCCGGCCGGGACGGCCAGAAGGAGTGTCAAAGCCGCCGATTTCGTGGCCGGAAGAGGCGTCGTCATGCTCCCTATTCGGACGGCGCGGCGGAGTCGGATGAAGAAATAGGAATGTTCTGGTGCGGTCCATCCATGCCTGGTGTGCGCTCCGTAGACAGCGAGCACAAGGGGGTTTCCGCTATGACCGCTCGCCTCACGCGCCTGTTCGCCGCCGTCTTCCTGGTCGTCGGGGGAATCGTCCATTTCAACCTCTGGAGGAGCGGCTACCGCTCCATCCCGACGATCGGCCCGCTGTTCATGGCCAACTTCGTCGGATCGATCCCCCTGGCTGCCGCCGTCATGTTGAGCCGGCGTTCCACCGTCGCCTTGGCCGGGATCGCTTTCGCCACCGGATCGCTCGTCGCCCTCGTCCTCAGCCACAGCGTCGGGGTGTTCGGATTCACCGAGACGAACTGGACCGCGCCCGCGATCAAGACCCTCGCCAGCGAGCTCGGCGCCATCACCACTCTCGCCATTACCCTGGGGATCCAGTTCCGTGCGGCCCGACAAATAAGGGTCATCACGGCACCCGCTTGGCAGCGTATTGAAGTCTAAGAACCGATAAATCAGAAAGCCCAGGAGGCTCCCAATGTCGCTTGTCCGTCTTCTTCCCGCCTGGCTGCACGCGGTTGCTACGCCGTCGGTGCCGCGCTCATCCTCGCCGCCCTCCTCCTGGTCAGTCCCTTCGCCCTGAACTTCCGCCAGTCTGACCGTGGCCTCAGCGCCCTCTACTTCGTGGCCGGCATCACCGTCCTGGCCGTGAGCCTGATCACCAACTGCCAGTACCGTCCCCAGGCCGTCGCCGCCACCATCCCGACCGGCGGGCGGAGCCGGATCGACCCCGCCGCCTGAGGACACCGAGGGAGAGGTCGTCCTCGACCGTGATCCCGCCCGGGCGCTCGCCGCCCTGGATCGGGCCGTGGCCCTCGCAGACTCGGTCGGGAACCACTTCCTCGGCGGGGTGGCCCGGGTGTCCACCTGCTCGCCGCGAGCCCGGGTCGGTGATCCCCTCGCCGCCCAAGCGGCTTTCGCCGCGCTGGTCGAGGACCGGCGGCGCGGGGGCGCCTGGCTCCACGAGGCGGCCCTGGCTGCCCTCGAGTGGCTCCCGGCGGGGGCCGGCGGTGGCTCCTCCGTCGGCTGATCCACTCGTTCGTCGGGTTGAGCACGGGACTGTAAACGCTCTGAGAATTGCCCGTTACAAGGCTTCGAACTCCTTGCCCGACCCCTACCCGGACCGTGAGAATCAGGGTCGACGAGGAGGTCTGATGGCCAGGTTGTTCGACCTTCGCCCGGCGCCGGGCGCCCCGACCGGCGCACTTCCCGAAGTCCTCACCGACGAGCTGGCCGCCTGTCTCGAACGATTCCTCGAGGGCACGGCCGACGAAGGAACCCTGTCCCGGGGCCGCCGCGCCCTGGAGGCATGGCACGTCCTCCACGACCCCCGGCCCATCATCGCCGGGACCGAAGACGGCCGCCGCCGGGTCCGCCTCCCGTAGCAGCAAGAACAGTTCCGGTCATATCGGGAGGGTTGAGTGGCCGACGTCAGATCCCGGCGGCCTTCTCGGCCACCACGATCCGGGTCTCGGCGGGGAGGAGCACATCGTCGCCGCTCGACTCCGCCAGCCCGTTGAGGTGGTCGGCGAGCAGTCCGCGCACCTCTGCCCGCTGGGAGGCGTCGAGGCGGTTGTTGAACAGGCCGGCCAGCGCTCCACCCAGGATCCCGGCGTCCACGGCGGCATCGATGGACGGAAACGTCATCCGTTCGTCGAAGGCCTCGTCGTGGGTGACCGTCAGGCCGGTCTCGGCCACCATCCGGCCGAGCACGCCAGGCAGCCCGTAGAAGAACATCATGGGGCACACGCTGGCGTAGTACTCGGCCCGGCTCTCGACGAGGTCGATGACGGGACTCCACCACACCCGGGGGGCTCGCCCCCACACCAGGACCATGAGCCGGCCCCCGGGAGCGGTGACCCGGGCCATATGGCCGAGCGCGGCCCGGGCGTCGTAGCAGTACATGAGCCCGAAGCTGGAGGTCACGGCCCCGAAGGCACCGGTGGGCTGCGCCAGGCGCTCGGCGTCGTCCACCGCGAACGACACCTTCGGGAACCGATCCCGGGCCCGGGTGACCATGGGTTCGGCGAAGTCGACCCCGAGTGTGTGTCCGGCAGGCAGCCGTTCTGCCAGCGCCGCCGTCGTCAGTCCCGGCCCGCAGGCGACGTCCAGGCCGTCCCAGCCCGGGTCGGGGGCGAGCAGGTCCAGACCCCGGCCGGTCAGGTGGGTCATCCGCTCGGCGAACATCTCGTCGTAGGCGACGGCCACCCGCCCCCAGGCGTTCCTCATCCCCACCTTCTCCGCCGGTTCCTCCGTGGGCACCATGGCGTGAAGCGTAGGTCGAAGGTCGGGTGGTCCCCGCTACCCGGCCAGCCCCCGGCGCTCGAGCAAGGGCCCGACGGACGGCTCGCGCCCGGTGAGGGCCCGGACGGCGTCGATCGGATCCACCACCGCGCCGCGGGACAGGAACGCCTCGCGCAGCCGCTGGCCGTTGGCCCGGGTCAGTCCGCCGTGCTCGTCGAGCCACGCCAGGGTGATCGCCTCCAGGGTCGCCGACCACAGGTACCCGTAGTGCAGGCCGGGGTAGGGGCCGTCGAAGGAGTGGGTGAAGAAAGTGGAGTGGTAGTTGAGCCCGACGGCGGGGACGGCCACCCCGTAGCGCTCGAGCACCGCCCCTTCGAAGGCGTCGACTTCGTCGGGGGCCACGGCCTCGCCCGGGGTCAGGGCGTGCCACGCCTGGTCGAGCAGCGAGTTGGCGCTGCCCCGGGTCGAGATGCACGGCGCCCCGTCGCGGTCGAAGGCACCGACGGCAGCGACGTCGGCGTCGGGAAGTGGCTCGCCGGTGGCGTGGTGGCGGGCGTAGCGGGCGAGGACGTCGGGCCGCATCGCCAGTGACTCGTGGAGCTTGGAAGGGAACTCGACGACGTCGGAGGCGACATTGACGCCCGCGATCCGGGGATAGGCCACGTCGGAGAGCAGCGCGTGGAGCACATGGCCGAACTCGTGGAAGAGGATCCTGACATCGAGGGGGGTCAGCAGGGCGGGGGCGCCGTCGGCGGGGGGCGAGACGTTGAGGGTCATGAAAACGAGCGGCCGGCGACCGAGCAGCGGTGCCGGATCGGCATAGGCATCCATCCATGCCCCGCCGGCCTTGCCGTCGCGGGCGAAGGGATCGAGGTAGAGGAGCCCCCGGTCGCTCCCGTCGGCGTCGGTCACCACCCACACCCGCACGTCGGGGTGGGGCCGGGGGAGGTCGGGGCGGGCGGTGAACTCCAGGCCGTAGAGCGCCCCGGCCACGGCGAAAATCCCGTGGTCGATGACCCGGTCGAGCACGAAGAACTCCTGGATGCGGGCGTCGTCGGCGGCATGGCGGGCCCGCCGTTCCCGGGCGGCGTAGTAGGGCCAGTCCCACGGCTCGAGCGGCCCGGTGTGGCCGTCGGCGTGGAGGGCGGCGGTGTGGCGCTCGGCTTCGGCCCGGGCCGCCGTGGAGGCGGCCGTCCCCACCGCCGTGAGGAGATCCATGACGGCGCCCACGGAGCCGGCGGTCTGCTCGGCGAGCACGCACTCGGCGTGGGAGCCGAACCCGAGCAGGCCGGCCCGTTCAGCCCGCAGGGCGGTGATCTCGGCCACCGTGGCCCGGTTGTCGTGCTCGCCGCCCCGCCGGCCCCGGGCCACCGACGCCCGCCACAGGCGCTCGCGCAGGGCCCGGTCGTGCAGGTGCTCGAGGGCGGGCTGCGCCGCCGGCAGCGACAGCTTGAGCACGAATCCGTCTCCGCCGGCGGCGCGCCCGGCGGCGTCGATCATCGGTTGCGGCAGCCCGTCGAGCTCCGCTGCCGCCGCCACCCGCACAGCCAGCGCCGCCGTCTCCTCACCCAGGTTGCGCCGGAACTGCGCCTGCAGGGCGGACAGCCGCTCGTTGATCTCCCGCAACCGGGCCTGGCCGGCCGGGTCCAGCGTCGCCCCGGCCCGCACCAGGTCACGGTGGTAGCGGTCCAGCACGCACGCCTGCTCGGCGTCAAGGTCGAGCTCGTGGCGCCGCGCCGCCAGGTCGGCGATCCGGGCGAAGAGCCGGGGGTCCTGGCCGATGGCGTCTCGATGAGCGGCGAGCCGGGGCAGCATCTCGGCGTCGAGGGTCCGGATTTCCGGTGTCGACCTGGAGCCCGAGGCGTCCCCCAGCAACCGCTCGGCCCGGTGGAGCCGCCCGCCGGCTCGTTCCAGAGCCTCGACGGTGTCGGCGAACGTCGGCGGCCACGGCCCGGTGGCGATCGCCTCGACCTCGTCCCGGTGCTCCGCCATCGCCGCCTCGAGCTCCGGCCCAAGGTCGACGTCGAAGTTGGGCAGGTCCGGCTCAGTGGGGGCGGTCGTCATGCCCGTCAGCGTATTGGCGGCTCAGGGACTGTCCGGAAGAACGTGACGATCGGGCCGCCGGTAGCTTGGGGCGATGGGCCTGCTGGAGATCGCCGGGCGCACTCTGGTGGTCTACGTCGCCGTCCTCGCCGGGCTGCGCCTCGGTGGTCGCCGTGAGATCGGGCAGATGACCCCGTTCGACCTCGTGGTCGTGCTCCTCATCGCCAACGCCGTGCAGAACGCCATGGTCGGGCCGGACACGAGCCTGGCCGGTGGTCTCGTCTCCGTCGCCGCCCTCCTCGCCGTCAACGCGCTCGTGGCCCGGCTGCGGCTGCGCAGCACCCGGCTCCGCCATCTGGTGGAGGGCGTACCCGTCGTCCTGGTCCAACACGGGCAGTGGGTGCAGGAGAACCTGGCCCGGGAGGGACTCACCAACGACGAAGTCCTCGCCGCCCTGCGCGAGCACGGAGAGGTGTCTGATGTCACCCAGGTTGAGCTGGCCGTGCTGGAGACGGACGGATCGGTGAGCGTCGTCCCGGTGAGCGCCCCGGTCCACCGCAGCCGCCGCCGTCTCCGGCAACGGCGCCAGAGCTGATCGCCGGACGGCCTCGCCTTTCTTGTGACATTCCTGCGCGCCGTCTGAGCAGGAACGTCCCAGGAAATCGGAGCGGCTGGCTTACGAAGCTCAGTCGGGGAGTTCCATGGCCTGCTCGGCGGTCCGGGCGGCGACGGCCTCGGGGAAGATGTTGCGGACGAGGTAGAGGTCCCGGAACATCGGCCAGGTGGGAGCCAGCTCCTTGGAGTACCGCTCGAAGTACAAGAGCTGCTTCACGATGAGCTGGAGCTCCTTGGGGGTGCCGGCGCCGCCGGAGTAATCGCCCATGGTGCGGATGATCGAGGCCAGCAGCTCGCCCATGGGCACCTGACCCAGGCCGGCGTCGA
>JBIOYN010000126.1:0-26915 GCA_044870155.1 Acidimicrobiia bacterium | reverse complement strand
TCCACGCCCTGCCCGACCAGGGGTGGAAGCTCCACCTGTCGGCCACCGAGGAGTCGGCCGCCGCCGTCCTGGCCGCCGTGGTCCCCGTGCTCCTGGCCGAAGGGGCCGCCTTCAAGTTCGCCGCCGGGCTCCGCTCTGTCCGCGTCCTCAACTCCGCCGGCGCCGACCGGGCCTCGTCCGGCAAGTTCCTCACCGTCTACCCGGCCGACGACGGCCGGGCCCGCCGCATCGCCGCCGGCGCCCACGCCGCCACCGCCGGGCTGGCCGGCCCCGTCATCCTCTCCGACCGTCCCTACCGCCCGGGCAGCCTGGTCCACTACCGCTACGGCGGGTTCACCGGCCGCTACGCCATCGACGGCGACGGGCTCGTGGTCCACCTGCTGCGCACGCCGGACGGCGACCTGGTGGCCGACGAGCGCAAGCCCGGGTACTCCGCTCCGCCCTGGGCGATCGATCCCTTCCAGTCCCCGCCCGAGCCGGTGGCGGCGCCCGCCGCCGCGCCCCGGTCCGTCCTGCTCAACGAGCGCTACCTGGTCACCGGGGTGCTGGCTCAGGCCAACAAGGGCGGGACGTTCCTCGCCACCGACCAGCGGACCGGCCAGACCGTGGTGGTCAAGGAGGGGCGGCCCCACGTGGCCACCACCGCCGGCGGCGACGCCCGGGCCGCCATCCGCCACGAGGCCCGCATGCTGGAGCTGGCCGCCCCCCTGGGGCGGACGCCGGCCCTGGTGGACCTCTTCGACCAGGGTGGCCACACCTTCCTGGTGGAGGAGCACGTCGACGAGGTCGGCCTGCGCGACCTGGTCGACCCGGCCTACGAACCGCCCGGCACCGGCCTCCCCACCGCCACGGTGCGGGCCCTGGCCGTGGCCGTGGCCGACGCCGTGGCCGCCTTCCACCATGCCGGGATGGTGCTGCGGGACCTGACACCCAACAACATCCTCGTCACCGACAAGGGCGGGATCGTCCTCGTCGACCTCGAGCTGGCCCATCCCGCCGGCGAGGCGCCGGCGGCGGCAGCCGGGACCCCGGGCTACGCCGCCCCGGGACAGCTCGCCGGCGACCCGGCGGGGTTCGCCGACGACTCCTGGAGCCTGGGCGCCACCATCGCCTACCTGGCCACGGGCGCCGACCCCTACCTGCCCGCCGATATCTCCTCGGCCTGGACCGACCCCGGCCGCCTGGCCGCCTGGCTCCACGACCACGTGGCCGCCGGAACCCTGGACCCGGCAGTGGCCGGCGTGGTGGCCGCGGCCATGGATCCCGACCCCGCCCGCCGGCTGACGCCCGCCGGCGTGGCCCGGGCCCTGACCGGCGGTCCGGCCCCTTCCCGGTACGAGGCGGTGCGGGCGGAACCCATCGAGCCGCCAGACGCCTCCGCCGTGGCGGCCGGCGTCGCCCACTGGCTCTGCGCCCGGCAGGGGACGGGCACCGGCGGGCACCTGTGGCCCACGGGGCCCACCGGCACGCTCCTCGACCCCGTCAACGTGCAGTCGGGCGCGTCCGGCGTGGGGCTGTTCCTGGCCCGGGCCGCCGGCGTCATGGACGACGACCACGCCCTGCGCAAGGCGCTGGCCACCACCGCCGCCTGGGTGTCGCACCAGGTGACGGAGGGACCGGCACGTCCGCCGGGGCTGTACTTCGGCCTGTCCGGCGTGGCCTGGTTCCTCACCGAGGCGGGGACCGTCCTCGACCGCGACGACCTCATCCGCCGGGCCGACGAGCTCTCCCTCGCGCTGCCCGTTCTCGTCGAGAACCCCGACCTCTCCCACGGCACGGCCGGCATCGGCCTGGGCCAGCTCCACCAGTGGCTGCGCACCGGTGACGACCGGTTCCTGGCCCGCGCCGTGCTCGCCGCCGAGCACCTGGTCCGCACCGTGGAGCGCACCGACGACGGCCTGCTGTGGCCGGTGCCCGCCACGGCCCCGAGCCGCTTGGCCGGCACCAGCTCCTACGGCTACGCCCACGGCACCGCCGGCATCGCCAACTTCCTGCTCTGCGCCGCCGCCGCCAGCTCCGAGGAGCAGTTCGCGACGGTCGCCATCGAGGCCCTCGACGGGCTGCTGGCCCTGGCCGTGGACGGGGCGGCCGGCAGCGCCTGGTGGCCCGCCGGGCCCGACGACGACACGTACTGGCCCCACTGGTGCAACGGCTCCTCGGGGGTGGGCACCGCCCTGCTCCGGGCTCACGTGTGGACCGGCCAGCGCCGCTATCTCAACGCCGCGGTGGCCGCCGCCCGGGCCGGGCTCATGGAGCGCTGGCGCAGCTCGACCGTCCAGTGCCACGGCCTGGCCGGCGACGCCGAGCTCCTCCTCGATCTGGCCGCGGTGACCGGCGACGACGGCTACCGGACCCTGGCCCGCCAGGCCGCCACCTCCCTGTGGCTGCGGCGGCGGGCCGACGGCCCCGAGGATCTCGTCGTGTTTCCCGACGACACCGGCGGGGCGGTGAGCGCCGCCTTCGGGACGGGGATGGCCGGCGTGGGCGCCTTCTTCCTCCGCCTGGCCGCCGGCGGCCCCCGGCCCTTCACCCTCGACGAGCTGTTGCCCCGGGCCCGGGGTGGCCGCTCCCGGCGGTTCCGGAGCTCGGTGTGACCCCCGCCGACCTCGCCGCCGCCCTGGCCGCCCGCCCCGTGCGCCGGGACTTCGCCTTTTCCGCGGAGCTGGGCCGCGCCGCCTGGATCGACACCGATGTTGTGGCATGGCAGGACGACGACAAACCCGGCTCGGTCCTGCACACCGGGCCGGGCGTCGCCCTTCCCGAGGGCACCGTGGTCGAGCTCGTCGACCGCCGCCACATCGGGCTGTGCCGCCCCATCGACGCCGGCGTCGAGCTCATGGTCATCACTCTCGGTTGGGGGGACACCCCGCACCCCGGGCGAGGCCGGGCCACCCCGCACCCCGGGGGAAGCACTGATGCACCGGTCTCCAAGATCGCCGCCCTGGCCACCCCCCGCACCTGCCTCCTGCCCCGCCTCTCCGGGGAACCCTGGCAGCTGCTGGCGGTCACGGGCTTCGAGGAGGTGACCGCCCTCCTCCGCATCGATTGGGCCGCTGGCTCCTGGTCGGAGGTGGGGCGGTTGCCCGCCCGCATCGACGGTGGCGTCTGGATCGACCGGGGCCGGCGGCTCCTCCTCAACGTCCTGGGGGCGAACGGGCGGGCCAGCGTGTACGCCGTCGACCTCGAGGCCGGCCGGTTCAGCCCCTTCTTCGAGATCTCGCCGGACTCCGACGACCGGGCCGTCCTCCTCGACATGGCTTCACAGCACCTGGTGGTGACGAGCGACGCCCCCGGCTGGCCGGCGGTGGGGATCGCCCGCCTCGGCGGCAATGGCCCCGGGGGCCGGGGCGTCCCCGAAAAGGCAGCCGGGTTCCGCTTCCTGCCCGCCCTTCCCGAGGGTGACGAAGGGGCCCGGCCCCTGGGCTTCGTGGGCCCGCCCGCAGCCCGCCGGCTGCTCCTCCACCACGAGGTGGGGCCGTTCGTGCGCCTGCGGACGGTCGACCTCGACACGCTGGTGGTGTCCGACCCGCTGCCGGTCCCCGACGGCGAGATCGGCCGGGTGGCCGACACCGACGGATCCACCGTCCGCTTCGCCTTCTCGACCCCGGCGCTGCCCTGGCGCCCGGCCCGCCTCGACCTGGCCACGGGAACGTTCCGCCTCGACCTCGACGCCGCCGCCGACGGCGACGGCGTGCCCGGCCCGGCTCCGGCGCCGGCCCGGACCGTGACCTTCGCCGGGCCCGCCGGGCCCATGCCCGCCCTCGTGCTCGACCCTCCCGCCCGGGGGCCGGGGTGTCCCCGAGAACCCGGCGCCGGCGACGGCGACCTGGTGGTCGTCGCCCTCCACGGCGGGCCCTTCGCCCGCTGGGGCTCCGAATACCAGGCCGAGCTGGATCTCTTCGCCCGCCTGGGGGCCCGGGTCGTCGCCCTCGACTACCCCGGCAGCACGGGCTGGGGCCGGCCCTACCTGAACAGCCTGCTGGGTGCAGCCGCCGTCGTCGACGTCGAGGCGGTGGCCTCCGTGCTCGACGGCCTCGGAGCAGAAAACGTCGTCCTCTACGGCGAGAGCTACGGCGCCTTCCTGGCCGTCGCTGTGGCCAGTGTGCGCCCTGTGGCTGGAGTAGTGGCTTTCGCCCCGTTCAAATCGTTCCAATCGCTCAAGGCGCACGGATCGCCCGAAGTGCGCGCAAGCCTGGAACTGCTCGATTGCGGAAATTCGGACAAACCCGGCAGGAATCCACCCAAAGGGTGCCGAATCATCCGGAGCAAGGTGCTGATTGTGCATGGCACCGCGGATTTGACCATTCCCGTCGGGGAGTCCCGGGCACTGGCCCGGGCCCTGCGGGAGCAAAGGGATGCTGGGGATGAAGAAGTGCGACTGGTCGAGCTGGAAGGCCAAGGGCATGACCTGGCCGGTCGCCACGTCCTCGAGCAGTGGTTTCGGGAGCTCGCCGGATTCGCCGGCGGACTGTCGAGGTCGGGATCGCCTGCCCAACGAGAAACCAGCAGCAGGGGCGCTGAGCAGGCGGCCTCGAGAACATCATCCGGAAGGGAGGTGGAACCGCATGTTCGAGCTCACCACGGCTGACGTTCTAGGTCTGCAGGTCATGACCGATGAGGTCACCGGTCTCAAGCGCCGGGCTTCTCGTCACGGGGCGCGCAAGCTCAGTATCTGCCTCGTCACGCTGAGCAATGTCCTCAATGACGCCAACATCCTCAACATCTTTGGTGGCGGCGACGGGTTCAGCCTCTAAGAGCACCGGGACCGTTGTGTTCTCGACGGGGAAGGTCCGGACTCGAACCATGGGTCCGGCCTCCCGTCACCCTAAAGCTCGGGAGAGGCCGAGCTGTATCACACCGCGAAAGGGGGTGTGCGAATGTTCGAGAAGGTGACCGTTGACGTGTCGGGTCTGGCTCTCATGACCGATGAGGTGGCCGGGCTGGAGCGGAAAGGTTCCCGGCACGGCGGTGCGAGGAAGGTCAGCGTGTGTCTCGTGACGCTGAACAACGTCCTCAATAACCTGAACGTGCTCAACATCTTCGGCGGTCTGGGCGGCTTCGGCCTCTAGAACAGCCTCACTTGCCGGCAGGCGCACGTGTCTCCAAACGGGGGCCGTGCGCCTGCAGGTTTTCCGGGCTCTTGTCCCGAATTGAACCGCTATGGACCGAAGGCGTAAACGGCCCAGTTCGTCCGCTTCGCAACCCTCTCCGGCCCGGGCCCGCCCGGTGATGGCGTTGGTGCGCCTGGCGTGGCGCGCCGACCACGGTGGGATGCTCGCCATGATGGGCGCCACCGTGTTCGACGCCGCTGCCGCCCTGGGCGGGACGCTGGCCGTCGGCTACCTCCTCAACGCCCTGGTCGACAACGGCGGGGTGGTCGACCACTCGGCCTGGATCGCCCTCGGCGCCGTGGCCGCCATCTTCGTGGTGCAGCGCTGCCTCTTCCCCTTCCTGGGCCCGGCGGTGGAGAGCCTGGAGCACCGGCTCACCCTGCTGGTACGGGAGCGGGTGATGGCGCCGCTGCTGCGGCCCTCGACCATCAGCCATCTGGAGGACCCCCGCATCGCCGACGAGCTGCGCCAGGCCCAGCAGGTCGGCTCCGAGAACTTCTCCGCCCAGCAGGCGCTCGGCGCCTTCACCGACATCGGCGGCGCCCGGCTGGCCGCCCTCGGCGCCGCCGTCCTCCTCTCCCGCTGGCACTGGTGGGCGCCGATCGTCCTGGCCGGCGCCTGGCTCTTCTCCCGCCTGTGGTACCGCATCCAGATGTCGACCCTGGTGTCGTCCATGGAGCGGTCCACTCCCGCCCTGCGCCAGGCCGAGTACGTCGGCGACCTGGTGCTGGGGGGCACGGCGGCCAAGGAGACCCGGGTCTTCGGCCTCGCCCCCTTCCTCACCCGCCGGTTCGAGTCCCGGTGGCGGCGGGGCATGGCCGACGTATGGCGCCAGCGCCGCCAGGGCCGGGTCGGCACCGTGCTCAACACCGCGCTCATCTTCGGCGTCCACCTGTGGATCTTCGGCCTGCTGGTGCGGGCGGCCCTGGCCGGCGAGCTCAACCTGGGCGACGTGTTCGTCTTCCTCCAGGCTGCCCTGGGGCTCTCCGGGCTCGGCTTCCAGCCCGAGAACGAGTACGTCCTGCGCATGGGCGCCGCGCCCCTCCCCCACGTTCTCGCCCTCGACGCCCTGGTGGGAGAGATGGAAGCCGAGGCTCCGGCCGGCACCAGGCCGGTGGGCCGGTCGCCGCGGGATTCCATCCGCCTCGAAGGCGTGTGGTTCGGCTACCCCCGCACCGAGCGCCCGGTGCTGGAGGACCTCGACCTCGAGATCCCCGCCGGCACCTCGCTCGCCATCGTGGGTGAGAACGGCGCCGGGAAGACGACGCTGGTCAACCTCATCTGCGGCTTCTACCGGCCGCTGTCGGGTCGGGTCATGGTCGACGAGGTCGACCTGTCGGAATACGACCCGACCGCCTGGCAACAGCGGATCGGCGCCGTGTTCCAGGACTTCGCCCGCTACCCCGTCACCCTGCGGGAGAACATCGTCTTCGGCGGGTCGGGGAAGGCGGGCTGGGAGGCCCGCTACCGGGCGGCGGAGAAGGCGGGGCTGTGGGGGGTGGCCGAGGGCCTGCCCCAGAACTGGTTCACCACGCTCTCACGGGAGTTCGAGGGCGGCACCGACCTCTCGGGTGGGCAGTGGCAGCGGGTGGCGCTGGCCCGGGCCCTCTTCGCCCTGGAGGCGGGGGCGAGGATCCTGGTCCTCGACGAGCCCACCGCCAACCTCGACGTGCGGGCCGAGGCCGCGCTCTACAACCGCTTCCTGGAGCTGACCGCCGGGCTCACCACCATCCTCGTCTCCCACCGGTTCTCCACCGTCCGGCGAGCCGACCGCATCGTGGTCCTCCACCAGGGGCGCATCGTCGAGTCCGGCACCCACAGCCAGCTCCTGGCCCTGGGCGGCCGCTACCACCGGATGTTCAGCCTCCAGGCCCGGCACTACCTGGCGCCGACGCCACCGCCGGCGCGGACGGCATGGCGGGACCTCCCCGCCGCCGACTGGAGCCGGTCATGAGGTGGCTACGGGCTCTCGGTCTGGTGGTGCGCACCGCCTTCGTGGCCAGCCCGGGCCGCGCCGCCATCGTCTTCACCGTCCTGCCCCTGGCCAGCCTGACGCTGGTGCTCTCGGGTTGGTGGCTCAAGATGCTGGCCGACGGCATCGTCTACCGCGACCCCGAGCGGGCGGCCCTGGCCGTCCTGGCCGTGGCCGGCTCGCTCGCCTTCCAGCACGTGATGGTCGTCGTGCTGTCCAAGATCCGCTTCAACCTCCAGGAGCGCACCAGCCTGCGCTTCGAGCGGGAGCTGCTGTCGCTGGTGGCGGGGTTGCCCGGCATCGAGCACCACGAGCGGCCCGACTACCTCGACCGCATCGAGATGCTGCGGGCCCAGCGGGCCGTCTTCGCCCAGGCGGTGGGAGCGGTGGTCATGAACGTCGGCGTGATCGGCCAGGCCATCCTCACCGGGGTGCTGCTCTATCACGTCCACCCCGTCCTCGTCGGGCTGCCCGTCCTCTCCCTCGTCAGCTTCATCACCGAGGCCAAGTCGGGGGCCCTCATCGTGGCCGCCTCCGAGACGTCGGCGGCCGACACCCGCCTGGCCCGGGAGCACTTCTCGACCGCCACCTCCTACGGGTTCTCCAAGGAGGTGCGGGTCTTCGGCCTCTCCGACGAGATCGTGGGCCGGCACCGCAAGGCGTCGGAAGCGGCCCGCTCCCAGATGGTCTCCGCCAACGTCAAGGCGGCGGTGTGGGAGGCCCTCGGCGGCCTGGTGGCGGTGTCCGCCCACATGGCCGCCCTCGTCTTCGTCATCTGGCGGGCCCAGCACAACCCCGGCCTGGCCCTGGCCGGCGAGGTCGTGCTCACCATGCGGCTCACCTCCCAGCTCAACGGCCAGATCGCCGGCATCGCCCAGGCCACGGGGCTGCTCAACCAGACGCTGCAGGTCGCCCTGCGCCACCTGTGGCTGCTCGACTACGCCAAGGGGATCCGCAAGGGCCTCACCAAAGACGCGGCCGCCGCTCCCGAGCGCCTGCGGGGCGGAATCGCCCTGGAGGACGTCTCCTTCACCTACCCGGGGACCGAGACCCAGGTCCTCTCAGGCGTGAACCTGTGGCTGCCGCCGGGCCTCGTCGTCGCCCTCGTCGGCGACAACGGCGCCGGCAAGAGCACCCTGGTGAAGCTGCTGTCCCGCTGCTACGAGCCCACCACCGGGCGGATCACCGTCGACGGGGTGCCACTGGCCGACATCGACCACGAATCCTGGCGGTCCCGCATCTCGGCCGCCTTCCAGGACTCGGCCCGCTTCGAGTTCCTGCTGGGGGAGACGGTGGGTGTGGGCGACGTGGACAAGCTGGACGACGCCTCCGCCGTGCTCACCGCCTTCGAGCGGGCTGAAGCCGGCAGCCTGGTGGAGAAGCACCCCGCCGGCCTCAACACCCAGCTGGGCCGGCGCTTCGACGGGGTGGAGCTCTCCGGCGGCCAGTGGCAGCGCCTGGCCCTGGCCCGGGCCGCCATGCGCGAGCCGCTCCTGCTCCTGCTCGACGAGCCCACCGCCAACCTCGACGCCGAGGCCGAGTTCGCCCTGTTCGAGACCATCGCCCGCTCCACCCACCGGGCCCGGCAGATGGGCGCCATCACCCTGCTCGTGTCGCACCGGTTCTCCACCGTGCGCATGGCCGACCTCATCCTGGTGGTCGACGGGGGGCGCATCGTCGAGGTCGGGGGCCACCACGAGCTCATGGCTCGCCGGGGCCTCTACGCCGAGTTGTTCAGCCTCCAGGCCGGCGCCTACGCCTAAGGGCGATCAGGCGGCGGTCTCGTCCGGATCTCGAAGCGGTGCTGCACCAGGGTCCGGTCGTGGTAGTCCCGGCCGGAGAGGTCGACCGTGACCGAGCTCCCTCGGTCGTCGACCCGGACGACACCGAAGCGGCCGGCGCCGGGGAAGGCGCGGTGGCTGTAGGGGCCGCCCTTGACGTGGCCCCGGCGGTCGAGGGCGCCGGCGTGGAGGACGGGGAACCCGCCGCCCGGACCGGGGGCGTAGTCGCTGTTCGTCCCGTCGTCGATCGCCACCATGTGGGCGTCGCCGCTGACCATGACGAGGTTCCGGACGCCGTGGGCGGCGATGGCCTCGGCGATCAGGCGACGCTCGGCGGCGAAGCCGCCCCAGGTGTCGATTCCCGGCCCCTCGCCGTCGATCCACGGGCCGGGGTTCACCCACAGCACCAGGGCGTGCTCGCCGGCCCGGCTCAGCTCGGAGAGAAGCCACTCCCGCTGCGCCGTCCCCAGCATGGTGTCCGCCGTCCGCTCCGAGCGGGTGTCGGTCACCACCACCCGGACCCGACCCACGGTGAAGGCGTGGTAGATGGCCCCGCCAGGCCCGGCCGGCAGCGGCGGGGAGGGCACGGCCTGGCGGTAGGCCCGGCGGGCGGCGGCCCGGCTGGGGGAGGCGGCGTCGGCGTCGTTGGGCCCGTAGTCGTGGTCGTCCCACACGTAGTCCACGGGGACGCTCCGGTACAGCGCCGCCTGGGCCGGAGCGGTGAGGACCTGCGAGTAGGCGCCCAGGAAGTCGTCGGGGTCACGGCTGGCGATGTTCCGGTAGTGGAGGTCACCGGTCATGAGGTAGAGCAGGGGGTCGAGCCGGCGGATGGCGTCGAACACCACGCCGTCGGAGCCCGTGCGGGCGCAGCTGGCCACGGCCAGCGTGAACGACGCCGGCCCTTCCGGGAACGTGGACAGACGGCCCCGCCCCCGGCTGCGGTCGGCCCGCCCATCGACCTCGACCGCGTAGCGGTACCGGGTGGCGGGGCTGAGGCCGTCGACGCGCATCCGGGCCACCCCGTCGTCGTCGGCCCGCACCACCGCGGAGTGCCGGCGCTCCCCGCCGGGGTCCTCCAGGACCAGGCGGGCCCCCGCCCGGGCCCGGGTCAGGCGGGCGACGACCGTGGCCGACCGGGACGTGACGCCCCCCGCCCACATCCACTCGACGCCGTCCACGGGCAGCGGCGGGGCCGGTGAGGCCGGATGCTGAGGCCCGAGGTAGTAGGCGAAGAGACCCTGCGCCGTCGCCACTTCGATGAGGACGAGGGCGCCCACGACGACGACCAGCCGCACGACGGCCGGGCCGGTCCGGCGCCGGTGCCGCGTCCAGGCCAGGGCGGTGAGCACGGCCGGGACGGCGAACACCACCCCGATCGCCACGCTGACGGGCCCCGGGTACTCGAAGGCGGCCACGAGGCCGAGCCCCACAGCGGCGAAGACCATGACGGTGGCCGCCGCCGCCTCGGAGCGCCAGGACAGCACCCCGCCCAGCGCCGCCACCACCAGCATGGCCGTCCGGATCGGGTGCTCGACCGAGTCATCGAGCGCGTCGCCCACGGCGTCGCCCGGGATCCCCCCCGCGGCGTTCAGTGCGGCCACGATGGCCACGGCGGCCACGAGCCAGATCCGGGCCACCCGGCGCAGGGCCGGCGCCCCGGGGCTCAGCTCGGTGACTGGCGCAGGATCCCCCACGCTTGTTCGGGCGTGGTGCGGAAGTCGTAGATGGACGCTCCCATGCAGGCGGTTTCGACCGCGGCCCGGACGAAGCCCCGGTAGTCGTCGTCGGTGGAGCGGTTGTCGGTCCCCCCGATGGGGTGGACGGGCGCCTGGGGCAGCCCGAGGTTGGTCCGCATACGGTTCACGTTGTCGAGGGTGTACCGGTAGCCGTCCCGGTAGCCCGACGACTGGGTGCGGAACGTCCAGTACGCCATTGGCATCCACACGTCGTAGAGGGGGGCCAGCTCCCGCCACGGGAAGTCCGGCCAGTAGTTGCGGTTCACGTCCTCCATGACGATGGGCGGGGGCGGGATCGCTGACAGCGCGGCGCCGCCCATGGCCGCCCGCAGCCGGCGGGACAGCTCCACCAGGCGGGCGTTGCGCTCGGCGTGGTCGGGTACGTCCTTGCGCCATTCGATGTCGAGGCCGATGCCGTCGAAGCCGTGGCCCTCGACCCGGAAGTCGCGCATGGCCGAGAGGCGGGCCATGTCGGAGTCGAGGTCGTAGAACTTGGGGAGGTACCAGGCCACGACCTTGATCCCGAGGGTGTGGGCCCGCACCAGCATGGGCCCGATGATCTCGGGGTTGACGAGCAGGCCGGGCGAGCGTACGTCGTCCTTGGCCGCCTGGAGGTAGAGGGTCCGCACCCCCACCCGGGCCATGTCGTCCACCGAGCCGGGACCGACCGGCGCCGGCGCGCCGTTGGGCTGGTACTCAGGGCTGAAGTCGTAGGCGTCGACCCACGTGCCCAGCCCCCGGTAGGCGGACACGTCCCGGTTGGGTGGAGGCGTGACCGGCGGGGCCACGACGGGCAGCGAGCCCACCGGAGCCCGGGTGGCGGGGGGCGGGGCGGTGCTGGGCGGGGTGGCGGTCGTCGTGGTGGTCTCCGGCGGCGCCGTGGTGGGCGGCACCGTCGACGCCGTGGTGGTCGACGTTTCCGGGGCGATGGTGATCGTCGTCGGCGGCATGGTCGTGGTCGTGGTCTCCTGCGCCGGAGCCGCGGCGGCCAGCGCCTCCTCGTGGTCCGGGTGGAAGCCGGCCGGATCGGCCAATGTCCAGGTGCCCGTCACCACCACGAGAGCGGCCACCGCCGCCTTGAGCATCGCCCGCATCCCCACAAGCACACCACAACCCGTTGCGCAGTAAAAGGATTGCGCTTCCAGGCGAGGAGAAAAAGCGCAATGAAGGGGCGAGGGGTGGGTCAGGCGGGGTGCCGCGTGGACATGGGGGATTTGTACGTGGGACGTACAAAATCCCCGAAGCGCTAGGAGCCGGCGAGCTTGATCCTCGACTCGAACCAGGCGCGCTGCTCGAGGAGGGCGGCGAACTCCTCGTCGGTCCTCGGGTGGCGCAGGGCCTCGAGGGTCTCGTCCAGGCCCCGCTGCGCCTCGGCGGAATCGGCGTCGGCCTTGGTCACGGCGCTGTCGACGAGCACCGTCACCTTGGTGCCCCCGGCCTTGAGGAAGCCGCCCCGCACCGCGAAGCGGGTGCCGCCCCCACCGGCCTGGCCGATGCGGAGGATGCCACTGCCCAGGGCGGCGACGATGGGGGCGTGCCCGGGCAGGATCCCGAGCTGGCCGTCGACGGCGGGGACGTCGACATAGGACGCCGTGCCCTCGAACACTGGCCGCGCCGGGCTCACCACCACGACGTCGAGGGTGCCGGCCGCCTCGGCCATCAGGCCCGCGCCTTCGCCTCTTCGGCGGCGGCGACGACCTCGTCGATGTCCCCCTTCATGTAGAAGACCTGCTCGGGCAGGTGGTCGTACTCGCCCGAGAGGAGCGCCTTGAAGGAGCGGATGGTGTCGGAGAGCTTCACGTACCGCCCCTCGAAGCCGGTGAACTGCTGGGCCACGAAGAAGGGCTGGGACAGGAAGCGCTGGATCTTGCGGGCCCGCTGGACGATGACCTTGTCCTCCTCCGAGAGCTCGTCCATGCCCAGGATGGCGATGATGTCCTGGAGGTCCTTGTAGCGCTGGAGGACGCTCTGGACCTCCCGGGCCACGTTGTAGTGCTCCTCGCCCACGTACTGGGGCGCCAGCACCCGCGACGTGGAGTCGAGCGGGTCCACCGCCGGGTAGATGCCGAGCTCGGCGATCTGGCGGGAGAGCACCGTCTTGGCGTCGAGGTGGGTGAAGGCGGTGGCCGGGGCCGGGTCGGTGAGGTCGTCGGCGGGCACGTAGATGGCCTGCACGGACGTGATCGACCCGCTGTCGGTGGAGGTGATCCGCTCCTGGAGGGCGCCCATCTCCGACGCCAGCGTGGGCTGGTAGCCGACGGCGGACGGCATGCGGCCGAGGAGGGCGGAGACCTCCGAGCCCGCCTGGCTGAACCGGAAGATGTTGTCCACGAACAGGAGGACGTCACGGCCGCCCTCGTCGCGCAGGTACTCGGCCATGGTGAGGCCGGAGAGGGCGACGCGCAGGCGGGCACCGGGCGGCTCGTTCATCTGGCCGTAGCACAGGACCGCCTTGTTGATGACGCCCGACTCCTGCATCTCCAGCCAGAGGTCATTGCCTTCGCGCGTCCGCTCGCCCACGCCGCAGAAGACGGAGTAGCCGCCGTGCTGCTGGGCCACGTTGTTGATCAGCTCCATGATGACCACCGTCTTGCCCACGCCGGCGCCGCCGAACAGGCCGGTCTTGCCGCCCTTGGCATAGGGAGCCAGCAGGTCCACGACCTTGATGCCGGTCTCGAAGATCTCCGTGTTGGTGGACAGGGTCTGGAACTTCGGGGACGGGGCGTGGATGGGCCGGCGCTGCTTGGCCTCGACCGGACCCCGGTGGTCCACCGGCTCGCCCAGGAGGTTGAAGACCCGGCCCAGGCACTCCTCGCCCACAGGCACGGAGATGGGCTGGTCCGTGTTCAGGACCTTGGTGCCCCGCACCACACCGTCGGTGGAGGACATGGCCACGGCCCGCACCTGGTCGCGCCCGATGTGCTGCTGCACCTCGGCCACGAGGGAGATCCTGTCGTCGCCCTCGCCCTCGTCGATCACCAGCGCGGTGTAGATCTCCGGCAGCCCGATCTCGCCGTCGAACTCGACGTCGAGGACCGGCCCGATGACCTGGACGACCTTGCCGTACTGGTTGCCGTTCCCGCTCGCCGCTTCGCTCATCTCTGCTCCATCACTCCTTGAGGGCCTCGGCACCGCCGAGGATCTCGGCGATCTCCTTCGTGATCACGGCCTGGCGGGCGCGGTTGTACTGCCGCGTCAGCTGGGTGACCATGTCCGACGCGTTGTCGGTGGCCAGCTTCATGGCCATGCGCCGCGCCACCTGCTCCGCCGCCACCGCCTCGGCCAGCACCGAGTACATGAGCTGGCGCCCGTAGAGGGGCAGGAGCCGGTCGAGGATCTCCTCGGCACTGGGCTCGAAGATGGGCGGCGGCCCGCCGGCCGTCTCCGTATCCTTCTCCGGCGCGATGGGGAACAGCCGCAGCACGGTGGGCGGCTGGCGACCCACGCTTTCCCAGTGCGGATAGACGACGAGGACCTCGTCCACCTCGTCGTTGAGGAACGGGGTGGCCAGCTCCCGGAGGAAGAACTCGGCGTCCTCGGGCGTGGGCCGGTCGCTGAGCTCGTCGACGTAGGTCTTCTCCAGGTCGAAGCCCCGGAACCGCAGCGCGCTGATCCCCTTCTTCCCCGCCACGTACAGGCGCACGGTGTGCCCAGCCGCCTCCTTGGCGGCGTGGGTGTCGCGGGCCAGGCGGATGAGGTTGGTGTTGAAGCCGCCGGCCAGGCCCCGGTTGGCGGTGACGAGGAAGAGGAGCGTGCGCTTGCCCGGGCGCACCTGGAAGTAGGGCCACTTGGAGACGTCCACGCCGCTCTGGCCGATCTCGCGCATGAGCTCGGCCAGGCTCGCGAGGTAGGGGCCCGAGGACGCCACCCGCTGCTGGGCCGACTTGAGCTTGGCCGTCGCCACCATCTCCATGGTGCGCGTGATCTTCTTCGTGGAGGAGACGCTCTTGATGCGCTTCCGGATGACCTTCGGCTGCTCGGGCATAGGTTCAGTGGACCCTCACTAGTGGGCCGCGGCCTTCTTTCCCTTCTTGCCCTTCTTGGAGGTGTCGGCCTCGGCCGCCAGCTCCGCGGCGGTCTCGTCGTCCCCCTGCTCCCTGGCTTCCTCGGCCAGCGCCGCAGGAGAGTCGGCGGCTTGGGTGCTGCCCTTCCACAGGTTGCTCTTGAACTTGGTGATCTCTTCCTTGAGCTTGGCCGCCGTGTCGTCGTCGAGCGCCTTGGTCTCCCGGACGGTCTTGAGGGCCTCGCTGTTCATGTCCCGCAGGGCGGCGATCATCTCGATCTCGAACCGCTTGATCTCCTCCACGGGGACGTCGTCCATGAGCCCCTGGCCCACGGCGAAGATGGTGGCCACCTGCTCCTCCATGGGCCACACGGCGGCGGTGGTCTGCTTGAGAACCTCGACCGTCCGCTCACCCCGCGCCAGCTGCGCCTTGGTGCTGGCGTCGAGGTCGCTGGCGAACTGGGCGAAGGCCTCCAGCTCCCGGTACTGGGCCAGGTCGAGACGCAGCTTGCCCGCCACCTTCTTCATGGCCTTCGTCTGGGCGTTGCCGCCCACCCGGGAAACGGAGATGCCGACGTTCACCGCCGGGCGAACACCGGCGTAGAAGAGGTCGGGCTCGAGGTAGATCTGCCCGTCGGTGATGGAGATCACATTGGTGGGGATGTAGGCGGACACGTCGCCGGCCTGGGTCTCGATGATGGGCAGGGCGGTGAGCGAGCCGCCGCCGCGCTCGTCGGAGAGCTTGGCCGAGCGCTCCAGCAGCCGGCTGTGGCAGTAGAAAACGTCGCCCGGATAGGCCTCGCGGCCGGGCGGCCGGCGCAGGAGGAGCGACAGCTGGCGATAGGCGGCCGCCTGCTTGGAGAGGTCGTCGTAGACGCAGAGGGTGTGCCGGCCCTGCTCGTACATGAAGTACTCGGCCATGGCGGCCCCGGCGTAGGGGGCGATGTACTGCATGGGGGCCGGGTCGTTGGCGGTGGCGCTGACCACGATCGTGTAGTCCATGGCGCCGTTGCTCCGCAGCGTCTCGACGATGCCCGCCACCGTGGACGCCTTGAGGCCGATGGCCACGTAGACGCAGATGACGTCGCTGTCCTTCTGGTTGATGATGGCGTCGAGGGCGACCGAGGTCTTGCCCGTCTCGCGGTCGCCGATGATCAGCTCCCGCTGGCCCCGGCCGATGGGGATCATGCCGTCGATGGCCTTGATCCCGGTCATCAGCGGCTCTCGCACCGGCTGGCGGTCGGCGATCCCGGGCGCCTTTCCTTCCATGGGCATGAGGTGGGTCGTCTCGACCGGCCCCTTGCCGTCGATGGGCTGCGACAGCGGGGTCACCACCCGTCCGATGAGGGCCTCGCCCGCCGGCACGGAGAGGACGCGGCCCGTGCGCTTGACCGTCTGCCCTTCCTGGATGTCGAAATAGTCGCCGAGGATGACGATGCCGACCGAGTCCTCCTCGAGGTTCAAGGCCAGGCCGAACGCACCGTTCTCGAACTCCACCATCTCGCTGGCCATGGCCTGCTGGAGCCCGTAGGCGCGGGCGATGCCGTCGCCGACCTCGAGCACGGTGCCGACCTCGTCGGTGCGGAGGTCAACGTCGAAGGACTCGATCTGCTTGCGGATGATCGAGCTGATCTCGTCGGTTCTGATCTGCGGCATCGGTTCCTATCCCTGTGGCTGCGGGGCGACGAGGGCTCGCCGCATGTCCTGGAGGCCCCGGCGAACGGTGCCGTCGATGACGGAGTCGCCGAGGTTGACCCGGATGCCGCCGATGGCGTCCGGGTCGACGCGTTCGTGGAGGACGACCGTCTTCTTCGTCCGCTGCTCGAGGGCGGCCCGCAGCGAGTCGGCCAGATCGGCATCCAGCTTGCGGGCCGTGACCACGGTGGCCTGGACGACGCCCTCGTGCCGGTCCCGGTAGCGGTCGAATTCCTCGACGACGTTGTCGAAGAGCGGCTCCCGGCGCTTCTGGACGAGGAGGTTGAGGAGCCCGAGGACGGGCCGGCCGACCTTGTCCTCGAAGGCCAGGTTGAGGATCCGCCGCTTGTCGTCGCGGCGGAGCTGGGGCATGTCGAAGAACGCCTGGAGCTCGGGGTCGAGGCTGTCGAGCGCCTCCCGCACGGCGTGCAGGTCGTCATAGATCTGACCCACGGCGCCCTCCTCGAGACCGATGTCGAAGAGCGCCTCGGCGTAGACGCGGGCGGCGGCGGGCGAGACGTTCACAGCCGGCCGGCGACCTCTTCGACCACCTCGCGGGCCAGCCGCCGGTGGTCCTCGTCGCCCAGCTCGCGCTTGAGGAGACGGGCGGACGCCTGCAAGGTCAGCTCGACGGTGGCCTTCTTGAGCTCGTCGATCGCCTTGGCCCGCTCGAGGTCGATCTCCTTCTTGGCCCGTTCCCGCTGGGTGGCGATCTCCTCCTGGGCGGCGGCCACGGCCTCGTTCTTGGCGTTCTCGGCCGCGGCCCGGGCCTCGGCCAGGAACTTCTGCGCCTCCCGGCGCGCCTCTTCGAGAAGTTGCTCCTGCTTCTCGGCCAGCTCCCGGGCCCGGGCCTCGGCCTCCTCCGCCTTCTTCAGCCCCTCGGCGATGCGGAGCTCGCGCGCCTCCATCGTGTTCTGGAGGGCGGGCCACGCCACCTTTCTCAGGATGAGGAACGTGACGAGGAAGGCCACCCAGACCCAGGCGGCCGTGGCGAAGTTGAGGTCCGTGAAGCTGGGCTCCTCGACGTGCTCGGTCGTCTCGGCGGCGAGGAGCAGCCAGTTCATTGGCTTAGGCCGGGCCGCCGGCCGTGCCCTGGACGAGCAGGCAGACGACGACGGCGAACAGGCACACGCCCTCGATGAAGGCGGCGGTGATGATGGTCACGCCGCGGATGTCATCGGCGGCCTCGGGCTGACGGGCGATCGACTCCGTGGCACTCGAGGCGATGCGGCCGATGCCCATCCCGGCCCCGATGGCCGCGAATCCGGCCCCCAAGCCGGCGCCCATGAGGCCGAATCCCCAGTTCTGTCCCGCTTCGGCGGTCTGGGCGAGGACGAGTGCGAGCAGTGCATCCATGGGTTCTCCTGACTCCCTTTCTTAGTGTTCCTCGGCCACGGCCAGGCTCAAGAAGATGGCCGTGAGCACGGTGAAGATGTAGGCCTGGATCAATGCCACCAGGACCTCGAACAACATGATGAAGAGGACGAAGCCGAAGGAGGCGATCGTCGACGGGACGCCGAGAAAGCCCTTGTTGGCGTTGGCGGTTCCGTACAGGAAGCCGAAGAGGACCAAGAGGATGGCGTGGCCACCCGTCATGTTGGCAAAGAGACGGACGGTGAGAGCGAAGGGCTTGGTGAAGAGCCCGATGAACTCGATGACGAACACCAGCGGCCAGAGGAACCACGGGGTGCCGTGGGGCACGAGGTTGATCCAGTACCTGCCGTAGCCGTGCTGCCGCATGCCGGCCACCTGGATCATGATGAAGACCATCAGCGCCAGGGCGCCGGTCACGGCCAGGTTGCCGGTGGCGGTGCGCTCCCAGGGGTTCAACGGGAAGGGGAGCAGCCCGAGGGCGTTGGCGAAGAGGATGAAGAAGAAGAGGGTCCAGAAGAACGGAAGATACCGGCGGCCGCGCTCGGGACCGAGCCAGGGATAGACGATGTCGTCCCGCACGAAGATGAGCGCCACTTCCAGCAGGGCGACGATCCCCTTCTTGTGGGGCACCTCCCGGACCCGCCGGGCGGCGACCGTGAACAGCCCGGTCGTGAACAGGGCGACCATGCCGATGAGGACCTGGTGGGCGGTGACGCCGCCCGGCAGCTCGTAGTCGAGGAGGTGGTGGACGACCTCGACCGCCAGGAACGTCGTCATGCCGTCCTCCGGGTGCCGCCCACCGACCGCTCCACGAGGACCATCTCGATGCCCAGGTACACGAAGAAGAAGACCAGGAACGTGAGGGCGAAGGCGGCCGGGTCGACCGATCCGGTGCGGCGGAAGAAGAGCATGAGTCCCACCACGACCACGAGGCGGACGATGAAACCCCCGAGCAGCGTGTTCATGGCCGACTTCATTCCCTGCCGGAGCGTGCGGCGGGTCAAGACGTAGCCCACGGCCAGGTTCACGAGCCCGAGGCCGGCACCGATCAGTGCCCCCCGTACGCCCTCACTGTCCAGCTCGACGAAGGCCAGCGAAGCCATCACCAGGAGGCCGATGAAGGCGCCCACCATGACCAGGCCCTGGGAAGCGGTACGCGTCATGGCTTCTTACCCGGCTTGCCCGGCCCGAGGACCTGCCTGACGAGGCTGAAGGTCGCTCCCACGAAGCCCAGGAGCAGGAGCACCACGGTGAAGAGGACCCCCGTGTCGAACCGGTCGTCCAACCAGATGCCGGCCAGTGTCAGCAACAGGATGGTGAGCGCGAACTGGACCCCGACCCCGGCGAACCGGAGGTACTTCCGCTCCACGCTCCGCCGGTCGTCTCCGGGAAACGTCGTGGGGGGTCCTTTCCAGATGTCGTGCTGGGGGCTGCACCGGGGGCACGTTAGTCGTCCTAGCTCTACCGCCGAGGATTTGGGCTCCGCTGCCGATGATCTTGCTTGTGAATTTCTTCACGTACTTTACCAGGTCGTTTCACCGGGGGTCTCACGAGGCCGGAAAATCTTCCGGAGTCAGTTCCGGCGGGGCTTCCGGCCGTCGCCGCGGAGCGGAATCACCTCGCCCACCGCCTCGTCCAGATCGATCTCCTCGTCCGGAAGGACGACGTCGCCGGCGTCGGCCCCGGGGTCGGCGGTGGCCCGGTTGCGGCGGGTGCGGCGGGCGACGGGATGGAAGATGGCGTAGAGGACCAGCGCCAGGGCGGCGATGCCGAAGGGCACCAGGGCGTTGCCCTCGTTGGTGTAGGTGGGGGCGAGCACGAACCCGGCCAGAACCGCTGTCCACGCCCACAGGATGAACACGGCCCGGCGCTGGCCGTGGCCCAGCCGCATGAGGCGGTGGTGGAGGTGCTCCTTGTCGGGGACGGCGATGGACTGGCGCCGCAGCGCCCGGCGGGCGACGGCCAGGGCGATGTCGAGCATGGGGACGCCGAGGATCACGAACGGGATCACGAGAGGGGCGAAGAAGAAGAAGGTCTGGCCGCTGAACTGGTCGGCCGTTCGGCCTCCCACCACGATGGTGGTGGCCGCCAACAGGAGCCCGAGGAAGAGGGAGCCGGCGTCACCCATGAAGATGCGGGCCGGGTGGATGTTGTGGGGGAGGAACCCCAGGCACACCCCCACGGCGATGATGGCCACCAGAGGGGCGAGGTTGGAGTCGGCCAGCAGCCCGGCGTCACCCAGGCGGATGGCATAGAGGAAGAAGGCCACCCCGGCCACCGCCACCACGCCGGCGGCGAGGCCGTCGAGGCCGTCGATGAGGTTGACGGCGTTGGCCATGATCGCCACCCAGATCACGGTCATGAGCGGTGAGAGGTCGGCGGAGAGGACGACGAAGCCGGCGAAGGGGATCCGGAAGAACAGCAGCGTGACCCCGAGCAGGGACAACAGGCTGCCCGAGAACACCTGGCCCGCCAGCTTGGCCGGGGGCGACACCTCCCGCAGGTCGTCGAGCGCGCCCACCGCGAACATGGCGGTGGCGCCGATCAGCAGGCCGAGGGGCTCGGACGATCCCCGGAACACGTCCCGGAAGGCGGGCAGCAGCGAGGCGACGGCCATGGCGGCGAGAAAGCCGCCGTACATGGCCGCCCCGCCCAGAGTGGGGGTGGGGTGCTCGTGCACCCGCCGAGGGTCGGGGGAGACGACCGCTCCCAGGCGCAGGGCGGCGCGGCGCACCCACGGGGTGAGCGCCCAGGTGACGAGTCCGGCCACGGCCAGGATGATGAGGTACTCCGCCATACCAGCCGACAAGGATCGCACGTCGGGGCGGGGTTGTGCCGTCTTTGGCCACCGGGGCTGAACAAACCGGTCAAATCCCGACTCTGACCCCGACGGCGGGAACCCGAGTGGCGCTGGCGGTGACTACCTGCGCAGACATCGGCTGTCAGAGGAGTCCTCATGCGCGCTCGCACCCGCCTCTCCGTCGCCCTCGGCGCCGGCGCCCTGGGCCTGGCCCTGTCGGCCGCCCCCGCCCTGGCCCACGTCACCGCCAACCCCGACGAAGCCCCGGCCGGCGGCTACACCTACAGCCAGTTCCGGGTGGGGCACGGCTGCGAGGCCTCGCCCACCACCAAGGTCACCATCTTCATCCCCGACGGCGTGGTGTCGGTCAAGCCCGAGATCGAGCCGGGCTGGCGGGTTGAGACGAAGCTCGGGGCCATCACGCCCTACGACAACCACGGCGAGCAGATCACCGAGGGGGTCAAGGAGGTCAGCTTCACCGCCGACACCCCGCTGCCCGACGACCGCATGACCCAGTTCGGGATCTCCATGAAGATGCCGGACAAGGCGGGCACCACGATCTCCTTCCCCGTGGTCCAGATGTGCCAGAAGGGCGAGACCCGCTGGATCGACATCCCGGTGGAGGGCCAGGAGGAGCCCGAGCACCCCGCTCCCGGGATCAAGCTGGTGGCCGCCGACCTGGCCGAGGACGGCCACGCCGCCGCCGGCACGGCGACGGCGGCGACGAAGACGGAGGGTGAAGCCGCAGCAACGGACGGCGAGGACGCGGCTGCGGTGCAGGAGGGTCGGGTAAAGGACGGCAATGACACGCTCGCCATCGTGGCGCTCATCGTCGGCGTCGCCGGTCTCCTGGCAGGCGGCTGGTCGCTGGTCACGGTGCGCCGCCGCAGCGCGTAAGCGTGGTTGGACTGGTCATCGGGCGGGCGGGAGACTCGCCCCATGATCTGCTGCCTGGTCGGCGGCGTGCTCGTCGGCGTGATCGCCCGGAGCGCGGCCCGCAACCCGAACCGCCGGGGGTCCCTCCCCACCGCCGTGCTCCTGGGCGCCGCCACCGGCGTCCTCTCCGTCGAGCTCTTCCTGGCCACGATGGTCCCCCTCGGCCTGGCCACGGCGCCCGGCTCGCTGCTCGTCCGCCTGGCGGCGCTGGTGGTGGCGGGGGGCGCGGCCGCCTGGGCTCTTTCGGCCGGCGGCGGCACCTCCCTGCTCTCGGCCCGGGGCTCGGCCTTCCTGGGTCTGGCCGCGGGCGCCGCCGCCCTGGTGACGGAGGGCCTCGACATCCACGTCCTGCACCTCAACCGCCCGGCGGGCACCCTCGAGGCGCTGCTGGTTCACCTCGTGCCCGTCGCCTTCCTGTGCGCCGGGCTCCTGCGGGCGGGCCGCCTGGCCGGGATCGAGCAGCCGGCGTGCGGGTGCCACGGGCGGTGCCGCTGCGGCTGTCAGGGCGCAGCCGGGGAGGCCGGCGAATCAGCTGCCGGGGTCGAGGCGGCTGAGCTCCTCGTCCACAACTGAGGGATCGAGCTTGGCGAAGAGCGGACGGGCGGGGCCGACGGGCGTGCCCGGCTCCAGGGTCACCGGGCCCCAGCGACCGATCGGCGCCGGCGCCCGCAGCACCCGCTGGCCGTCGGTGCCGGCCAGGGCCACCTCCGGCTCGGGCCCGAGGCCCGGCGGCAGGCCGAGGAGCTCCCGGACCTGCTCGGACGAGTGGGGCATGAACGGGGTGAACAGCACCGACAGGTCGGCGACGGCCGAGAGCGCCACGTTGAGGACGGTGGCGGCCCGCTCCTTGTCCGCCTTGACCAGCGCCCACGGCTCCTGCTGGCTCACGTAGGCGTTCACCACCCCGGCCAGGGCCATCGTCTCCCCCAGGGCGGCCTTGAAGCGGGCGGCGCCGATCAGATCCCCGACGGCGGCGAAACCGGCCGTGGTGGCGGCTCGCACCGCCTCGTCCTCGGGCGTCAGAGGGCCGGCGGGCGGCATCGTCCCGAAGTGCTTGTGCGCCAGTGCCACGGAGCGGTTGACGAGATTGCCCCAGGTGGCCACCAGCTCGTCGTTGTTGCGGCGCACGAACTCCGACCAGGTGAAGTTGGTGTCCTGGGCTTCGGGGCCGGCGGCCGTCAGGTAGTAGCGCAGGGAGTCGGCCGAGTAGCGCTCCAGGAAGTCCCGCACGTAGATGACCACGCCCCGGGAGGAGGAGAACTTCTCGCCCTCCATGGTGAGGAACTCCGAGGAGACGATCTCGTGGGGGAGCTCCAGGGAGCGCCCGGTCCCGTGCCACTCGCCGTAGCCGAGGAGCTGGGACGGCCAGATGATGGAGTGGAAGACGATGTTGTCCTTCCCCATGAAGTAGTAGTGGTCGGCCTCGGGATCGAGCCACCACCGCTGCCAGGCGTCGGGGTCGCCCGACAGCTGGGCCCACTCGATGCTGGCCGACAGGTAGCCGATGACGGCGTCGAACCACACGTAGATGCGCTTGGTGGACTCCTCGCCGTAGCCGGGGAGGGGGATGGGGATGCCCCATTCGATGTCCCGGGTGATGGCCCGGGGCCGGATGTCGGCCAGGAAGTTGAGCGAGAAGCGCCGCACGTTGGGCCGCCAGTGGACCTTGGCCTCCAGCCAGTCGGAGAGGGCGGTGCGGAAGGCGGGGAGGTCGAGGAAGAAGTGCTCGGTCTCCCGGAACTCGGGCGGGCGCCCGTCGATGGTGGAGCGGGGCTCGATGAGGTCGACGGGGTCGAGCTGCGAGCCGCAGTTGTCGCACTGGTCGCCCCGGGCCCTGTCGTAGCCACAGACCGGGCAGGTGCCCTGGATGTAGCGGTCGGGCAGGGCCTGGTCGGTCCCGGCGGCGAATGCGCCCAGCTGCGTCTGCTCGACGATGTAGCCCCGCTCGTGGAGCCGACGGAAGATGTCCTGGGTCACGGCGTAGTGGTTGGCCGTGGTCGTCCGGGTGAACAGGTCGTAGGACAGGCCGAGCCGGCGCAGGTCCTCGACGATGACCTCGTTGTTGTGCTCCACCAGGGCCTCGGGTGTCACCCCCTGCTTCTCCGCCTCCACGGTGATGGGCGTGCCGTGCTCGTCGGTGCCGCTCACCATGAGCACGTCGTTACCGGCCAGGCGGTGGTAGCGGGCGAAGATGTCCGACGGCACGCCGAAGCCGGCCACATGCCCGATGTGGCGCGGCCCGTTGGCGTAAGGCCACGCCACCGCCACGAAGATCTTGCGGCTCAAGCGAGGTCCGGGTACGGCGTGAACTTCGAGCACAGGCGGGCGGCCGACTCCCGGACCTCGGCGATCACCGTCTCGTCGTCGATGTGGCGCAGCACCCGGGTGAGGAGGGAGGCGATCTCCGCCATCTCCCCCTCCCCCATGCCGGCGGTGGTGACCGCCGCCGTGCCGATGCGCAGCCCACTGGTCACGAAGGGGGACTCGGGGTCGTCGGGGATGGTGTTCTTGTTGAGGGTGATCCCGGCCCGGTCGAGCGCCTCCTGGGCCACCTTGCCGGTGACGCCGAAGGGCCGCAGGTCGACGAGCATGAGGTGGTTGTCGGTTCCTCCCGACACGATCCGGAAGCCCTCGCCGACCAGGGCGGCGGCCAGCGCCCGGGCGTTGCCCACGATGCCGGCGGCGTACTCGGCGAAGGCGGGCTGGGCGGCCTCGTGGAAGCACACCGCCTTGGCCGCGATGACGTGCATGAGGGGGCCGCCCTGCATGCCCGGGAACACCGCCTTGTCGATGGCCTTGGCGTACCGCTGCCGGCACAGGATGGCGCCCGCCCGGGGGCCCCGCAGCGTCTTGTGGGTGGTGAAGGTCACCACGTCGGCGTGGGGGACCGGCGAGGGGTGGGCCTTCCCGGCGATGAGGCCGGCGATATGGGCGGCGTCCACGATGAGCAGCGCCCCCACGTCGTCGGCGATCTCCCGGAAGGCCTCGAAGTCGATCACCCGGGGGTAGGCGGTGGCGCCGGCGATGATGGCCTCGGGCCGCTCGGCGGAGGCCAGGGCGGCGATCTCGTCGTAGTCCAGCGTCTCCGTCGCCGGATCCAAGCCGTAGGCCACGAACCGGTACAGCCGCCCGGAGAAGTTGACCGGCGATCCGTGCGTGAGGTGGCCGCCCTGGTCGAGGCGCATGCCCATGACCTTGGCGCCCGGCTCCAGCAGGGCCAGGTAGACGCCCATGTTGGCATTGGCCCCCGAGTGGGGCTGGACGTTGGCGTACTCCGCCCCGAAGAGCTCACAGGCCCGCTGGCGGGCCAGATCCTCGGCGTCGTCCACCACGTAGTTCCCGCCGTAGTAGCGCTTCCCCGGGTACCCCTCGGAGTACTTGTTGGTGAGGACGCTGCCCTGGACGGCCATCACCGCCGGCGAGGTGAAGTTCTCCGAGGCGATGAGCTGGATGGTGGTGTTCTGCCGGGTGACCTCCCGGCGCAGCACGTCGGCCAGTTCCGGGTCGACGGCCCCCACGGCGGCAGAGGGATCAGTCATGTGCCCCACCCTACCGGCCGTCGGCCGCCGGCTCAGGTGGGCTTGGCGGTTCCCGGCACGATGCGCCACTTGAGGCGCCCGTCGTAGACCACGGCGGCGGGCTCGGCCTCCTCGGGGATGGTGAAGGTCACCCAGCCGCCCAGGCACCCGCCGGCGGGGATCTCGCCCGCCACCAGGTCGGGGCGCTTGATCCCGAGGCCCGGGTCGGCGACGGTCTTGTCCGCCATCTCGAGGAGGAAGTAGCCGGGGGCGAAGGAGAGCCCCCGCTCCGCCGGGCCGGCGCAGGCCTTCACCTGGGCGGCGTAGTACTCCCTGCCCTGGGGCGGGTTGAAGAGCCGCCCGGCACTTCCGAAGCGGTCGGTGTCGAGTACGGCCACACTGCCGGCGCCGGCGGGGATGGTGTCACCCACCACGGGGTCCGGCGGCTGGGTGGCGGGGACGGTGGCGGGAGGGTCGGGGACGGACCGCTCGACCGCCGGCGCGGCCACCTCGCGGGGAGCGCCGCGGCCACAGGCGGTGCCCACCAGACCCAGCGCCACGACGGCCATCCCCGCGGTGCGGACGACCGAGGAACCTTCCATCCACCCTCCTGTCGATCGGGCTCCGCCCCGTCCGATAGTGACGCTTGTGAGCACTGGAGTGGCGGATGCTCAAGAAGGCTCCGGGATACCCCCGACAAACAGGTTCAGGACCCGGCTTTGTCGAACCTTCACCTGCGCGACATCAGGGGCCGGCCGCGACCGTCCCCCGCCGCGTCTCCCCGGAAAGCCACTCCCCCCCTGGAGACAACAGCGATGATGAATCCGATGAGAACTCTGCTCGTCGGCTCGTCTGGTGGCCATCTGGCCCAACTCCACCAGCTCAAGCCCTGGTGGGAGCGCCACGACCGCATGTGGGTCACGTTCCTCAAGCCGGACGCGTTGTCGCTCCTGGCCGGAGAGCGGACCACGTGGGCCTTCCAGCCGACCACCCGCAACATCCCCAACATGCTGCGGAACCTGCGGCTGTCGTGGAAGGTGCTGCGCAACTACCGGCCCGACGTCGTCGTCTCCACCGGCGCCGGGGTCGCCTTCCCCTTCTTCCTCATGGCCAAGGTCCTGCGGATGAAGACCGTCTACCTCGAGGTCTACGACCGCATCGACTCCCGGACCCTCACCGGGCGCCTGTGCTACCCGTTCTCCGACCTGTTCCTGGTCCAGTGGGACGAGCAGCAGCCGCTCTACCCCAAGAGCCAGGTCGTGGGGAGGTTGTTCTGATGACGCGTGACCTCGTGTTCGTGACGGTGGGCACCGACCACCACCCCTTCGACCGGCTGGTGGCCTGGGCCGACGCCTGGATGGCGGTGGGCCGCAACGAAGGCGCCCCCTGCCTGATCCAGAGCGGCACGTCGACGCCGCCCGTCCACATGGAGTGGCGCGACTACGTCCGCTACGACGAGATGGTGGAGGCCATGGAGCGTTCGGTGGCCATCGTCTGCCACGGCGGCCCGGCCACCATCATGGACGCCCGCCGCCTGGGCCGGGTGCCCATCGTCGTCCCCCGCCAGAGCGGTCTGGGCGAGCACGTGGACGACCACCAGTGTCGCTTCGCGGCGCGCATGGCCGAGATCGGCGAGATCCACCTGGCCCGCTCCGAGGACGAGCTCCACAGCCTCCTCGACGCCGCCCTGGCCAACCCCGAGGCCTTCCAGCCCGCCCTGTCCGGCGATGAGATCGCCGCCGCCGTGCGCCGCTTCGAGCAGTTGGTGGACGGCCTGGTCCGCCCGCGATGAACACCTCCGGCCGGGGTGCCCCCGAAAGCACAGAGCCGGTCAAGGTCCTCTACATCGGGGGGTTCGGCCGGAGCGGCTCGACCCTGGTGGAACGCATCCTGGGTCAGATCCCCGGCTTCTGCTCGGCGGGCGAGGTCGTCTTCATCTGGCAGCGGGGCCTGGTCGAGAACCAGCTCTGCGGCTGCGGCGCCGCCTTC
>JBIOYN010000125.1:0-12396 GCA_044870155.1 Acidimicrobiia bacterium | reverse complement strand
GCCGGAAACGGAGAGGATCGATCAGGCCGCCGGCCCCGGATCGGCCGGCAGCGTGAACGACAGGCGGGTCCCGCCGGCGGGACGGAGACCGATGGTGAAGGTTCCGCCGGCCATGGCGATCGTCTCCCGCATGGACACGAGCCCGATGTGGCCGTCGCCGCCCGTGCGGGGAAGCTGGTCGAAGGGCACGCCCACGCCGTCGTCCTCCACCACCACCTCCACCGTGGTGCCCCGGCTCCGGATCTCCACGGCCACGGAGGTGGCGCTGGCGTGCTGGCGCACGTTGCGTAGCGCTTCCTCGGTGGTGCGGAAGGCGAGGGTCTCGAGGTGGGGTCGCAGCCGGCCGGGGAGATCGTCGACCAGGCTCACCTCCAGGCCCGTCTCCTCGGCCAGGCGGGCCAGCTGCTGCTCGACGGCGGCCACCAGCCCCAGTTCGTCGAGCAGCGGGGGACGCAGCTCGGAGATGAGGGAGCGGGCGGCGGCGATCGCCTCCCGCAGGTTGGCCCGGGCCTGGAGGATGACGGCGTGCGAGGGCCCCTCGGCCGACGACTCCGCCAGGTCGTCGAGGGCCCACAGCGTGGCCGTCACCGGCTGGATGGTGTGGTCGTGGATGGCCTGGGCCACGATCCGGCGCTGCTCTTCCTGCTGGAGGGTGAAGCGGACCAGCGCCCGCTGCAGATCGGCCCGGCCGCCGTCCCCATTCACCGTCAGTCCGTCCGGATCGCCCCGGTCTCGATGCCCTTCTTCACCGCCGCGGTCCGGCCCGACACCCCGAGTTTGGTGCAGATCCGCTCCAGGTGGGTCTTGACCGTCTGGCCGGAGATGAAGAGCCGCTCGCCCACCTCGGCGTTGCTGAGCCCCTCGGACACGAGGCCCAGCACCTCGACCTCCCGCTGGGACAGGGGCGTGCCCGGCCCGACGGCCGTTCCCACGGGACGATGCCGGCGACGGACGGCACCGATCATGGCGCTGGCGGTATGGGAGTCGAAGACCGGTTCTCCCCGGGCGGCGGCCCGGGCCTTCTCCCGCAGCTCGCCGGGGGGGACGGACTTGAGGAGATAGCCCACTGCTCCGGCGGCCATGGCCGCCACCACCAGCGACTCGTCCTCGTAGGCCGACAGGATCAGCACCTTGGCGTCGGGGTCGAGGCCGATGATCTGCTCCGTGGCCTGGGTGCCGTTCAGGCGGGGCATGCCGTGGTCGCACAGGACGAGGTCGGGCGCCTCCCCCATGGCCAGCATCCGGGCGTAGGTGTCGACCAGCGCCTTACCGTCCCCCACGGCGCCCACGACCTCGACGTCGGGGTCGGACTGCAGGCGGTTGAGGATGGCCTCCAGCATCAGCCCGTGGTCCTCGGCCACGAGGACCCGCAGCGGCGCGGCACCATCGGACGGTCGCTCGGCCATGGGCATGATCCTCCACCTTCCCCCCCGAGGGGTCCAGTATGTCCGTCCTGTCAGAAATTTCCGGGCCCAGACCTCCCAAGCTCGGCGCGGCGGCCGACAAGGGACCCATGGATCTTCTGGCCGGGCTCCGTGCCCGCTTCCGTCTGGTCGTCGCCGGCGTGGTCGCCTTCATCGCCGCCCACGCCGTGTTCATCACCGCCGGCGTGATCCACGGCCATGCCCGGCAGGCGGTCTCCAATGTCATCTTCTGCCTGGTGCCTCTGGCCGCCGCCGGGATGTGCTTCCTGGCTGCCCGGGCCCAGGACGACCGGCGCCAGCGACGGGCGTGGTGGCTGCTGGGCGCCTCGGGAGTGTCGTGGGGGCTCGGCCAGGTGGCCTGGTCGGTGTACGAGAACATCCTCCATCAGGCCAATCCCTTCCCCGGCCTGGCCGACGTCGGTTACCTGCTGTTCTTCCCGCTGGCCGGCGGTGCTCTGCTCGTGTTCCTGGAGCACCCGGTGGGGGCGGCGGCCCGGACGCGGGCGCTCCTCGAGGCCTTCATGGTGGGAGGTTCGCTTCTCTTCATCAGCTGGATGGGGCTGCTGGGGGCGATGTACGCCTCCCCCGCCGACAACCTCCTGGCCCGGGTCATCGGGCTGGCCTACCCGGTGGGCGACGTGGTTCTCGCCTCCCTCCTGGTCATGGTGGCGGCACGGTCCCGGCCCGGCACCCGGAGCGCGCTGGCGCTGGTGGGAGCCGGACTCCTGGCCTTCACCGTGGCCGACACGGGCTACGCCCTGCTGACCCTCCACGGCACGTACCACACCGGTCATCCGGTCGACCTGGCCTGGATGGTGGGCCTCTTCATGGTGGGCCTGGCTGCCCTGCGGGAGAGCCCGGAACGGGCCGAGCGGCTGTCGGCGGGCGGCCGTTCCATCGCCCCCCTGGTGCCCTTCCTGCCGGTGGCGGTCGCCGGCGTGCTGGCCTTCGAAGCCCTGGGCGAACTGGACCGGGACAGCCTGCTGGGTTGGGGCGCCCTCGTCGTTGGCGCCTGCGTACTGGCCCACCAGGCCGTGACCCTGGTGGAGAACGGGCGCCTCACCCGCTACCTGGAGGACAAGGTCATCGACCGCACCCGGGAGCTCGAGGAGCGCGAGCGCTACTTCAGCTCCATCGTGCGGAACTCCTTCGACGTGGTCGCCATCCTCGACGAGCACTGGGTGGCGGAGTGGACGACCCCTTCGGTGGAGCGGGTGTTCGGATGGACGCCGGCCGAGATCGTGGGCCGTCCGCCGGCCGAGCTCTTCGACCCCGCCGACCTCGCCGAGCTGTCGAGTGCGCTGGAGCGGGCCTCCCTCCGCCCGGGGACGGGCGTGGTGTTCGAGACGCGGCTCCGGCACCGGAACGGATCGCTCCGCAACGTCGAGGCCACCGTCACCAGCCTGCGGGACGACCCCGCTGTCGCCGGCTACGTCCTCAACTGCCGGGACGTGACCGAGCGCAGGACGCTCGAGGCTCAGTTGCTGTCCCAGGCCTTCACGGACTCCCTCACCGGCCTGGCCAACCGGGCCCTGTTCCGAGACCGCCTGGAGCACGCCCTGGCCCGGGCCGAGCGAACCGAGGGCCATGCCCTGGCGGTGCTGTTCATCGACCTGGACGGGTTCAAGGCGGTGAACGACAGCCTGGGCCACGATCTGGGCGACGAGCTGCTAACGGCCCTGGCTCTCCGCGTCGGCAGCTGGGTGCGCTCTGCCGACACGTTCGCCCGGCTGGGCGGCGACGAGTTCGCCCTGCTCATCGAGCAACCGGTCGACGCCGGCGAAGCAGAACGGGTGGCGACCCGGATCCTGCGAACCCTTGCCGATCCCTTCCAGATCGGGACGAGGGACATCTTCGTGACCGCCAGCATCGGCATCGCCACCACCGCGACCTCGGCCAACGCCGAATCGCTGCTGCGGGACGCCGACTCCGCCATGTACCAGGCCAAGGCCCGCGGGCGCGGCCGCTACGTGATGTTCGAGCCCCGCATGCACACCGACGCCGTCTCCCGTCTCGAACTCCAGTCCGACCTCCGCAGCGCCCTCGGGCGCGGCGAGCTGCTCCTCCACTACCAGCCCATCGTCGACCTGCACACCCGCCGGGTCCTGTCGGCAGAGGCGCTCCTGCGCTGGGAGCACCCCGTCCTGGGGATGCTGCCACCCTCGCAGTTCATCCCCCTGGCGGAGGAGACGGGCCTCATCGTCCCCATCGGGCGCTGGGTCCTGAAGCGGGCCTGCGAGCAGGCGGCGGCGTGGCAACGGCGCTACGGCGACCGGGCGCCATCGGTGAGCGTCAACCTCTCCGCCCGCCAACTGGTGCACCCCCATCTCGTGGCCGACGTCGCCAAAGCCCTCAGCGAGAGCGGCGCCGACCCCGGTCTGGTGGTACTGGAACTGACCGAGAGCCTCCTCGTCGAGCAGGCCGAATGGGCGGTGGAGCGCCTGGCCGAGCTCAAGGCGCTCGGGGTGCTCCTGGCTCTCGACGACTTCGGGACCGGCTATTCCTCCCTCGCCTACCTCCACCGCTTCCCCGTCGACATCCTCAAGATCGACCGGTCCTTCGTCCAGGACATCGATGCCGGCAGCACGGATCAGGCCATGCTCGAGGCCGTCGTCAACCTGGGCCGCTCGCTCGGCCTGGACATGGTGGCGGAGGGCATCGAGACGGACTCGGCGAGCCGCCGGATCGAGTCGATGGGCTGCTCACGGGGCCAGGGGTACCTCTTCTCGAGGCCCGTGCCGGCCGGCGAGCTGGAGGCCTCCCTGCGCGTCGACGAGCCGGTGGCGGTATGAGGTCCCGCACCCTGGAAGAACAACGGGGAAGCGCCGGCGCGGGCTCAGAACAATGAGCAAGGCCCCGAGGCGGAGGCCCGGGGCCTTGCTCATTGTTCTGGCAGGGATGCGGCCATCCGGCGTTAGGTCGCCCCCGGGGTAGACATCGCCGGTGTCTCCCACTGCGTTACCCGGCCCGTGCCGGCCCCCGAGAAATGCCCGGTATGAAGGTGTTTGGCGGCTTCTGGACCCTTCCGGCGGCACGTTCGTCGTCAAGCGGGCGTTAAATCCGGGACGGGCACTCTGGTGTGATAACGCACAGCGTGTTCTAATATCACTTTCCGTGGCTTCCCCCGGCTGGGTCTCCCGATAGATGGGACGGAGGAGTCCGTTGCCCCCGCGTTCTCAACGTCAAATCGTGCCCGCCATGCTGGCGCTGGCGTTCGCCGGTTCGCTCATCTACGTGGCGGCCGGCGCCGCGCCCGGCGACGGCAGGCAGATGGCCCCCGCCACCCAGAGCTCGGACTGCCCGGCGGCCGGTGGCACCACCACCACTTCGGACGGGCCGACCACCACCACCCAGGACGCCGGCGGCTCCACCACCACGACGGCCGGCGGCGGCTCCCCGTCGTCCACCGCCACCACGGCCACCACCGGCCCGGGCGGGGGGCCCACCTCGACCACGCTGGCACCCGCGGACCCCACCACCACGACGGCGGCGGCGCCTCCCACCACCGCCGCACCCTCCACCACCACGACCACGGGCGCCGGACAGGGCGGGTCGACGACCACGACGACGCTGGATTCGGCGTCGACGACGACCACCACCGCCTGCGACCAGGCGTCGACCACCTCCACCACCCGCCGGCGCCGCCGCCCGACGACGACCACCACGTCCGAGCCGGCGAGCTCGACGACGACCACGACGGCCGAGCCGGCCAGCACGACGTCGACCACCGCCGCCCCGGCCGACGATCCCCAGACTCCGCCCTCCACCGGTCCTGGCCCGCTCGTGCCCCTCGACATCCCCGTCCAGCCCGGAGCCGGCGGCGGCCACTCGTCGGCGCCGTCCGACGACCCCGGCACCGACCCCGGGACCGCCCCGGCCACCGACGGCCAGGTGTCGCCGGACGACCCCGCGCCGGCCCTGGAGGCACCGCCCCTGCCGCCGCCCTTCGCTCCCATCACGCCCCTGGCCGTCGACGACGGGCCGCCCGTGCCGCCCGAGCTCGACGACCTGGTGCCGCCGCCGACGGCCCCGCACGGCGTGACGCCTCCCGCCGTGAAGGGCAAGAAGGTCAACCGCGCCGTGGCCAGCGAGCCCGTGGTCCCCACCCCACCGCCATGGGACTACGGCCCCGTACCCTCGCCCGCATCCGCCCCGCCGGCGGCACCGGTCGCCGAGCGCTCGGATGCCGGTGACAGCGCCGAGGTGGCGGCTCCGACCCCGATGGCACGACCGGCGCTCGAGCCCGTCGTCCGCCCCCTCACGCAACGGCACGCCCGCGACAGCCTGGCCGCCATGGCCCTCACGCTCATCGTGGGGACGGGCTGGAACGTGCTGTCGGCCCGCCGGCGCCGCCACGGCTGGTACTGACGACGGGCGGCGCCACCCCGGGACCAGCCTCAATGTCCCGGTTCGTCCGGCGGACTAGTTCCCCGGGCGCCCACGATGCCCCACCCGGGCCATATCCGGGGGCTGGGCCGGTTCTTACGATCGATCGGATCGACGGGCCGGACCCAAGGAAGACTGACCGTGGCGCGAAATTCGAGGCGCCGGCCCCCGTCATGGGCGGCCGGACTGGCCGCTGTGGCCGGCTGCTGTTACGCCGCGTCCGTCGGGAGCCGCCGCCGGGTCCGGTCCAGCCTGGCCCATCAGGCGCTCCACGACGCCCTCACGGGCCTGCCCAACCGCGTCCTCCTCGCCGACCGCCTCGACCAGGCGCTGGCCCGGGCGGGGCGCTCGGGCGGGGGCGTGGCCGTGCTCTTCATCGACCTCGACCGGTTCAAGGTCGTCAACGACAGCCGGGGCCACGCCGCCGGCGACAGCCTGCTCGTGACCGTGGCCCAGCGGCTGCGCCAGGCCATCCGCACCCAGGACACGGTGGCCCGCTTCGGCGGCGACGAGTTCGTGGTGGTGTGCGAGGACGCCGCCGCCGGCTGGGAGGCGGGGAGCGTGGCCGAGCGGATCGGGGAGGCGTTCCAGGCCCCGTTCCTGGTCAAGGGCCAGGAGGTGTTCCTCACCGCGAGCATGGGCGTGGCCGTGGGCGACGGGACGGACTCGCCCGAGGGCCTGATCCGGGACGCCGACGCCGCCATGTACCGGGCCAAGGCCGAGGGTCGGGCCCGCTTCGAGTTCTTCGACGAGAACATGCGCACCCAGGCCGTCGAGCGCCTGGAGATCGAAAGCGCCCTGCACCGGGCCGTGGAGCGCGACGAGCTGCGGGTCTTCTACCAGCCGGTGATCAACCTCAGCACGGGGCACGTCCATGGGGTGGAAGCGCTGGTGCGCTGGATGCATCCCACCCGGGGCCTCCTCCCACCCAAGTCGTTCATCCCCCTGGCCGAGGAGACCGAGCTCATCGTGCCCATCGGCCAGTGGGTGCTGGAGGAGGCCGCCCGGCAGTGGCGGATCTGGCAGGACGCGCGGCCCGACTCGCCCCTCACGCTCAAGGTCAACGTCGCCGCCCAGCAGCTGCGCCGGCCCCAGCTCTGCGATTCGGTGCAGGCCGTGCTCGACACCAACGGGCTCCCGCCCGGGCGCCTGTGCCTGGAGCTGACGGAGAGCAGCTTCATGGAGGACGTCGAGTACCACGGTGCCGCCCTCTCCGCCCTCGGGTCGCTGGGCGTCGAACTCGCCATGGACGACTTCGGCACCGGCTACTCGTCCCTCACCTACCTGAAGCGCTTCCCCCTCAACGTGCTCAAGATCGACCAGGCCTTCGTGCAGGGACTCGGCGTCGACGCCGCCGACACGGCCATCGTGGAGAGCGTCATCGACCTGGCCCACGCCCTGGGCATGAGGGTGGTGGCCGAGGGAGTGGAGACGGCCCGCCAGGCGGCCGAGCTGGTGGCGCTGGGTTGCGACCTGGCCCAGGGGTACTTCTTCGCCCGCCCGGCCCCGCCCGAGGAGCTCGACGCCATGCTCCGATGGGAACCGACGCCTCAGCGGCAGGTCGTCCCGCTGGCGGGCAGCCGGCCGTCGACCAGGTAGGCGTCGACGATGCCCCGCACGCACGACGAGTAGTAGTAGGCCACGTGCTCGCTGCCCTGCCGGAGCACGAGGACGCCCTGCGCCAGCTGACCGGCGAGTGACTCGGCCCAGTCCTTCGGCGTGGCGGGATCGCCGGTGGTGCCCACCACCAGAATGGGCGGGGCGCCCGGAGCCCGCACGGCGTGGGGTTGGAGGGAGGCGGGCACCGGCCAAACCCCGCACGACAGCGCCGCCCAGGTGAACAGCGGCCCGAAGACCGGGGCCTCTTTGGCGGCGGCGTCGGCCAGCGCCGGGTAAGCGGCCGGGTCGTTGGGGGCGGGGTGGTCGGCGCAGGTGATGGTGGCCCGGGCGTCGGCGAAGTTGCTGGCCCCGCCGTTCACGTAGCGGTTGGACAGGGTGGCGAGGGGGGAGCCGTCACCCTGCTCCGCCGAGCCCAGGGCCTGGCCGAGCGACGGCCACCGGGAGCGGGCGTAGAGGCGGCCCATGACCCCCGTCATCAGCTCGCTCACCCCCACCTTCTCGCCGTCCGGGGCGGACAGCGGCTCCTTGCGGAGCCGGTCGAGGAGGGCCAGGAACCCGTTCCGCAGGTCGGGGCCGGGCCGCCAGGCGCAGCCCGAGTCGGCCGCGCACCAGGCGAAGAACCCGTCCAGCGTGCGCTCGAAGGCCACCGCCTGGGCCCGGGTCATGCCCAGCAGATCGAGCGAAGGGTCGATGGGCCCGTCGAGGACGAGCGCCCGCACCCGCTGCGGGTAGCGATCGGCGTAGATGGCGCCCAGCAGGGTGCCCGAGGAGTGGCCGATGAAGGTCAGGCGCTCGTCGCCCAGGGCCACCCGGATGCGCTCCAGGTCCTCGGCGGTCGAGTCGGTCCCCACGTGGCGGAGGTAGTGCTCGCCGTGGTTGCGCAGGCACTGGCTGCCGTAAGCCCGGTAGCCGTCAGCCAGGCGCTGGCGGTCGGCGTCGGTGGTGGGCATGGGATCGACCGGCGCACTCTCACCCGACGACGACCCACCCCCGCCCGTTGACGGGCAGCGGATGGGGGCACTGCGGCCGATGCCCCTGGGGTCCCACGACACGACATCGAAGCGGGCCTTGAGAACGGGGTTGAGAGCCTCGAGCTCGTGGGGGAGGGCGTCGATCCCCGAGTCCCCCGGGCCGCCGGGATTGAACACCAGGGAGCCGATGCGGGTGGACGGCGACCCCGCCGGCCGCCGGGCCAGGGCGAGGTCGAGGGTGGGGCCCGCAGGGTTGGCGGAGTCGACCGGCACCCGGAGCGTGGCGCACTGCAGGCTGCCGCACTTCGACCACGCCAGCGTGCCCGCCGCCGGGGGGGCCGTGGCCGGCGGTGTGGTGGTGGCCGTCGACGGGGACGGGCCGGTGGAGACGGTGGTGGGGGCGGCCGTGGCGGTGGTGGCCGGCGCAGCTGTGGTGGTGGTGGCGCTCGACACCGTCGAGGCGGGGCCGGCCACGCCCGTCAGCGACTTGGGCGGCCGTCCCTCACCGGTGCAGGCGCCGGCGGCCACGGAGGTGAGCACCAGGATGCAGAGGTGGCGGCGGACGGAGGTCACCCCACCATTGTCCCAGCGTCTCAGGGCCGGAGCGGCTGCAGCCGGAGCTCCTCCGTGCGGTCGCCGAGGTGGCAGTGGGGGCAGGGCTCGGAGTGGACCCAGGAGCGGAGCATCCGGGTGTCGTCGACGTTGAGCGTGACCATGAACGACCCCGACGTGTCGATCTCCAGGCGGTGGTAGTACGCCCATTCGCTCTCGGGGACGGCGTCCAGGCCCCGGGGCACCCGCTGGAAGCGCTGCCGGGCGGGATCGAAGTACCAGGAGCTGTGGCAGGAGTGCAGGACCCGCAGGTCCATTCCCGCCTGCTCGACGTACTGGGATGAGCCGGCCATACCAGGAAGGTCGGGCACGAGGAAGCCTCCGTGGGTTTCGAAGGGGAGCGCCCAGAGGAGTGACGGGGGGTGTGGCTGGTCGCCCGCACGGCGTGCTTCGGTGTCGCCGGTCACCCACAGGTACCCACGCAGCGCGCTCCCCAACCCACGATCCGTCACATTTGTCCCACGGTTACGCTGCGGTCATGTGCCGGAGCATCAAGACGCTGCGGGGGACCGAGCCGACCGACGAGGAGATCAAGGCCGCCGCCCTCCAGCTCGTCCGCAAGGTGAGCGGCTACCGGAAGCCGTCGAAAGCCAACGAGGCCGTCTTCGACGCCGCCGTGGACGATGTCGCGGAGACGCTCCAGCGCCTCCTCGAAGGGCTCGTCACCCCCTCCCAGCAGCGCTAACGCCGGTTCGCGGCGCCTCCATTCGTCGCTGCTGGGGGCCCGCTCAGCGCAAGAGGCGCGGCGCTCGTCGCTTGCCCCATGGGCCGAACGTCGTCGCGCACTTACTGTGGCTTACCGACACGATCGGCACACACAGGGGGACCAGGACGTGGCATCAGTTGCGACTGGCGAAACCGCCGAGGAAATCGCCCGGAAGGAATACAAGATCTGGAACGTGATCGGCGCCTCGGCCGCCGGCACCGTGATCGAGTGGTACGACTTCTACATCTTCGGGACGCTGGCCACCACGCTGGCACCGAGGTTCTACCCGCCCGGCAATGAGACGGTGCAGCTGCTGCTGTACCTGTCGACCTTCGCCGTCGGCTTCGTCGTCCGGCCCTTCGGGGCCCTGTTCTTCGGCCGGATCGGCGACCTCGTGGGTCGCAAGTACGCCTTCCTGGTCACCCTGCTGGTCATGGGTACCTGTACGGCGGGCGTCGGGTTGCTACCCAGTTACGGCACCATCGGGTACGCGGCACCAGCCCTGCTGATCCTGTTCCGGATCCTGCAGGGCCTGGCTCTGGGTGGTGAGTACGGCGGGGCCGCCATCTACGTGGCCGAGCACGTGCCCGACCACAGACGGGGCTTCTACACCAGCTTCATCCAGATCACCGCCACCCTGGGCCTGTTCGTGGCCATCTTCGTGGTCATCATCATCCAGCGGAACATGACGCCGCTCGCCTTCGCCGACTGGGGCTGGCGCCTGCCGTTCCTGTTCTCCATCTTCCTGGTCGGGATCTCGCTCTACATCCGGCTCAAGATGAAGGAGTCCCCGATCTTCGCCGGCCTCAAGGCCGGGGGGAAGACCTCGACCACCCCGATCAAGGACGCCCTCAAGGGCTGGGAGAACTGGAAGCGGATCCTGCGCTCGCTGTTCGGCGCCACCGCCGGTCAAGGCGTGGTGTGGTACACGGGTCAGTTCTACGCCCTGTTCTACCTGACCACGATCCTCAAGCTGGAGACCGAGGCGGCCCGGATCGTCATCGCCGCCGGCATCCTGCTGGGCATGCCGCTGTTCGTCGTCTTCGGCTCGCTCTCCGACAAGATCGGGCGGAAGCGGATCATGATGACCGGCTGCCTGCTGGCCGCCGTCTTCTACATCCCGATCTACCACGGCATGCAGGCGGCGGCGAACACCGACGTCGTCACGCTCAAGGCCACCCACGATCCCATCACCAACGAGCCCAAGCTGTCGGCCATCAACTCCGACGGCAAGATCGTGACGGCCAAGACGGACAAGACCTACAAGGAGAACTTGGCGGCGGGGGCGGCCGACGCCTCCAAGAAGAGCCCGAACTTCCCCTTGCTGGTTCTGTTCATCTTCATCCAGATGATCTTCGTGACCATGGTCTACGGCCCCATCGCCGCCTATCTGGTGGAGGCGTTCCCAGCAAAAGTCCGGTACACGTCGCTGTCGTTGCCGTACCACATCGGCAACGGCGTGTTCGGAGGGCTGCTGCCGCTGATCGGGTTGTACGTCAACTCGGCCACCAAGAGCATGTACGCCGGCCTCATCTACCCGATCGTCATCGCCTCGATCACCTTCGTGGTGGGCTCCCTCACCCTGAGGGAGACGAAGGACGTGAAGATCTGGGAGGAGCTGGAGGCGCTGCGCCACGGCCAGGCACCACCGGCACCCGCCGGCGGCGGTGCCACCACCGCACCGGCCACCTGATCCCTGCTCCACCTGTTCAACCGGGGGGGATGCCGGACACGACCGGGCCGTACCTTCGGGTGCGGCCCGGTCGTCATGTTCGGGGTTCGAGCCCGGCGTCGTTCGGGGTTCAAGTCAGGCGCCTCTATGGTCGATATCACCTCGTGATGACGATCGGGGAGGATGCGAGGGACATGGCCACGACCACCGAGGCAGACTTCAGCGCACGTGTCCAGGCCGTTCTGGCCGGGTTCGGGACCACCACCGGCGTGATGGACCGTTACGCCGCCAACGACGTGCTCCTCGACCTGCTGGACGTGGCTTCCACCGACGACGAGCAGTCCCGGGTGCTCGCCGCCCTGGCCCAGCTGCCCAAGTCGTCCCTGGTCGACCGCTCCACTCTGGCCACCCTGCTGGCCGGCCTGTCCCCCAGCTCCAACTGACCGGCAGGCCCCGCCGGGTGGCCTAGATCACGCGTTCCCGCCCGGCCCAGAAGGGGTCGCGCAGCTCGCGCTTGAGCAGCTTGCCCGTGGGCGTGCGGGGCAGGCCGGCGGTGAAGTCGACGGAGCGGGGCACCTTGTAGCCGGCCAGGTGCTGCCGGGCGAAGGCCACCAGGTCGCGGGCCAGGTCATCGGAGGGCTCGTGCCCGGGGGCGAGCTCCACCACCGCCTTCACCTCCTCGCCGAACTCGTCGTTGGGGACGCCGAAGACGGCGGCGTCGGCCACCGCCGGGTGCGTGACCAGGACGGACTCGATCTCGGCCGGATAGATGTTCACGCCCCCGGAGATCACCATGTCGATCTTGCGGTCGCACAGGAAGAGGTAGCCGTCGTCGTCGAGGTAGCCGACGTCGCCCACGGTCATCACGCCCGGCGCCAGGTGGGCCTCGGCCGTCTTTTCCGGCGCCCCCTTGTACTCGAAGTCCCCACCCACGAGGTTCTTGATGTAGATCTGGCCCTCCTGACCCGGGCCGAGGCGCTCGCCGTCCTCGCCGATGATGAGGAT